>NZ_BADL01000367.1 GCF_000333615.1 Ideonella sp. B508-1 | reverse complement strand
ATCTGGCGGCGGGGCAACTGGGCCGCATCCGGGGCCAGCGGCGCGATGCCGAAGGCGGTGACACCGGTGCCGGCGACCAGGGCCAGCACGGCGGCGGCCACGGCGCGGGGATGCTGTCGAAGGGAGTGGGAGGCCGAGGCGAGGGCGCTTTGCAGCGATGCCAAGGGAAAACGGGAGAAGGGGCCCAACAAGCTCAAGGTTCTGCCGGGGCCGGGCCCCGTCCGGAAAGTCAGCGATGTGGTCAGGCGGTGGGTGGGGGCTGCTCCCTGAAGCGGCACCGGCGTCCCGGCCTGATACGAACCAGCCTGCGCGGACGACGCCGTCCTGGCGCAGGCTGGGGCGACCTCTCCGGCACTCCGTGGACTCCCTCGTAGAATCGGGCGTTTTGCGCCCGGGCTTGGCCACGATGCCGGTCAGCAACCGATCGGTCGAGTATAGCAAGCCGACCTGTGTCCCAAGGGCGATTCACCCCGCTTTGAACCACCATGTCCGACCTTGATGCAGCCCAGGCCCCGGCCGGCGCCGTGCCCTCCGATCTCCCCTTGAGCGACCGTGTGCAGGAGGCCCTGGCCATCAGCCTGCGCGGCTGCGCCGAGCTGCTGCCGCAAGCCGACTGGGTGAAGAAGCTCCAGCGTTGGGAAGCCACGGGCGTGCCGCTGCGCATCAAGTTCGGCATGGATCCGACCGCGCCGGACCTGCACCTGGGCCACACGGTGGTGCTCAACAAGATGCGCCAGCTGCAGGACCTGGGCCTGGCCGTGATCCCGCTGATCGGCGACTTCACCACCACCATCGGCGATCCCTCCGGCCGCAACAGCACCCGTCCGCCGCTCACCCGCGAGCAGATCGAGGCCAACGCCAAGACCTACTTCGAGCAGATCCGCCTGGTGGTGGACATGGACCGGGCCGAGGTGCGCTGGAACAGCGAGTGGTGCGACCCGCTGGGCGCGCGCGGCATGATCCAGCTGGCGGCCAAGTACACCGTGGCCCGCATGCTCGAGCGCGAGGACTTCACCAAGCGCTTCCAGAGCGGCACCGCCATCTCGGTGCACGAGTTCCTCTACCCCCTGATGCAGGGCTACGACTCGGTGGCGCTCAAGAGCGACCTGGAGCTGGGCGGCACCGACCAGAAGTTCAACCTGCTGATGGGCCGCCACCTGCAGGCCGAGTACGGCCAGGAGCCGCAGTGCATCCTGACCATGCCGCTGCTGGAGGGCCTGGACGGCGTGGACAAGATGTCCAAGTCCAAGGGCAACTACATCGGCATCACCGAGCCGGCCAACTCCATGTTCGCCAAGGTCATGTCGGTCAGCGACGAGCTGATGTGGCGCTGGTTCACCCTGCTGTCCTTCCGCTCCGAGGCCGACATCGCCGCGCTGAAGGCCGAGGTCGAGGGCGGGCGCAACCCGCGCGACGCCAAGGTCGCCCTGGCCAAGGAGATCACCGCGCGCTTCCACAACGCCGCTGCGGCCGAGGCTGCCGAGCAGGATTTCGTCAACCGCAGCAAGGGCGGCATCCCCGACGACATCCCCGAGCTGACGCTCAGCGGTGCGCCGATGGCCATCGGCGCGCTGCTCAAGGCCGCCAACCTGGTGGCCAGCGGCAGCGAAGGCCTGCGCATGGTGGAGCAGGGCGGTGTGCGCATCGACGGCACGGTGGTCAATGACAAGGGCCTCAAGGTCGAGGCCGGCACCTTCGTGCTGCAGGTGGGCAAGCGCAAGTTCGCCCGCGTGACCCTGGGCTGAAGCCGGCTAAGCTTGCGGCCTGCCGCCCGGCGCGTCCGGGCCTCTGGCTTCTGAAAGGATTCTTCCCATGATGCGTCTGTCGTTTGCCGCCGGTGCCCTGGCACTGTCCCTGTCCTCGCTGGCTCTGGCCGCCGACCCGGCTCCGGCCGCGCTGGTCACCACCGCCAGCGGCCTGGTCTTCCAGGACATCAAGGTCGGCACCGGTCTGTCGCCCAAGGCCACCGACACGGTGAAGGTGAACTACCGCGGCACGCTGGCCGACGGCACCGAGTTCGACAGCTCCTACCGCCGCGGCCAGCCGGCCGAGTTCCCGCTCAACCGCGTCATCCCCTGCTGGACCGAGGGTCTGCAGCGCATGAAGGCGGGCGGCAAGGCCAAGCTGACCTGCCCGCCGGCCATTGCCTACGGCAGCCGTGGTGCGGGCGGCGTGATCCCGCCCAATGCCACGCTGACCTTCGAGGTCGAGCTGCTGGCCATCACCAACTTCTGAAGGCCAGCAGCGCCCAGCCGCTCAAGGCGCGGCGGGCGTGGCGGCCAGGGTGTCGGGCGACAGGCCCAGCTCGCGCAGCGTGTCGCGCACGGCCGGCTGGAAGGCCGGCTCTGCGCTGAGGGCGCGCTGCCAGGCGCGGCGCGCAGCCTCCCGCGCGGCGTCGGGCTGGCCCAGCGCGCGACGCAGCTCGGCCAGGTTGTTCCATGCGGCGGCGCTGTCGTGTGTGCGGGCCACCTGCTCGAAGGCTTGGGCGGCGCCGGGCAGGTCGCCTGTCGCGTAACGGCTGTTACCCAGCCCCATGCCGATCACCAGGGCGTCGGGCCAGCGTTGGGCGGCCGCTTCCCAGCCCGGTCGGGCAGCGGCCGCGCCGCGGGCCCGCTCCAGGCTCAACAGCGACTCCTGCACTGCGGTCGCGTCGGCCATGGCCGGGAGCCGATCCGGCGGGTTGGCCACCATGGCCCAGTGTTCGCTGCGGGCCCAGGTGTGCTCGAAGGTCTGCAGTGACCACCGGGCATCACCCTGGGTGCCGGAATGCAGATGCACCTCGCCCTGGTCCAGGTCATAGCCCACCACCACGGCGTAGTGCCAGCGCGGCCAGATCGGCAGCGACAGATTCACTAGCACCAGCGCCGGCTGGCCGGCGGCAAGCGTCCTCAACACGGCCTCCAGCCGGGGGGGCAGTTGCACGGCCAGGGCGCCCTGCCGCGCGGCGGCGGCCAGCATTTCCGGTTGCAGACTGCCCTCGCGGCCGGGCAGATAGACCTGCGGCGTCAGCGTTTCGGGCAACACCGGCCGGCCGGCCGCCCCGAGCACGCTCGCCAGGGTGGCCGGGCCGCACAAGGTGCCTTCATCGGGAAAGAAGGGCACCCCGCGCAGCAAAACCTGGCGAGGCAGGTCGGCCGGAGGCCGTGCCTGCAACGCGGTGATGGACGGTGCGTCCAGGCTGGCGCAGCCCGTCAGGCCGGCCGAAACCCAGGCGGAGCCCGCCAGCCAGGCCAGCAGGCGCCGCCGGCGGGATACCGGGCCCTTCAAGACCTGCAAGCGGCTCAGCGGGCCGAGCGGGTGAAGGGGAAGACCTTGGTCAGGCCCAGGATGTCGGTGATCAACAGCAGCACGAACAGGAAGACCAGCACGCCCAGGATGTCGCTGCCGGCGGCGGGGGCCTGGTCGATCTGGCTGGCCATCCACTGGGCTTGCGCATCGCTCAGGGCGGCCACGCGGGCACGGGCCTCGGCCGGATCGACGCCCCGGTCCTGCAGGGCCTGGACCACGTCCGCACGGTCCAGCGCATGGTTCAGCAGGGCGCGGGATTCCGCGCCGGAACGGCTGGCCGGGGCTTGCGCCGCCGCCACGGCATCGGTGCCGATCAGCGCTGCCTGTGCGCCCTGCAACATGCCCGCATAGCTGAGGCTGGCGGCCAGCACCAGGCTGAGCCAACGGGACGAACGGGAACGGGCGGTGGCGGACATCGGTCAGGACTCCTTGAAATGCCGACGGGGAAGGGTGTGCATCCTACACATTTGAAATGGGGCGCGTGTACCTGCCTGTTACAACACGACTGGCTATCATCCGCACTTCCGCATTGATCTTCAGGGTTCTGGCTTGATTGCAGTGATTCAGCGGGTGCACGACGCTCGGGTGGAGGTGGCCGGCCGGGTCACCGGGGCCATCGGACAGGGCTTGCTGGTGCTGGTCTGCGCCGAGCCCGAGGACACGCCGGCCCAGGCCGACAAGCTGCTGGACAAGCTGCTCAAGCTGCGCATCTTCAGCGACGCCGCTGGCAAGATGAACCGCAGCGTGCAGGACCTGGACGGTGCTGGCACGCCCGGCGGTCTGCTGCTGGTCTCGCAGTTCACGCTGGCCGCCGACACCCGCAGCGGCAACCGGCCCAGTTTCACCGGCGCGGCGCCCGCGGCGCTGGGCCAGACCCTGTACGACCATCTGGTGGCCCAGGCCCGCTCGCGTCACCCGCAGGTGGGCACCGGCGAGTTCGGTGCCGACATGCAGGTGCACCTGGTCAATGACGGGCCGGTCACCATCCCGATGACCGTGCGCTGAGCCTGCGCCTCAGCGCTGTATCCACGAGAGGTTTCCCATGGTGTCCATTGTCCGCTTCGACGTCCCGGCCCAGGCACCGGTGATCGACCAGCCGCGTGAGGAGCGCCGCGAGCTGGGTGCGCCGCTGCGCTCGACCTGGACCCTGTACGAAAGCGGCCCCGAGGGTCTGTGCGCCGGCATCTGGGACTGCGAACCCGGCCGCTGGCGCATCGAGTTCGGCCCGGCCGAGCACGAGTACTTCCATGTCATCTCGGGCCAGGCCCGGCTGCATGGCGAGGACGGCTCGGTGACCGACATCGGCCCGGGCCAGGCGGTGATGATCCCGCCGAACTTCCGCGGCTCCTTCGAGGTGCTGCAGACGCTGCGCAAGCACTTCGTGATCGTCGAGAAGTGATCACTCCTCGTCGGCAGCGGCCGACAGGCGCTTCTTCACCTCGGCCAGCAGGTCACGCAGCTGGGCGCTGTCGCGCAGGCTGCGGGGCTGCCATTCGGGGGTGCGGGCCAGCCGCCGCGCCAATGCCAGGTTCAGGGCCACGCCGTCGGGCGAGACGGCCACGTCCTTCAGCAGGGCCTGGCCCTGGCGCTCGAAGCGCCCCTCGCGTTCGTTCAGGCCCAGCGCACGCAGCTCGCGTCGCAGGTGCTGCAGGGCCTCGTCCGGGCGAAAGGCCGGCGGCTTGAAGAAGTCGGGGTTGAGGTCGAAGTCGTCCATGGCGCGATCATGCCCTCAGCGGCCCGCGGCCTCCAGGATCTTGCCGGCCAGGCCCTCGTAGTCGCCGCCGAAGTGGTGGCCCCCGGTCAGCGGCAGCGGCCGGGCCTGGGCCGGGCTGAGCTCGGGGCACAGCGAGTCCTTCTCGCTTTCGCCATACACGCACAGGGTGTTGCTGGCCGACAGCTTGCGGGCCTCGGGCAGGATGGGCTTGTCGCCGCTGGGGCCAATCCAGTTGCTGACGTGGAACTCGAACGAGGCCTTCTGCCCCGGCCCCAGCAGGGCTGCCAGCTGCACCCGGGCCCGGGTGCCGGGGGGCAGGCGGTTGAGCGCGAAGGGCAGCACGTCGGCCCCTTGCGAATAGCCGATCAGGATCACCTTGCTGCGGCCCCAGCGGGCGGCGTAGTAGCGGATGACCCGGTCCAGGTCGGTGGCCAGGCCCTCGGGCGTGCGCTCGCTCCAGAAGTAGCGCAGCGAATCCAGTCCGGCCACCGGCACGCCCTGGGCCACCAGGGCTTTGGCGATGCCCTTGTCAATGCTGGCCCAGCCGCCATCGCCCGAGATCAGCACGGCGAAGGTGGACTGGCCACGCCCCGCGGGGGGTGTGCTGGCGCCATCGTCCGGCGTGGGCAGCTCGATCAGGGGCAGGTCGGACAGCTGACTGGGCGGCGGTCCCAGCGGCACCTGCTTGACGGCCAGGGCTGCCCAGGCGGCCTCGAAGCCGGCGGGCAAGCCGTTGGCGGCCGGGGCGCCAGCGCCCAGCCATTTGGCCTGGGGCACCTTCTGCACGAAGGCCTGGGCCTGCGCACTGCTGCAGTTCTCTTCGCCGCCGCCCAGGGCCATCCAGTGGGTGGCCAGCGCGGATGGCGCCGGCAGCAGATCCACCCCGGCGCTGTCGGCCCCGGCCTGCCACTTCAGCGTTGGGCCGGCGCACATCGGCGGGGTCAGCGGCAGGCGGGGGCAGAAGCCCAGCGACAGTCCACCGGCGAAGGTGCCCGCCGGGGTCTGGGCCAGGGCGGCGTAGGTGACGGCCGCTGCCGACCCGCTGCCCACCAGCAGGGGCAGCAGGTAGTTGGGCAGGTGGTCCTGGGCCTGGATGCTGCGCGAGAGGTTCTCGAAGGCGCCGCCGGGGTAGGTGCACTTGCCGTCCTGGGCCGCCAGGCGCTGGTAGAACGGGGGCAGCGGCACGCTGGCCACCATGGCGCCGCTGGCCACCATCTTCTCGGCCAGCGCCTGTTCGGCCGGGCTGGGGCCCTCGGCCTGGTTTTGCAGCAGCAGCACGAACTGCTGGGGCGTGCCCTCGGGGCGTTGCACCTTGACGTTGCTGAACAGGCCGTGGGACACCATTTGTGGGGCCGGCACCGCCGCCAAGGCGCTGGCGCCGAGCAGGCCCATGCCGATGCCCAGGGACAGCGGGCGGGAGGTCCAGGGATGACGCAGAAAAAGTGGCAGCAACATCAGGTCTCGATTTCGTCAGGGTGACCGCCGATCAGCACCGCGATGTCGGCCAGCGCGAACACCGGGGCCAGACCGCCCGGCGTGGCCAGGTAGCGGGCCTCCCAGCCGGGTTCGAACTTGTCCTTGAAGCTGCGCAGGCCGCGGAAGCGGTAGAAGCGGTCCCCGTACTTGTACAGCAGGCGGCCCAGCCGTTGCCAGCGGGGGGCCCTGCGGCGCTCGGCCATGCCGGCCAGCGGGGACATGCCCAGGCCGAACCACTGGTAGCCCTCGGCCTGCAGGTGCAGCATCACCTTGGCGAAGAGGAAATCCATGGTGCCGGCCGGTGCCTCGGGCCGGTGGCGCATCAGGTCGACACTGGCTTCCTCGTGGCAGGCGGTCAGCTGCAGATTGGCGAAGGCCACCAGGCGGTCATGCTGGCGCACCAGGGCCACGGGCAGCTGGCGCAGGTAGTCCGGGTCGAAGCGGCCCACCGAGAAGCCCTTCTCGCGGCCCTGCTGCTGTTCCAGCCAGGCGTCCGAGATGGCCTTGAGCTCCGGCAGCAGGGCGGGCACGGCCTCGGGCGGGACGACCTCGAAGCTCAGGCCTTCGCGCTCGCCGCGGTTCACGCCGGCCCGCAGATTGGCCCGCTTGCCCCCTTTGAGGCTGAAATCCGGCAGGCTGACCTGGGCGTACTCACCGAGCTTGATGGCCTGCAGCCCGCAGTCCAGGTACAGCGGCAGGTGGGCCGGGCGCACCTGGTAGAAGGCGGGTCGCCCCCCGTGCGCGGTGGCCAGTTCGATGAACTGCCAGACCAGGTCCGGCCACTCCCGACGTTCGCCGAAGGGCCCGAACAGCGACACCCAGGTGCGGCCCTGGCGCCCGTACATCAGGAAGCTGCGGCCGCTGGGTGAGAACAGCAGGTGCTTGTCACCCATCAGCAGGTAGCAGCCTTCGGCCCGCGGGCCGGCCTGCACCAGGGCCGCAGCCCGGGCGATCTCCTCGGCCGTGGGGCGGCTCAGGGTGTTGGCCCGGGGGCGCAGCATCTGCCACAGGCCCAGGGCCAGCGACAACAGGGCGATGGCGGTCAGGGCGCGCAGCGAGCGTGGGGCCTGGCCATCCAGCTCGAACTGCCACCACAGGTGGTTGCTGTAGGCCACCTGCTTGTAGGCGAAGAACAGGATCCACAGGCTGGCCAGCAGCACGCCGGCCAGCCCCACCAGCCACTCGGGCTCCAGGTGCTGGGCGAACAGCGAGGACGGGCGGTCGAACTGCCGGCGCGAGACGACCAGCAGCACCGCCAGCGTGAGGAGCAGGGCCGCCTCGTTCAGGGCGATGCCCTTGGGCAGGGCCAGCACCGCAGCCACCAGCGACAACCCCAGGGCGGCCCACCAGGCCGCATCCAGCCGGTGCAGCAGGCCTCGGGCCACCACCAAGAGGCCCAGGCCGGCCACGCTGCCCAGGAAGTGCGAGGCCTCGATCAGCGGCAGCGGCACGTTCAGCGCCACCAGCACCTCGCGGGCGTCGCGGGTGAAGGGCGTCACCCCGGAGACCACCAGCCAGAGGCCGGCCACCAGGGTGAGGGCCGCCAGCAGACGCGGGCTTTGCCGCACCGCCGCCCGGCCCATCGGGGCCACCGCCGCCGGCCGCAGCTCGTAGGCCACCAGCAGGCCGCTGGCCAGCACCAGGGGCAGCACGTAGTACAGGCCGCGGTAGAGCAGCAGGGCGCCCAGCAGCTGGGCGGTGGGCAGGTGCGGGCCGGCGGCCAGCAGCATCACCGCCTCGAACACGCCCACGCCGCCGGGCACATGGCTGACCAGGGCCGCCGAGATGGCCACCGCGTACAGCGCCAGGAAGCTCAGCAGCGGCAGCGGGTTCTCGGGCAGCAGGCACCACAGGGCCAGGCCCGAGGCGGTGAGTTCCACCGCCGAGATGGCCAGCTGCGCCAGGGCCAGGCCGGCCGGGGGCAGGCGCAGGCCCACGTGCCAGCGCCGCTGGGGCCCCCAGCGCCAGGCCAGCACCCGCTGCCGGTGGCACAGCCCCACAAAGGCCGCCAGGCCCAGCAGCAGCGCCACGGCCAGTGCCTGCAGGCTGCCGGGCACCACATGCAGCAGCGGGGCGATGGTGGGGGCGCCCCACAGCAAGCCCAGGGCCCCGAAGGCCAGCATGCCCAGCAGGAAGGCCACCGTGTTGAAGCCGATCACCCGGGCGATCTGTCCGGGCTCCAGCCCGGCCTGGGTGTACAGCCGCATGCGCACCGCCCCGCCGGACAGCGGGCCCAGGCCGATGGTGTTGGACAGCGCATAGGCCACGAAGGCGGTGAGGGTCACCGTGCCGCGGGGCACCTTGGCGCCGATGTAGCGCAAGGCCGAGGCGTCGTACTGGGTGAGGGTGGCGTAGCTGATGGCAGTGGCCAGCAGCGACCACAGCAGCCAGATGCCCGGGGTGCGGCGCACGGCGCCCATCACCTGGCCGTAGCGCACCTCCTGCAGCAGATGGGCCAGGGCCGCGCCCACCAGGGCGGCCAGCAGCAGGCCCAGGCCCGCCAGCAGCCAGGGGCGCCAGCGCTGCCAGCCACGGCCCCAGCGCGTCAGGGGCAGGGACGGGTCGTCGCAGGGCGCTGAAGTGGGGGTTGCCACGCGGATGGATGTGGGAGGATGAGGTACCGGTTTTACCCTAAGTCACGTGCTGCCGCTGCGGGTGGGTTGCCAGCCCCCGGTGCCTGGCGCACCATGAGGCCGACACCCCACACAGGAGGAAGAAGATGCTGTTCAAGCGACGTGACTGCGGCCGCTGGGCCCTGGGCGGCCTGCTGGGCGTGGCGGCCGGGTTGCCGGCCCGGGCTGCGCTGTTCAGCCAGGCGGATGCCACGCTGGGCGTCAAGACGGCACTGGAGCGCGGAGCCGAGAGTGCCGTGTCCCTGCTGGGCCGGCAGGACGGCTTTCTGGGCAACCCCAAGGTCAAGATCCCGCTGCCGGGTGTCTTGAAGGACGCGGCCCAGATGCTCAAGTTCACCGGTCAGCAAAAGCGCGTCGATGAACTCGTCACGGCCATGAACCGCGCGGCCGAGGCGGCGGTGCCCGAGGCCAAGACCCTGCTGGTGCAGGCGGTCAAGACCATGTCGGTGGACGATGCGGTGGGCATCGTGAAGGGCGGCGACACCTCGGTGACCGACTTCTTTGCCAAGAAGACGCGGTCGCCCCTGACCGAGCGCTTCCTGCCCATCGTGACCCAGGCCACCGAGAAGGTGGACCTGGCCAGCAAGTACAACGCCGTGGCCGGCCAGGCCAGCAGCCTGGGACTGGTGGCCAAGGAAGACGCCAACATCCAGCAGTACGTCACGCGCAAGGCGCTGGACGGGCTCTACCTGATGATCGGCGAGGAGGAGAAGAAGATTCGCCGCGATCCGGCCGGCACCGGCAGCGAGATCCTGAAGAAGGTCTTCGGCTGAAGGCGCCAAGCGACCGAGGACCGGCCGGCTTCAGTCCGCCCGGATGGCCCAGCGTTCGTGGTCGCGCCAACGCCCGCCGATCTTCAGGTAGCGCGGCGAGTAGCCCTCGCGCTCGAAGCCGCAGGACTTCACCAGGGCGATGGACGCCTGGTTCTCCGGCTGGATGTTGGCTTCCAGCCGGTGCAGCTTCAAGGGCCCAAAGGCGTGACGGACCGCCAGGCCCACACCGGCGCGCATCAGGCCCTGGCCGGCATGGCCTTCGAAGGCGAGGTAGGCCAGGTAGGCGCTGCGGAAGCTGCCCAGCACGATCTGGCTCAGCTCGATGCTGCCGGCCAGCGCACCACTGTCGCGACGCCGGACCCCCAGCCACAGCCCGCTCGGGGCTTGCAGGTGCTCCAGCCGTTGTGCGAAGGCGGCGAGATCCTGGGGGGGATGAACCCAGCGGCCATGCAGGCGGTGACTGCCAAGGGCTGCGGCCACGAACTCGGGGCCGTCCGCCAGGGTGAGCGGGGAAAGCGAAACCAGGGAGGGCATCGGGCGAGTCTAGCCCCTCGCCCTCCCCCATCCGGGGCGGCTCAGAGCGCCGCGCGGAAGATCGCGCAGACCTCTTCGAAGGTCGGCTGCACCGGGTTGGTCAGGCCGCAGGCATCCTTCATGGCGTTGGTGGCCAGGGTGGGGATGTCGGCTTCCTTGGCGCCCAGGCTGCCCACGCCGGCCGGGATGCCCACATCGGCGCTGAGCTGGCGGATCGCGGTCAGGCAGGCCTGGGCGGCCTGCGCGTCGGTCAGGCTGTCGACGTTCACGCCCATGGCCCGGGCCACATCGCCCAGCCGGCCGGCGGCCACGCGGGCGTTGAAGGCCTGCACATGCGGCAGCAGGATGGCGTTGCACACGCCGTGCGGCAGGTCGTAGAAGCCACCCAACTGGTGGGCCATGGCGTGCACATAACCCAGCGAGGCGTTGTTGAAGGCCATGCCGGCCAGGAACTGGGCATAGGCCATGGCCTCGCGGGCTGCGGCGTCCTGGCCGTGCGCGACGGCGGTGCGCAGCTGCTGGCTGATCAGCGTGACGGCCTTGAGGGCACAGGCGTCGGTGATCGGGTTGGCGGCGGTGGAGACATAGGCCTCGATCGCATGCGTGAGCGCGTCCATGCCGGTGGCGGCGGTCAGGCCGGCGGGCATGCCCATCATCAGCTCGGGGTCGTTGACAGACAGCACCGGGGTGGTGTGCTTGTCCACGATGGCCATCTTCACGTGCCGGCTGTCGTCGGTGATGATGCAAAAGCGCGTCATCTCGCTGGCCGTGCCGGCGGTGGTGTTGATGGCCACCAGCGGCAGTTGCGGCTTGGCGGACTTGTCCAGGCCCTCGTAATCGGTGATGTGGCCGCCGTTGGCAGCGACCAGGGCGATGCCCTTGGCGCAGTCGTGCGGCGAGCCACCGCCCAGCGAGATCACGAAGTCGCAGGCATTGGCCTTCAGCAGGGCCAGACCGGCCTCCACATTGGCCACGTTGGGGTTGGGCTTGACGCCGTCGAACACCACCGAGGTGACGCCATGCGTGCCCAGCAGCTCGGTCACCTTGGCCACCAGGCCGGTACGCACCAGCGGGGCGTCCGTCACCACCAGGGCCTTGCGCCAGCCCTTGGACTGGATGTCGGCGGCGGCGTCCTTCAGGCAGCCGGCGCCCATCAGGTTGACACTGGGGATGAAGAAGATGGTGGTGCTCATGGCAGGCTCCTCTCGACGGGGGTGGGGCGCCGGCTCGGGTCGGGTGGCCGGCGTGTCGGGGAGCAGTCTGCGAGCCCAGCCCGAAGGCCACATTGACGCGTGTCAATGCGTGGCCTCGGGGTGTCAGCGGCTGTGTCGCAGTCTTGTTTCTTGCGCGCTCAGTCTGCGCTCCGGTGGCTCAGCCGGTTCAGCCAGGGCGTGATCAGCAGCAGCAGCACGCCCGCGCCGATGGACGAGCTGAACAGGAACACGAAGGGCGGGATGCCGCTGCCGGCCAGCAGGCTCTCCAGCGCGCCGGCCAGGTAATTGGCCACGCCGATGCCAGCCAGCCAGACACCCATCAGCAGGCCCACCAGCCGGGCCGGGGCGATCTGGGAAACCATGGCATAGCCCACCGGTGAGAGCATCAGTTCGCCGATGGTGTGCAGCAGGTACACGCCGGCCAGCCACAGCGGACCCACCGAGCCCAGGGCCTCGGCCCGGCTCTGGGCCGCGGCCATCAGCACGAAGCCCAGGCCCAGCACGATCATGCCCAGGCCCATCTTGGCCGGGTCTGGCAGGGCGTAGCGGCTCTGGTCCAGGCGCAGCCACAGGGCCGAGAACAGCGGCGCCAGCGCCATGATGGCCAGCGGGTTGATGCTCTGGAACCAGGAGGCCGGGATCTCCCAGCCCATCAGGTGACGGTCGGTCTGCTGGTCGGCGAACAGGCTCATCGAGCCGCCGGCCTGCTCATAGCCCATCCAGAACACGATGACGAACACGGTGGTGATGGCGATCACGAGCATGGCCGACCACTCGGCGCGGGTGAGGGGCTGGGCGTCGCGGCCCTGGCGCGGGCGCTTGAGACCGAAGAACACCGCCGCCAGCAGCACCAGACCCGCCACGCCCTTGGCGGTCGCACCCAGCGATGCCCACAGCGGCGCCAGCAGGTGACCGGCACCCAGCACCGCCAGCACCAGGGCCAGGCTGCCGGCCGTCCAGACGGCGATGCGCGGCCCGTCGGCCCAGCCAATCGGGGCCTGGCCCTCGCGCAGGCCGGCGCGGGCCAGCAGGGGCTGGCGCCACAGCAGCGCGATCAGCCCGAAGGCCATGCCCACGCCGGCGCTGGCAAAGCCCCAGTGCCAGCCCAGGCGCTCGCCCAGCGTCCCGGCCACCAGTGGTGATAGGAAGGCGCCCACATTCACACCCATGTAGAAGATGGTGTAGCCGCCGGCGCAGCGCGGGTCGCCCGGTTCGTACAGCATGCCCACCAGCGAGGTGCTGTTGGGTTTGAAGAAGCCGTTGCCCACGATCAGCAGGCCCAGGGCCACGTGCAGCAGCGGCTCGAAGGCCATGGCGAAGTGGCCCAGCATCATCACCACGCCGCCGATGACCATGGCCAGGCGGGTGCCGATCCAGCGATCGGCCAGGTAGCCGCCCAGCAGCGGCGTGAGGTAGACCAGGCCGGTGTAGAGCCCGTAGAGCTGGAGCGCGTCGGCACGCTGGTAGCCCAGGGCGTTGACCAGGTAGAGCACCAGCAGGGCGCGCATGCCGTAGTAGCTGAAGCGCTCCCACATCTCGGCCATGAAGATGACCTTCAGGCCGGGCGGGTGACGGGTGACGGTGGCGGAGGAAGCCGAATCCGAGGCGGTCGTGCCGCCGGCCAGCTCGGGAGACGATGCAGAAGAAGGCATCCGGTGTGTGTGGTGTCGGGACAGGGGCGCCCGGGCGCCGGGTGGGCGCGGGGCGAAACCGCGCATTTTCGCCGCGGGAGGCGCGGCCTCTCCGTGCGGGTGTTCCCGCGCGCCGTCCATGCCGTCGGATGGGCGGTCCATGCCTCGCCGCGGTCATTTCGTCGCAGCGGGCTGGCCCGCCAGGCCGTCGGCCGCGAGCATGCGCTCGGGACAGGACATACCGAGCAAGGAGCGTGTGCGATGACAAAGCCAGGATGGCGCCAGCCGGCCTGCAAGGCTCTGCTGGTGGTGGGCGGGCTGGTGACGGGCAGCCTCGCGGGCACGGCCGCCCAGGCGGGCTGGAGCGCCGGGGTGACGGTGGAGCCCGAGGTCACGGTGGCCCAGGTCGGTCTGCCGGCCTACCCCGGCGCCCAGCGTTTCCGGGACCCGGACGGCGACGACAGTGCGGTGGACCTCAAGCTCTGGGGCGGCTCGCTGGGCCTGCGGGTGGTGGCGCTGAAGTACGCCAGCCGCGACAGCCTGCCGCAGGTGGCGGCCTTCTACCGCCAGGCCCTGGCCCGGCTGGGCCCGGTGCTGGACTGCACCGCCGGCAGCGCCCAGCGCAGCAGCCGCACCGCCACCGGCCTGAGCTGCCAGGACGACCATCCCGAGCCCGGTCACGTGCTGCTCAAGGCGGGCAGCGCTTCACAGCAGACCGTGGTGGGGGTGGAGCCGGGGCCGGATGGCACGGTGCGCTTCGACCTGGTGCGCATCGAGGCGCGCGGCTTCACGCCCTGAGGCCGAGGCCGGCGCTTCAGCGCCCGTTCATCGTGCCCGCGTCCACATGGCCGGCGGGCACATGCGAAGCCGCGTTCTCTACATGCCGGGTCTGGTCGTCGAAGAAGAAGTCGGGCTCGAACTCGGCCAGGAAGGGGCCCTTGTCCCAGCCGCCCAGGAACATGGCCTCGTCCACCGGCACCTGCCAGGCCATCAGCGTGCGGATGGCGCGTTCGTGCGCGGGGGCGCCACGGGCGGTGACCAGCGCGGTGCGCAGGCCCATGCCGGTTTCGGGTGTGCTCAGGCGCAGCCGGGTCAGCGCGTCCAGCAGAGGCTTGAAGGGGCCGGGCGGCAGGGGGCGGGCGGCCCGATCGATCTCGTGCTGCTGGAAGGCGGCCAGGCCGTCGCGTTGGAAGACCTGCTCGGCCTCGTCGGAGAACAGCACCGCGTCGCCGTCGAAGGCGATGCGCAGCTCGTCGGGGTGGGCGTCGGAGGCCTGGCGGGCGTGCGGCAGCACCCGCGCGGCCGGCACCCCGGCGGCCAGGGCCGAGCGCACATCGGTCTCGTTGGCCGACAGGAAGAGCTGGGCCTGCAGCGGCCGCAGATAGCGCCAGGGGCTTTCGCCGCGGGTGAAGACGCCGCGTTCCAGCGTCAGCCCATGGTGCTGGGCGCTGCGGAAGACGCGCATGCCGGAGACCGGGTCGTTGCGCGAGAGGATGACCACCGCCACCCGGGGCCGGTCGCGGTTGAAGGCCAGCAGCTTCTGCACCAGCGAGAAGGCCACGCCCGGCGCGGCCGGCTGGTCCAGGCGCTGCATCTGCAAGGCCATGTAGCCCTGGTCGTCGCCGGTCTCGAACAGCCGGTTCTCCTCCTCGAAGTCGAACAGGGCGCGCGAGGCGATGGCGACCATCAGACGGTCGTTGGGCAGGGCGGCCATGCCGGGCTCTTGTGGCGGTTCAGCGGGTGCCGGGCGTGCCGCCGCCCTTCATCAGCGCCATCGCGGTGCCGATCAGGCCGGCCACCTCGCCCATGTGGCCCGGCACGATCATGGTGTTGTTCTTCTGCGCCAGCTGGCCATAGGCCTCCACCGCCTTCTCGGCCACCTTGAGCTGCACCGCCTGTTCGCCGCCCGGGTGCTGGATGGCCTCGGCGATCTTGCGGATGGCCTCGGCCGTGGCTTCGGCCACCGCGGTGATGGCGGCGGCCTGGCCCTGGGCCTGGTTGATCTCGGCCTGGCGCTGGCCTTCGGAGCGGGCGATGAAGGCCTCGCGCTCGCCCGAGGCGATGTTGATCTGCTCCTGGCGGCGGCCCTCGGAGGCGGCGATCAGCGCGCGCTTCTCGCGCTCGGCGGTGATCTGGGCCTGCATGGAGCGCAGGATCTCGGCCGGCGGGGTCAGGTCCTTGATCTCGTAGCGCAGCACCTTGACGCCCCAGTTGGCGGCCGCGTCGTCCAGCGCGCTGACCACCGCGCCGTTGATCTGGTCGCGTTCCTCGAAGGTCTTGTCCAGCTCCATCTTGCCGATCACCGAGCGCAGCAGCGTCTGCGCCAGCTGGGTGATGGCGAACACGTAGTTGCTGGAGCCGTAGCTGGCCCGCATCGGGTCGGTCACCTGGAAGTAGATGATGCCGTCCACCTGCAGCTGGGTGTTGTCCTTGGTGATGCAGACCTGGCTGGGCACGTCCAGCGGCACCTCCTTGAGCGAGTGCTTGTAGGCCACCCGCTCGATGAAGGGCGTGACGAAGGCCAGGCCGGGGCTGAGCGTGCGGTCGTACTTGCCCAGGCGCTCGACCACCCAGGCATGCTGCTGGGGCACGATCTTGATGGCCTGGCTGACGAAGATGGCCGCGACGACCAGCAGCACGAGGGCGATTTCCATGGGGCAGTCCTTGTGTGGAAGGGGGGATTCAGGCCGCGGGATGCAGCGGCACCAGCACCAGGCCGCTGGCCTCCACCGCGCTGATGCGGTGCGGGCCGGCTTGGCCGGTCTGGCCATGTTCGAGGCGGGCGTTCCACTGCGTGCCGCGGTGGTCGACCCGGGTGGTGCCATCAGGGTTCCAGTGGCTCACCTGCACGGTGGCGCCGATGTCCAGGTGCAGGTCGCGGTTCTGCGCGGCGGGGGCGCCTTGCGGGTGGCGCCGGCGCCGCCAGTGCAGCAGGGCGGTGGCGCCGCCGCCCACCAGCGCGGCCGCGGCCACCTGGGCGGTGGGCAGCAGTCCCAGGTGGGCGGCCAGCGCCCCTGCGGCGGCGCCCAGGGCCAGCATCAGCAGGTAGAAGGTTCCGCTGGCCAGTTCCAGGGCCACCAGCAGGCCGGTGGCGACCCACCAGCCGGTCGAGGCGGTGAATTCCATGGTGTTGCATCCTCGCGGTGAAGCGGACCCCAGTGTAGGGCCGCGGCAGGGTGGCGAGCTGTGGC
>NZ_BADL01000368.1 GCF_000333615.1 Ideonella sp. B508-1 | reverse complement strand
CATCAGGCGGTAGAAGCGCAGCTCGGTTTCGTTGACCGTGGTCATCAGCACCTGCTGGCCGTTGAATTCGGGGGCAGACCACATCCAGGGCACGGTGCGCAGGTCCTTGTCACCGTCGTCGGTGGTGATCTGCATCAGCTTGCCGCTGTCGAGCTTGAGCATGAGGACCTGCTTAACGCCGTTCACATCCTGGGCGTAGACCAGTGCGTTGGCGCCCCGTGCGAAGCGCACCGACACCGGCTTGGGCGTGGCCTTCATGCCCATGACCTTGGTCTCGCTGGAGTCGTCGTTCAGGTAGCGCCAGTAGTGGCGGTTGAACTGGTCGACATAGCTGATGCGCGGGTTGGCATCGCCTTCGTCGTCGCTGGCGTAGGGCGCATTGCGTGGCAGGTCAGGGCCCAGCACCGACAGCGTGTTGGGCGAACCGTCGGCGTTGAGCTGGGCGTAAGCAAGCCGGGCGTTCTGCAAGGTGTGGCCGCCATTGACGAACTTCGTGTAGACGATGTGGTCGCCCGTGGCGGTGGACACCCACTCCGGACCGTTGGTGGTGATCCCCATGTCCGCCGGCGTGATCGCGTCGCTGTCGATCAGCTTGTATGTGGGGGTGATGATGTTGCCGGTGGTGGGGTCGAGCTTGCCGACCCACAGGCGCCCCTGGTAATCACACCAGGTGAACATGTTGCGCGACTGGCTGAACTCCGAATCGATCAGATCGATCCGTGGATTGGCCTGAATCTCGTTGGGGGAATAGCCCGCGACGGGCACGGTGGCGGCCTGGGCGGCCGTGGCGACCACTGCGGCCACGCAAGCCTCGGCGATTCCCTTCAGGGCGCCGGAGAAGAGGAATGGAAGTGCGGATTTCAAGTTCTTCACCTTTGCCATGGGGCGTCAACCAAGGGATACACCGATTCCAAGTTTTCGCATCCGAGGAGAGCTGGCCCATCCCTAAGCCGTGATGTGCGACATTTCTGCAGACCGTGAACGATGCTCGGCAAGACCCGTGCCAGTCCATGGCAGGCGAAAAACCGTAAAGTGACCGCATGAGCATGAAATACCTTCACACCATGGTGCGTGTCACCGAGGTTGAGCCCTCCCTGCAGTTCTGGCGCGATGCACTGGGCCTGGAAGTGGTGCGCCGGGACGACTATCCCCAGGGGCGCTTCACACTGATCTACCTGGCGGCTCCGGGAGACCATGCCGCACAGATCGAGCTGACCCACAACTGGGACCCGGAAACCTACACCGGGGGGCGCAACTTCGGGCATGTGGCCTATGAGGTGTCGGACATCTATGCCGCCTGCGAACGGCTGCAGGCGCACGGGGTCACCATCCTGCGCCCCCCGCGCGACGGCCGCATGGCCTTCGTGCGTTCGCCCGACCAGATCTCGGTCGAGCTGCTTCAGGCCGGCCAGCCGCTGGCACCGGCCGAACCCTGGGCCTCCATGCCCAACACCGGCAGCTGGTGAGTCCTCGGGGGGTCAGCGGCGTGAGCAGGAACGCAGGGTGAAGGCCTGCTCAGGGGAAAGGCCCTGAGCTGACCAGCAGCGAAGCCAGCGCGTCCTCTTGTGCTTGTGCGCTCTTGAGCGAGTGGTCTTGCTTGATGTCCGTGAGTCGGGGCTGTGGTGGCTTTTCCAGCAGCATCACCCATGCCATGGACTTCTGGGGGGTGAACGGGGCTGCACGGGGGCAGCGGCACACGGCGTTCGCCGGTGAGACCTTGGTCGGGCCGCTTCACGGGCGAGCTCGACAGCGTCCTCGAGCGCCCGCAAGATCGGGCACCGGCTGATGGCAGCGTGCAGGAAGGCCGGCCCGCGACAATGTGTCCTGTCCGCTGCCAGCCCAGCGCTTCGGTGCCCTCTCATCCCCACTCGTCACGATGAACTACCCTGACTTCAATCCCGCCTCGCCCAACACCCCGCTGAGCGATGCCGAACTCCAGCAGCTCGACGAGCTGCTGGCCTCCCTGCCCAGCGAGGCCGCCATGAACATCGAGGGCATGGATGGCTACCTGACCGGCCTGTGGCTGCTGCCGGGGGTGCTGGAGCGCCTGGGCACCGCTGCCTGGCTGCCCCTGGTGTGGGGGGGTGACGGCGAGGAGGCCGCGCCCTTTCCCAGCCAGCGTCAGCGCAAGAACACCACGGTGCTGGTCCTGCGCCATCTGCAGTCCCTGGCCTGCCAGTGGCGGGACGATGTCGAGTCCTGGGAACCCATCTTCAGCGTGGCCGAAGAAGGCGAGCGCGAGTGGGTGGATGCCCGGGACTGGTGTACCGGCTTTCTGCAGGCCACCGACCTCGCGGCCCAGGACTGGGATCCGATCTGGGACGATCCCCAGATCGGGCCGCCGCTGGTGCCCATCGCGCTGCTGGGCGGGGAAGGGCAGGACGACGACGCGGCCGCGGACCTGGACGATCCCGAGGTGGTGGATTCGCTCAGCCGCAGCGTGCCGGAGGCCGTGCTGGCCCTGCTGGCGCGCCGCAGCGGCCACTGAGCGCCCCGGCCTGTCCCGCTCCCGCGCCTGTCACAGGTCGGGCGGGCGCGGCCTCGGGCGGACCGCTCACAGGCCGTCCAGGTGATCGGGATCCCGCAGGGCCAGCGTGTGCGCCGGCGCGGGGGGATCGTAGGGATTCGCGCTGCTCAGCGCGCCCTGGTCCACATCCACCCGGTAGTAGCCCGTCTGCGGGCGGCGGGCGAAGTCGAACTGCTGCCCGGCATCCAGGCGCCAGACCTTGTAGCCCGCATAGCTGACCGGGTCCGCGCCCTGGTGACAGCTTTCCGAGGGGCGGTCGGCCAGCACCATGTAGGCCCGGTCGCCGTACACGGTGCCCAGGCCGTTGCGGTCGATCACCACGGCCGTGCCCTCGTTGATGCCCAGGCCCCAGGCCTGGGTCGTCTGGCCCACGGCCAACTGGCGGCACAGAAAGGCCATCATCCGGCCCATGCGGTCGCGCTTGACGAAGTGGCTGTCGGTCAAGGTGTTGCGCAGGGCGGACCAGTCGAACATGTGCTCGCTGAAGCTGACGTTGTCCCGGTAGGGCTCGGCCAGCGCGGTGGGCGAGGTGACGCTGCCCTGGCAGCCGTCGTACACCGCCAGCGAGCCCTGGATGGCCAGGCCGGCGCTGCCGCCCCCGGTGCCGCCGCCGCGCTGCACCACCTGCCGCACCGCCGCCGGCAGCGGGCTGTCGCGCCAACGCATGAAGTTGCACTGGTCCCCGCCGCGGAAGTAGACGACCTCGGCCTGTCGGATGGCGTCCAGCACCGCCGGGTTGGCGGCGTCCCGGGGCTCGCGGATCACGATGGTGGTGCAGGAATTGACCTGCGCCAGCCCCGTGATCGTGCGGCATTCGCCTTCCCAGTCGGGATAGCTGGCGCCCAGCACGACCACGTCCAGCCGGTCGGTGGACACCTGACGCAGGAAGGCGCCGAAGGAGCTGCCGTCCGGCGGCCCGTCGCCCTTGAGGTAGAGCGCCGGACCGCGCAGGGCCGCCGCGGCGTTCTCGGGCGCGCCGAGCCGGTGCATCACCAGGCTGTCTCCCTCGGCCTGCGCCAGTCCCAGGCTCAGCCAACCCAGACTGGCGCAGAGCAGGCGGCGCCATGAGCGACAGGAAAGGCTCGGCAGTCCAGGCATCGTGTCCTCCAGAGGGCAGTCGGCGAGGGGCCCCGGAGCACGCCGGGGTCTTGGCCGACACCAAGCAAGGATCAGACCCGAATCTGACGCTGGGGTGACGGTCTTCGGTGCCGGAAGGATCAGCGCTGCTGGGCGCCAGGCGCCAGCAGGGTCACGTCGCCCAGGGCTTCGGCCACACAGGGCAGCACCTCGCCCTGGGCGCGCTCCTCGGCGCTCAGGCCGGGCCAGTCGATGCGGTAGCGGATGTCGCCTGCCGTCAGCTGGCAGCGGCAGGCGCGGCAGCTGCCGTTGCGGCACGAGCGTGGCAGACGCACCCCCGCCGCATCGGCCGCCTCCAGCAGGCTCATGCCGGCCGGGACGGGCAGCACGCAGCCGAGGGGCTCGATGCGCAGCCGGGCGACCGACGGTGGGGTTTCGGGCATGCCGGCACTGTAGCCGCGGCGGAACTTCGTAGACTCTGGTGTGGGTGTGACCGCACAGAACAGCACAAAGGAGACATGGGATGAAGGCCCCGACGGACCGCGCCGTGGACAGCGCAACCGGCCGCCCGGCTGAATGGCCGGCCGGTGGCCCGGTGTCGGACGACCCCGCCCTGCAGGGCACCCGCCGCGCCGCCAGCGTGGTGCTGATGCGCGACGCCGAGGGCGGCCCCCAGGTGCTGCTGCTGCGCCGGGCCGTGCGCGATGGCGACATGCGCAGCGGCGTCTGGGTGTTCCCCGGCGGGGTGCTCGATGCCGCCGACCCCGGCCTGCACGACCGGGCCCGGGGCCGCGACGAGGTGCTCAGCCAGCGCATGCAGCTGCCTTGCCGCGGGCTGGATTACGCCATCGCGGCGGTGCGCGAATGCTTCGAGGAGGTGGGGCTGCTGCTGGCGGACGGGCCCGACGCGGCCCTGGCGCAGGGCGCGGCCATCCGTCCGAGCCTGCAGGATGGCCAGGCCTTTGCCGACTGGGTGCGGCAGGCCGGGCTGACCCTGGCGGTCGATGGGCTGGTCTACCTGGCCCACTGGCTGACGCCGCTGGGCATGAAACCCCGCTTCGACACCCGCTTCTTCCTGGCCCGGGCCCCGCAGGGGCAGCAGGCCCTGGCCGATGCGGGCGAGGCACTGGAACTGGCCTGGATGACCCCGGCGCAAGCCCTGGCGGCCGGCCTGCGCCTGCTGCCGGTGACCCGGGCGCTGCTGCAGGGGCTGGCCAGCCACCCCACCGTCGATGCGGCCCTGGCCGCCGCACGGCAGCTGACCCGCATCGAGCGACAGTCCCCGCGCCTGGGTCGCGACGCGCAGGGCGTGCGCCCGGTGCTGCCCCAGGAACTGGCCTTTGCCGAGATCGGTCGCCTGGACCCCGAGGGTCGCGGCGAGGTGTGGACCACGCTGGCGCCGGAGCGCGTCGTGACGCTTTCGCCCCGCGTGCAGCGCATCACCTGTGGCAATGGCTCGATGATGACCGGGCCGGGCACCAACACCTACCTGATCGGCTCGCCCGGCCACGAGGCGCTGGCGGTGCTGGACCCTGGGCCCGAGGACGCCCACACCGAAGCCCATCTGCAGGCCGTGCTGGCCGCGGCGGGGGGCCGGCGCATCACCCACATCCTGGTGACGCACACCCACCCGGACCATTCGCCCGCCGCCCGGCGGCTGCAGGCCCTGACCGGGGCGCGCCTGGTCGGTCAGCCCGCGCGCCACCCCGAATGGCAGGACATGGGTTTCCAGCCCGATGAGGCGCCGGAGGACGGGCAGCGCTGGCGGCTGGGCGAGGACTGCACGCTGCGGGCGGTCCACACCCCCGGGCATGCCGCCAACCACGTCTGTTGGTGGCTGGAGCAGGAGGCGCTGCTCTTCACCGGCGACCACGTGATGCAGGGCTCCACCGTGGTGATCAACCCGCCCGACGGCGACATGGCGGCCTACCTGGCCTCGCTGCAGGGGCTGAAGTCGCTGCCGCTGCAGTGGCTGGCCCCGGGGCATGGCTTCCTGATCGAGGCGCCGGCGCGCGAGTTCCAGCGCCTGATCGACCACCGTCTGGCCCGGGAGGCGAAGGTGCTGGCGGCCCTGCGCGCCCAGCCTGCGCCACTGGGCACGGCCGAGCTGCTGCCCCAGGTCTACGGTGACGTGCCCGCGGCGCGACACGGCGTGGCCGAGCGCTCGTTGCGGGCCCACCTGCTCAAGCTGCAGGCCGATGGCCTGGCCCTTCACGCCGAGGGGCGCTGGCAGGCCGCCTGACCGCGGGATCCGTCTGGAGACGTCCCCCTCTTGAAAACGGGTGGGGCGCCCCCATGTCACGCCCTTGAAGCCCGTGCCGGGCTGCTTTCATTCCCACCGACCCAGAGTTCACGCAACGATGAGCAAGCAAACCCATGCCTTCCAGGCCGAGGTCAAGCAGATCCTCCACCTGGTCACCCACTCGCTGTACTCCAACAAGGAGATCTTCCTGCGGGAGCTGGTGTCCAACGCCTCGGACGCCTGCGACAAGCTGCGCTACGAGGCCCTGGACCACCCCGAGCTGTACGAGGATGCGCCCAACCTGGAGGTGCGGGTCTTCTTCGACGCCGAGGCCAAGACCCTGACCATCCGCGACAACGGCATCGGCATGAGCGCCGAGGAGGCCGCGGCTCACCTGGGCACCATCGCCAAGAGCGGCACGCGCGACTTCATGGCCAAGCTCTCGGGGGATCAGAAGAAGGATGCCAACCTGATCGGCCAGTTCGGCGTGGGCTTCTATTCCGGCTTCATCGTGGCCGACCGCATCACGGTGGAAAGCCGCCGTGCCGGGCTGCCGGCCGACCAGGCCGTGCGCTGGAGCAGCGAAGGCACCGGCGAGTACGAGCTGGAAGCCATTGCCCGTGCCGAGCGCGGCACCGACGTCATCCTGCACCTGCGGGACGAGGAAGCCGAGTTCCTCTCCACTTGGCGGCTGAAGGCCATCATCAGCAAGTACAGCGACCACATTTCGCTGCCCATCCTGATGAAGAAGGAGACCTGGGACGCCGAGGCGGCCAAGCAGGTGGTGACCGACGAGTGGGAAACCGTCAACAAGGCCGCCGCCCTGTGGGCCCGCTCCAAGAGCGAGGTCACCGACGCCGAGTACCAGGACTTCTACAAGCAGATCAGCTACGACAGCGAGCCGCCGCTGGCCTACACCCACAACCGGGTGGAAGGCCGCAGCGAGTACACGCAGCTGCTCTACATCCCCAAGAAGGCGCCGATGGACCTGTGGAACCGCGACAAGCGTGGGGGCGTGAAGCTCTACGTCAAGCGGGTCTTCATCATGGACGACGCCGAGGCCCTGATGCCGGCCTATCTGCGCTTCGTCAAGGGCGTGATCGACTCGGCCGACCTGCCGCTCAACGTCAGCCGCGAGCTGCTGCAGGAGAGCCGCGACGTGAAGGCCATCCGCGAAGGTTCCACCAAGCGGGTGCTGGGCATGCTGGAGAGCCTGGCCGACAGCGACAGCGCCGAGGACAAGGCCAAGTACGCCGACTTCTGGAAGGAGTTCGGTGCGGTGCTCAAGGAAGGTGTGGGCGAGGACTTCGCCAACCGCGAGCGCCTGTCCAAGCTGCTGCGCTTCGCCTCCACGCACGCCGACGAAGGCGTCTCGCTGGCCGACTACGTGGCCCGCATGAAGGAAGGCCAGCAGGCGATCTACGTCATCACCGCCGACAGCCTGGCCGCGGCCAAGAACAGCCCGCAGCTGGAAATCTTCCGCAAGAAGGGCATCGAGGTGCTGCTGCTGACCGACCGCGTGGACGAGTGGCTGCTGTCGCACCTGCACGAGTTCGAGGGCCACATGCTGCAGAGCGTGGCCAAGGGCGCCGTGGACCTGGGCCAACTGCAGGACGAGGAAGAGAAGAAGAAGGCCGAGGAAGTGGCCGAGGCCTTCAAGCCCGTGCTGGAGCGCCTGAAGGAGGCCCTGAAGGGCCGGGCCAAGGACGTGCGCGTCACCACCCGGCTGGTCGATTCACCGGCCTGCGTGGTGGTGGAAGAAGGCGACATGAGCGCCCACCTGGCGCGCCTGCTCAAGCAGGCCGGTCAGGCCGCCCCGGACGCCCAGCCCATCCTCGAGGTCAACCCCGAGCATGCGCTGGTCCGGCGTCTGGCCGACGACCCGCGCTTCGACGACCTGGCCCAGATCCTCTTCGACCAGGCCCTGCTGGCCGAAGGCGGCCAGTTGGACGACCCGGCGGGCTATGTGCAGCGCGTGACGCGCCTGCTGGCACCGGCGGCCTGAGGCCGCGGGGGGAGGCGGGCGCCTGTCCGCCTTCCTCCTCTCCCTTTCCTCTCCCCGGAACGAGGGGAGAGGGCCCCGGCCTGGGGATCAGGGCAGATCCTGCAGGCGGTCGATCTGTTCGCGCAGCTCACTGGCCTGCTGGCTCCAGTAGGCCGGGCTGGCGAACCAGGGAAAGGCGATGGGGAAGGCGGGGTCCTCCCAGCGTTCCGCGATCCAGGCGCTCTGGTGGATCATGCGCAGGGTGCGCAGGGGCTCGATCAGCAGCAGCTCGCGGTCGTCGAAGTCCATGAAGTCGCGGTAGCCGTCGAGCAGATGGTCCTGCGCCGCGGCCACGGCGCCGCGTTCGCCGGGCAGCAGCATCCAGAGATCCTGGATGGCCGGCCCGGTGGCGCAGTCGTCCAGGTCCACCAGGTTCGGGCCGCTGAAGGCACCTTCCTCGCGCCACAGCACGTTGCCGGGGTGGCAGTCGCCGTGCAGCCGCAGCAGCCGGGCCGGCGGGTGGCGCTCCATCACGGCGTCCACCAGGGCCAGGGCCTGGGCGCTCAGCCGCACCCAGGCAGGGTCGATCTCGGGGTCGACGCGCCCGCTGTCGATCAGGCGCTGGCGCGGCTGGTGTCCCAGCGTCGCGCTGTCGATGGGCCGGCGGTGCACAAAACGGCCCCGCGCGCCCACGGCATGGAGTCGTCCCAGCAGGTGGCCTAGGCGGCGCAGCACCTCGGGGTCTTCCAGTTCGGGTGCGCGGCCCACACGCCGCTCGCTGACCGAGAAACGGAAAGTTTGGCCTTCGTCGGTGGTCACATGGGCCAGCGTGGGGGTGGCTTCGGAGAGCCGCAGCGGGCCGCCAACGTCCAGCGGTCTCAGCGCCAGGGGCGGCACCACGGGCAGGTCGGCCTGGGCCAGTTCCGCGGCAAAAGCATGTTCCTCGGCGATCTGGGCATCGGTCCAGCGGCCGGGGCGGTAGAACTTGGCCACCACCACCCGGCCATCGTCCAGGTGGGCCTGCCAGACACGGTTCTCGTAGGAGTTCAGCTGCAACAGCCGCCCATCGGGGGGCAGCCCGGCCAGGTGCAGGGCCTGCAGCACAGCGGCCGGATCGAGCCCGGCGAAAGGGAGGGAGGGCAAAGAGGCGGGCATCGGCGCATGGTACGCCGCGCCCGCTGGCGGGCTCAGTCGGCGGTGGCCGATTCCCGGGTCTCGGACAGGCTGCGCGGGGGCCAGGCCAGATCGGCACTCATCCACGAACTCAGCATCTGCATGAACTGCGCCTGGCTCTTGACGCTGTAGTCAAACTCGGCGGCCTGGTCGGCCATCAGGGCCTCCAGTCGGGTGCCCAGATTCTCCGGCGGCAGCTTGAGGCGCGCTTCGGAATCGGAGCCTTCCCGCTCCACCGTGGCGCCGGCCTTGCGGGCGATGCGCAGCATGGCCGTGTTCTCGGTCAGGGCGTGGATGATCATGGTGTCCACGCCACGGATGCGGGCCCGCAGCACGGCATGGTCGAACAGCCGGGCGCCGTAGCCGCGGCCACGGGCATGGGCGGCCACCGAGACACCGAATTCCGCCAGGTTCGAGTCCTCGCCGTCCTGGGCCAGATAGGCCACATGGGTCATGGCGATCAGCTCGAGCTTCCAGTTGAACACCCCGGCGATGTCGTCGCGCACGAAGTTCAGCGACGCGACATAGCGTTCGATCTGGGTGTCGCTGGCGGCGTAGCCGAAGCGCAGATAGCGATCCGAGGGCGTCAGCGCCAACAGATGGGTCAGCACGTCGGGCCGGTTGGCCTCGCTCAGGGCGCGGATCGGGATCCAGCGACTGCGGGCGAGAGGGCGGGAGGAAGAGGTGTTTGGGGCTTGCATGGCCATCAGCAGGCGTGACAGGCCTGTGTCAGGTCTAGGGTTTACCCGGACTGTACAGGGTTTTCACGGATTCCGCTGTGCAGTCCGCACGGCTTCTGCCGCTTCAATGACTTGTTCGGCCAAGCTGGGTTGGGCTATACTTGCCGGCTTTCCCGTTATCGGCGGGGAGAGTGGCGCCTGTTTCGAACACCATCCAGCATGGCTTCGACCCGGGTTGCACGGTGGGTCTGAGAGGCTGCCGGGAACGTCGCTGCGAGGCGGTTCCTTTTTCCAAGCAGTGCCGAAGACCCCTCGCGTGGCCGCTCGCACAGCCGTTTCTCCTGTTCTCAGAGACTCTCATGAAGACCTTCAGCGCCAAGCCGGCCGAGGTGGTCCACGAGTGGTTTGTGATTGACGCCACCGACAAGGTGCTCGGACGTGTTGCCAGCGAAGTGGCACTCCGTTTGCGCGGCAAGCACAAGGCCATCTACACCCCTCACGTGGATACCGGCGATTTCATCGTCATCGTCAATGCAGACAAGCTGCGTGTGACGGGCAACAAAGCCAACGACAAGGTGTACTACCGTCACTCCGGCTTCCCGGGTGGCATCTACGGCACCAAGTTCAAGGACATGCAAGCCAAGCATCCGGGCCGCGCCCTGGAGAAGGCCGTCAAGGGCATGCTGCCCAAGGGTCCGCTGGGCTACGCGATGATCAAGAAGCTGAAGGTGTACGCGGGCGACACGCATCCGCACACCGCCCAGCAGCCCAAGGCGCTGGAAATCTAAGGAGCGGTGATGATCGGTAATTGGAACTATGGCACCGGCCGTCGCAAGTCGTCGGTGGCCCGCGTTTTCCTGAAGAAGGGCACCGGCCAGATCGTCGTCAACGGCAAGCCCGTGGACGAGTACTTCGGCCGTCAGACCTCCATCATGGTGGTCAAGCAGCCTCTGGTGCTGACCGAGAATGTCGAAGCCTTCGACATCAAGGTCAACGTCGCGGGTGGCGGTGAATCCGGCCAGGCAGGCGCCGTGCGCCACGGCATCACCCGTGCCCTGATCGACTACGACGCCGCCCTGAAGTCCGCGCTGAGCCAAGCCGGCTTCGTGACCCGCGACGCCCGTGAAGTCGAACGTAAGAAGGTCGGTCTGCACGGCGCCCGTCGTCGGAAGCAGTTCAGCAAGCGCTGATCGATCTCCCGGTGGCCGCGCCTGGCGTGGTCACCAGGGTCCAGGCCGCTTCAGCCGCTGTGCTGGGCGGCCTTTGTCGTTTCTGGCGGGCCTGCGAAGACGTCGCACCGCCGAAACGGTCAAACCCGCGCCCCTGGCAAGGACATGGCCTGGCATGGGAACATGCTGACCTGCGCCTTGAAAGCCGCCTGGGCGTCGCCATCTGCACGATGCTGCGCCGCCGGAGGGCCGGGGCGCCTGCACCACCTCGAAGGACATCCGAATGACCGCCGTCGCCGAGACCCAAGACCTTGCCAGCACCGAGATGCCGGCGCCCATCATCTTCACCGACAGCGCCGCGGCCAAGGTGGCCGATCTGGTGGCCGAGGAAGGCAACCCGGACCTGAAGCTGCGCGTGTTCGTGCAGGGCGGTGGCTGCTCGGGCTTCCAGTACGGTTTCACCTTCGATGAGATCGTCAACGAGGACGACACGCAGATGAGCAAGAACGGCGTGACCCTGCTGATCGACGCGATGAGCCTGCAGTACCTGGTCGGCGCCGAGATCGACTACAAGGAAGACCTGCAGGGTTCGCAGTTCGTGATCAAGAACCCGAACGCGACCACCACCTGCGGTTGCGGATCGAGCTTCTCGGTCTGAGTCCGGGCTGAACGCCTCGCCACGCAGGCCGCCTTCGGGCGGCCTGTGTCGTTTCAGGCGGGATGCAGGGCGCCCAGCACCCGCAAGCCCCGCGCGCCGGTGACCTCGGGCCGATTGCCCGGCTGCCGGTGCAGAAAGGCCCAGGCCAGCCAGGCGAAGGCGGTGGCCTCCACCTGCAGCGGGGGCAGGCCGGCGCTGTCGGTGCTGGACACCCGCAGGTCGGGCAGCAGGGCCTGCAGGCGGCGCATCAGGTCCTGGTTCAGGGCGCCGCCACCGCAGCACAGCAGGGTGGTCGTGTCAGACGCCTGGGCGACCAGGGCCTCGGCGGCGCAGCGAGCCGTGAATTCGGCCAGAGTGGCCTGCACATCCTGCGGCTTCAGGGTCCCAGTCAGGCGTGGCAGCAGCCAGGCCGGATTGAACAGGTCGCGCCCGGTGCTCTTGGGGGGCGCGGCGCGCAGAAAGGGCTCGTCGAGCAGGCGCGCCAGCAGCGCCTGGTCCACCTGGCCACCGGCACTCCAGCGCCCGTCGGTGTCGTAGCTCTGTCCCCGCTCGCGCTGGATCCAGAAGTCCAGCAGGGCGTTGCCGGGCCCGCAGTCGAAGCCACGCACCGGCGCGGGGTCGGCCGCGGCGGGCAGCAGGGTGAGGTTGGCCATGCCGCCCAGGTTCAGGATGGCCGTGGCGGCGGGCTGACCGCCGAAGGCCATCGCATGGAAGGCCGGCACCAGGGGGGCGCCCTGACCGCCCGCCGCCACGTCGCGGCTGCGGAAGTCGCTCACCACGTCGATGCCGCAGCGCTCGGCCAGCAGGGCCGGCTGGTTGAGCTGCAGCGTGTAGCCGGTCCCGTCGAATTCGCCGGGCCGGTGGCGCACCGTCTGGCCGTGCGAGCCCACGGCCCGCACCGCCTGCGCCGACATACCGCCGATGGTCAGCAGCTCGCCCACCAGGGCGGACTGCAGCTCGGCCAGGGCATTACCCGCCAGGGCGCCGCGGTGCAGTTCATCGGGTCCGCTCTGGTTGAGCGCGAGCAGCTCATCGCGCAGCACCGCGGAAAACGGGCGGTGGGCGTGGGCCAGCACGGTGGGGCGCCCCTGCCCGTCGAAGCGGGCCAGCACCCCATCGACGCCGTCCAGCGAGGTGCCGGACATCAGGCCGATCAGCAGCTCCGACGTGCCCATCGGCCGCCTCAGGCGCTCAATCGAACCGGCCGGGCATGCCGCCCAGGTCGGTGGCCAGATCCAGTTCGGACTTGAGGGTCTGGGCCAGCTGGGCGAAGCGGCCGCGCTGCGTGCCATCCAGGCGGACGGTTTCGGAGGCCTTGGCCACCGCCACCGGGTCCTTCTGTTCGCCGTGCAGGCGGAACTCGAAGTGCAGGTGGGGGCCGGTGGCCCAGCCAGTCATGCCGACATTGCCGATGGTGTCGCCGGCGCTGACATGCTGGCCCTTGCGCACGCCGATGCGGCTCAGGTGGGCGTACACGGTCATGCGGTCGCCGGAGTGCTGGACCATGATGACGTTGCCGTAGCCGTTCTGCACGCCGGCAAAGGACACCACGCCGTCGCCCACCGTCCGCACGGCGGTGCCGATGGGGGCCGCGTAGTCCACGCCCAGGTGCTTCTTCCAGATGCCCAGGATGGGGTGGAAGCGCATGGCGAAGCCGGAGCTCACCCGCGAGAAGGCCACCGGGCTGGAGATGAAGGCGCGGCGCTTGCTCTCGCCATTGAAATCGAAATAGCCACCCTTGCCGACACCGGCGTACCAGACGGCCTGATGGGCCTGGCCGGCGTTGACGAACTCGGCGGCCAGCACCTTGCCGCTGCCCTGGCTCCAGGGCACGGCCTCGCCATCGGCGGTCAGGGTCTCGAAAACCACGCGGAAGGTGTCGCCCTTGCGCAGGTTGCGGCGGAAGTCGATGTCGTTGCCGAAGATCTCGGCCAGCTGGGTGGCCACCGCGTCGGGCAGGCCGGCTGCATCGGTGGCGGCGAACAAGGAGCTCTGGATGGTGCCGCTGGCCAGGCGCGGGGTCGACTCGAGCTGCGCCTGTTCAAGATGGGAGGCATAGCGGCCATCGGCCTGTCGCTCCACCCGCAGCCGGGCGAAGCGGGGGTGTCCGTTCTCGTCGTCGGC
>NZ_BADL01000369.1 GCF_000333615.1 Ideonella sp. B508-1 | reverse complement strand
TACCAGATGCTGGGTGTGGCGCGCGACGCCAGCCCGGAGGCCATCAACATTGCCTACCGGCAACTGGCCCGCAAGTACCACCCCGACGTGAGCAAGGAGCCCGACGCGGCCACCCGCATGAGCGAGGTCAACGAGGCCTATGCGGTGCTCTCCGACCCCGAGCGCAAGGCGGCCTACGACAACGTTGGCCAGGGCCACCAGGGCGGCGAGCACTTCACGCCGCCGCCGGGCTGGGACAGCGGCTACGAGTTTTCCGGCAGCGGCTTCGAGCAGATGGACCCGGGCGAGTTCAGCGACTTCTTCTCGCAGCTCTTCGGCCGTGCCGGGTCGGCGCGCCACCAGGCCCGCCGGCCCGCGGGCGGTGGCCGGGGCGAGGACCGCCACGCCCGCATCATGCTGGACCTGCAGGACGCCTTCACCGGCGGTCTGCGCCACCTGACCCTGCAGCACCCCGAGGTGGACGCCCAGGGCCGGGTGCAGATGCGCGAACGCGTGCTGGAGGTGCAGATCCCGCGCGGCGTGCGGCCGGGCCAGTTCATCCGCCTGGCCGGGCAAGGTGGGCCGGGCCAGCCGCCGGGCGACCTGCTGCTGGAGGTGGGCTTCCGGCCCCATCCGCAGTTCCAGGTGGAGAACGGCGTGCTGGTGGGCCGGCTGCCGGTGGCCCCCTGGGAGGCGGCGCTGGGCGCCGTCGTGCCGGTGGCGCTGCCCGATGGCCACACGCTCAAGGTGCGGGTGCCGGCCGGCGCCCAGGCCGGGCGGCGGCTGACGGTGCGCGGGCGCGGCCTGCCCTCGGCCACGCCGGGCGACCTGGAGCTGGTGGTGCAGGTGGTGCTGCCCAGCGCCCTGGACCCGCGGGCCCAGGCGCTCTACGAGCAGATGGCACGGGAGCTGACGGACTTTGATGCGCGCAAGGTGGCCGCGGCCGAGGCCGAGCGCGGGGAGACACCGACATGAGCCGACACATCACCACCTTCGAGGCCTGGCTGAGCCTGGACGAGTTCTGCCGGGTGGGCGCGCTTTCACCCGACTGGGTGCGCTCGCGCCTGAGCAATGGCCTGCTGCAGTGCGTGGCCGGCGAGGCGGCCGAGTGCTTTGATGCGCTCATGCTGCAGCGGGCCTGCCGCATGGCTGCGCTGGAGCGCGACTTCGACGCCGTGCCCGAGCTGGCCGCGCTGGTGGCCGACCTGGAAACCGAGATCTCCCGGTTGCGCGCTCGGCTGCAGCACCTGGGCTGGGAGGACGCGTCCGAGACCGACGCACAATGAGCCCACAATGCCGACCATCGGCGCGCCCCCGGCCCGCCGCCCCCGCACCCCACAGGAGATGACCATGACCCGCCTGGCCGACGCCAAGGACACGCCCGCCGCCCCCGAGGACAGCACCCGCCTGGAGGACCAGTTCACCAGCAAGTCGCGCACCGTGATGGTGTTCGGCGAGATCAACGAGAAGCTGGCCCAGCTGACCTGCCGCCGCCTGCTGGCCCTGGCCACCGAGTCTGACAAGCCGATCACCGTGCTGGTCTGCTCGCCCGGCGGCCATGTGGAGGCCGGTGACGCCATCCACGACATGATCCGCTTCGTCAACGCGCCGGTGTTCACCGTGGGCACCGGCTGGGTGGGCAGCGCCGCGGCGCACATCTACTTGGCCGCGCCGAAAGAGCGCCGTCTGTGCCTGCCCAACACCCGCTTCCTGATCCACCAGCCCGCGGGCGGCGCCGGCGGCCAGGCCACCGACATCGCCATCCAGGCCGAGCAGATCATCCGCACCCGCGCCCGCATCGCCAAGGTGATCGCCGAGCAGACCGGCCAGCCGCTGGACAAGGTGGCGCAGGACATCGAGCGCGACTTCTGGATGAACGCCGAGGAGGCGACCGCCTACGGCATCGTCTCGCGCGTGATCCAGACCCAGGCCGAGCTGACCCAGCTGCAGGGCTGAGCCCCGCCCGGCTCAGGCGGGCAGCGCGGCCGGCGCCCAGAGCTGGCGCTGCAGCAGCTCCAGCAGATGGGCGGCGCTGGCCAGCGGCTCGGCGCCGCGCCAGCGGGCCACCAGTGCGGTGGCCGGCAGCGGCGGCAGGCCTTGGCGCACCGCCACCAGGCCCGGCTGGGCCATGCCCCGCGGCAGCGGGGCGACCGCCAGCCCGGCCGCCACCGCATGGCGGATGCCGGTGGCGCTGTGGCCGGTGAAACGCAGCACCGGCTCGATGCCAGCCTGGGCCAGCGCGGCCAGGCCGGCCACCCGGAACACGCAACCCTCCTGGAACACCGCCAGCGGCAGAGGCCGCTGGTGGGCGGCCTCGCTGCCCTCGCCGGTGAACCACACCAGGGCCTCCTGGCGCAGCACCCGTTCCCCCAGGCCGGCCGGCGGCTGCGGCGCGCCGGCGCCCACCCGCTTGACGATGGCCAGGTCCAGCTCACCGGCCTCCAGGGCCTGGCCCAGGCGCACCGACAGGTCGCTGCGCAGGCTCAGCGTGACGCGCGGGCAGGCCTGGGCAAAGGCCTGCAGCACGGCCGGGAAGGCGTCTTCCATCAGCTCCTCGGGCAGGCCCACCCGCAGCTGGCCGGACACGCCGGGGGCGCTGAACAGGCTGCAGGCCTCGTCGTGCAGGCGCAGCAGGCGGCGGGCGTAGTCCAGCAGCGCGCGGCCTTCCTCGGTCGGCCCGTTGAGCCGGCCCTGGGCCCGGTCCAGCAGGGGCTGGCCCACCTGTTCCTCCAGGCGCTTGACCTGCAGGCTGACGGCCGACTGGCTGCGGCCCAGCCGCTCGGCGGCGGTCGAGAAGCTGCCGCTGTCGGCAATGGCCACCAGGGTGCGCAGCAGATCCAGGTCCAGGTGTCGCGGGTTCATCATTCGAATCATCAATGATGAATCGATAGATATCAACTTTGAAAATGATGCGCCGACCTCTAAGGTGTCGCCCATGGACACCTCCTTCGCCCCTTCCGTCCCTTCCACCCCTTCCGTGAGCCGTTCCGGCCCCTCGCCCTGGGCCCTGGCGGCCGCCGGCACGCTGTTCAGCTTTCTGTGGGCCTCGGCCTTCATCGCCGGCAAGATCGGCTTCACCGCCTGCGGGCCGCTGACCCTGCTGTCGCTGCGTTTCACCTTGGTGGGCGGGGGGCTGGCCATCGCGCTGGCGCTGCAGCGGCGTGGCCTGCGGGTGTCGGGCCGGGCGGTGCTGGCCGGGCTGCTCAGCAATGCCGTCTACCTGGGCCTGGCCTACAGCGGCATGACCCATGTGCCGGCGGCGCTGACCGCCATCATCGTCTGCACCACGCCGCTGCTGGTGGTGGCACTGGGGGCTGGGTTGGGGCGCGAGCGCCTGGGGGCACGGGCCGGCTGGGGCCTGGCGTTGGCTTTCGGGGCGGTGGTGCTGATCATGGGCCAGCGCCTGCACCTGGACGGGCTGGCGCCCTGGGCGGTGGGCCTGATCGCCGCGGGCACGCTGGCCCTGGCGTTGGGCACGCGGCTGAACCAGGGCGTGGCCGGGCGGGAAGACCCCTGGCAGGTGGCCTGCGCCCAGCTGCTGGCCAGCGGTCTGGTGCTGCTGCCGCTGGCCTGGGCCACCGAGAGCCTGCAGGTGCGCTGGGGCTGGGCCTTCTGGGGCAGCCTGTTCTACCAGGCCGGGCCGGTGTCCCTGGGCACCACGCTGATCCTGCTGTGGCTGGTGCGCCAGGGCGGGGCCAGCCGGGCCAGCAGCTTCCACCTGCTCAGCCCCTTCTTCAGCATCGCGCTGGCGGCGGGGCTGTTGGGCGAGCGGCTCTATCCGCTGGATCTGCTGGGCCTGCTGCCCCTGGTGGCGGGCATGGCCCTGGTGTTGCGCCGGCCCGTGCCCGCGCGGCGCTGACCCGGAGGTCGACCGACGTCTTCAGTCCCGCCGCTGCAGCAGGCGCACGTGCATGGGCCGCAGGAAGTTGGCCCCGTCGGGCCCCAGATGGGGTTGGAAGGCGGCGCGCACCTCGGCCACCCGGTTCGCGTCCAGGTAGTGGCGGGCAAAGCTGGGCCGCATCATGCGGGCTTCGAAGGTCTCGAAGCTGTCGAAATGGGCCGGCATGTCGAAGCGCAGCTCGGCCACCTGGGCCCAGGTGCCGGTGGTCAGGGCCTCGTCCAGCGCGTGCTGGGCGGCGGTGCGCACCGGGCCCTCGTCGTTGAAGAGCCGCACGATGCGGTTGAGCGGGCCGGCATAGACCGGCTCGGACACATAGAGGTGGCCGCCGGGTTGGAGCACCCGGGCCACCTCGGCCAGCGCCGTGCCCATGTCGTGCACCGACACGTGGTGCAGGGACTTGAGCATCAGCGCCAGGTCGAAGCACTCGTCGGGCAGCGGAATGGCCTGGGCCCCGGCGCTGATGAACTGCAGCCCGGTCACCGGGGCGGCGGCCAGGTTTTTGTCGTGCTGGATGCGGTCGACCTCCAGGCCGGTGACCTGGCTGCCGGGGTGCCGGGCCAGCAGGTCGCGCGCCAGCCGGGCGGCGCCGCAGCCCAGTTCAATGATGCGCTGGCCAGCCAGCGGCACCAGGGCCGAGAGCACCTCGAGTTCGTCGGTGACCAGCAGGTCGGAGCGGATCGGCGGCAGGGCGGCGGCAGGTGTCATCGGAGGGCTCGGTGGCGTGGCGAGTTCAGGGAATTTGAATGCGTGCTTCAACGCGTCACCCGCACCGCATCGGTCGGGCCTGCCTAGACTGTTCCACAGATTCCACCCATCCGCGTGCGCTGTCGCAGGCAGCGGCGTTCACCTTCACAGGAGTTCTCTCATGAGCAAGATCGTCATCGTGTTCCACAGCGGCTACGGCCACACCAAGAAGGTTGCCGAGGCCGTGGCCGCCGGCAGCGGCGCCGAGCTGCTGGCCATCGACGCCGAGGGCAACCTGCCCGAAGGCGGCCGGGACACCCTGGCTGCGGCCGACGCCATCGTCTTCGGCGCGCCCACCTACATGGGCAGCCCGAGCTGGCAGTTCAAGAAGTTCGCCGACGCCACCTCCAAGGCCTGGTTCACCCGTGCCTGGCAGGACAAGGTCTTCGGCGGCTTCACCAACAGCGCCAGCCTCAACGGCGACAAGCAGGTCTCGCTGATCGCGCTGCAGACCCTGGCGTCGCAGCACGGCGGCATCTGGGTCAGCCTGGGCCTGCCCCCGGCCAACTCCAAGGCCGCGGCCCGCACCGATGTGAACAATCTGGGCGGCTCGGTCGGTCTGCTGGTGCAGTCGCCGTCGGACGCCAGCGTGGAAGAGATTCCCTCGGGCGACCTGGCCACCGCCAAGCTCTACGGCGAGCGCATCGCCGCCGTGACCGCCAAGCTGCGCGGCTGAACCTGAGGCAGCCGCTGTCGCGCCCTCAGGGCGCGGTGGCGGCCGAGGCGGCGCCGCTGGCCGGGAGGCCGGCCGGCGCCGCGCCATTGGCGGCGCCCGGCACCGGGGCCGTCGGTCCGTCGGTGGTGAAGCCGACCACGAAGTGCCGGGTCTCGCCGAAGCAGGAGCCCGGCAGGCCCACCTTCTCCTCGTACTGCAGGTCCACGCGCTGGCCCATGGCCTTGCGCAGGCCTTGGGCCACCTGCTCGTCGTGCACCGTGAAGAGGAACTTCTCGGACACCGTGCCGGGCAGGGTGACCATGGCCAGTTCGCCCTCCCAGGTCTTGCAGATCCAGCCCTTGTGCGAGAACTTCTGCAGGTAGCCGGCGCGATCCCCGGTGGAGTAGCTCCAGTGCCAGAAGAAGACGAGCATCAGCGTCGCCAGGGCGAGCAGGATGAGCAGGGCGAGCAGAAATTTCTTGATCACGGCGGGGGCGCGGGCAGGGCGGAGGCGCCGCGTGGCTGCGGCGCGCTCGATGTTGGCACAGCCAGTGGCCGGGGCCAATGACAGAACAGCCGGCACGAGGTCGGCTGTGGCAAGGGCGCTGCAGGGCGCCCGGATGGGCGCTGCGCGGAATCAGTTGGCGGGGGTGATGCCCGTGGTGGCGCGAAACAGGCCCTCGGATCACTGGGCGCAGTAGGGCGAGGAGGCTTCACGTTCTGGTTGA
>NZ_BADL01000370.1 GCF_000333615.1 Ideonella sp. B508-1 | reverse complement strand
ATCCTGCAGGTGCGCGAGCAGGCCTGGGCCATGGCGGCCTTGGCCATGGCCCTGCTGGTGATGGGCGGGCTGTACTGGCGTCTGCGCGAGCGGCGCTATGCCGAGCAGCGCAGCGCCCGGCGCGAGCTGGAGCAGCGGGTGGCCGACCGCACCCGCGAACTGCAGGAGGCCCAGGCCTTCCGCCATGCGATGGAGGAATCGCTGCTGGTGGGCATGCGCGCGCGCGACCTGGACGGCAGCATCATTTACGTCAACCGGGCCCTGTGCCAGATGACCGGCTACGAGCCCGAGGAGCTGCTGGGCCAGCGCCCGCCCTATCCCTACTGGCACCCGGACGATCTGGAGAAGCACTGGCGCGACAGCAACGCCTCGCTGGCCGGCCAGGCCGAGCGCAGCGGCTTCGAGTCCCGCGTGCGGCACAAGGCCGGGCATGACGTGATCACCATGGTCTACACCGCGCCGCTGATCGACGCCGACGGCGTGCAGCGCGGTTGGATGAGCTCGGTGGTGGACATCACCGAGCAGAAGCGGGCCCAGGAGCGCCAGCGCGCCCAGGAAGGCCAGCTGCAACGGGCGGCCCGCCTGGCCAGCCTGGGCGAAATGGCCTCCACCCTGGCTCACGAGCTCAACCAGCCGCTGATGGCCCTGTCCAACTTTGCCGCGGCGGCCCAGGCCCTGGCCCAGGGCGGCCCGCCGGACCTGCTGGTGCAGAGCCTGCAGGACGTGCGGGCCCAGGCCCAGCGGGCCTCGGAGATCGTGCGCCGCATCCGCGGCATGGTGCGCCAGGGCAGCGGCCTGGCCGAGCGCTTCGGCGCGGCCGAGCTGGTGGACACCGTGCTGGGCTGGCTCAAGCCCGAGATCACCGCCCGGCGCGTGCGCATCGCCCGGGCCCTGCCGGCCGAGCTGCCGCCGGTGCTGGCCGACCGCGTGCTGGCCGAGCAACTGCTGCTCAACCTGGTGCTCAACGCCCTGCAGGCGCTGGAGGGGCAGCCACCGGAGCGGCGGCGCATCGAGATCAGCGCGCGCGTGGACGGTGCGCGCCTGCTCTTCAGCGTGGCCGACAACGGCCCCGGCGTGCCGCCGACCATGCC
>NZ_BADL01000371.1 GCF_000333615.1 Ideonella sp. B508-1 | reverse complement strand
CATCGGCCCGATCGAGGCCATCCCGGCCGCGCTGAAGGCCGGTGGCCTGAAGCTCGACGACATGGGCTGGATCGAGCTGAACGAAGCCTTCGCGGCCCAGTCCCTCGCGGTCATCCGCGATCTGGGCCTGAACCCGGATGTGGTGAACCCCATGGGCGGCGCGATCGCCCTGGGCCATCCGCTGGGCGCCACCGGCGCGATCCGCGCCGCGACCACCATCCATGCCCTGCGTCGCCACAAGCTGAAGTACGGCATGGTGACCATGTGCATCGGTACCGGCCAAGGCGCGGCCGGCATCTTCGAAGCCGTCTGATCGACGGTCACGCACGCGGGCGGCTACCATGCCGCCCGTTTTCATTTCAAGTCAGAAGCAGGAGACCCGCATGACCATCCGAACCGGCGTCGTGGATGGCGTGGCGACCATCGAGATCGCCCGCCCCGAGAAGAAGAACGCGCTGACCATGGCGATGTACGACGCCATGACCGACGCCATCGAGGCCGCCGGCGGCGACCCGGCCGTGCGGGCCCTGCTGATCACCGGCCAGCCCGGCGTGTTCACCTCCGGCAACGACCTGGAGGACTTCATGCAGCGCCCCGCCCGCCGGGCCGGATTCGTCCGTCTTCCGCTTCATGCGCGCGCTGGAAGCCTGCGAGAAGCCGGTGTTGGCCGCCGTCACCGGCGCGGCCGTGGGCATCGGCACCACGATGCTGCTGCACTGCGACTTCGTCTTCGTCAGCGACGAGGCCCGCCTGGCCATGCCCCTTTGTCGGCCTGGGCCTGGTGCCCGAGTACGGCTCCAGCCTGATGATCCCGCGCCTGATGGGCCATGTGAAGGCCGCCGAGAAGCTGTTGCTGGGCGACCCCTTCACCGGCGCCGACGCGGTGGACTGCGGCATCGCCAACGCGGTGCTGCCGGCCAGCGAGGTGCTGCCCCACGCCCGCCGCGTGGCCGAGCGCTTCAACCACCTGGCGCCCTCGGCCGTGCGTGAATCCAAGCGCCTGATGAAGGCGCCGCAGCGTGAACTGCTGCAGCAGGTCATCGCCACCGAAGCCGAGCTGTTTGGCCAGCGCCTGCGCAGCCCCGAGGCGCGCGAGGCCTTCCAGGCCTTCTTCGAGAAGCGCAAGCCCGACTTCACCAAGTTCCAGTGAGGCCCGGCGCCCGATGCCCGGACCGCTGAAGCTGCTGCTGGGCCCGGTGCTGCTGCGCCAGGGCCGGCAGGTGCGCCGCCACGCGCTGCGCCTGCCCGAGGCCGCCGGCCCGCGCGAGGGCGTGGTGGGCGAGGGGGCGTTGCGTCTGCGTCTGCTGGTGGTGGGCGATTCCGCCGCGGCCGGCGTGGGCGTGTTCCACCAGGCCCAGGCCTTGGCCATTCCCCTGGCCGAACGCCTGGCCCTGGCCCTGGACGGCCGGGTGGCCTGGCAGCTGGTGGCCAGCACCGGCCACCTGGCGGCCGATGCGCTGAAGGCGCTGGAGCAGGCGCGGCTGCACCCGGCCGATGTGATGGTCACCTCGCTGGGGGTCAACGACACGGTGGGGCAGACGCCCGTGCGCCACTGGCTGGCCACGCTGGACGCGCTGCATGGCCTGGCCCAGGCCCGGGCCGGCGTGCGCCACACCTGGCACTCGGCCGTGCCGCCGATGGAGCGCTTTCCGGTGCTGCCGCAGCCGCTGCGCTGGGTGCTGGGGCGCGATGCGCGCCGGCTGGACCAGGCGCTGCAACGCCACCTGGCGGGCCGGGCCGACCGCGGCCATGTGGCCCTGCCGCCCATGCCGGGCGAGGCCGCGGGCTGGATGGCCCGCGACGGCTTCCACCCCGGGCTGCTGGGCTACCAGGCCTGGGTGGAGGCCTTGACCCGGCAGATGTTGCTGGAAGGCGCCGCCGCGCTTCAGCCGGCTGAAGCGGGCTGAGCGGCCTCTGTGGCCTGAACCGGCGCTTCGCTGTCGGCCGGCACGCCGCAGCTGGGGCAGTAGCGGAAGAACACGTTCTTGCGGGTGCCGCAGCCGCCGCAGCGGTCGAAGAGCTTGAGGCCGCAGTGCACGCAGAAATCCGGCTTCACGTCGCCGGTGGTCAGGATGGCGCGCTCGCAACCCGGGCAGACATTGGCCGCCATCTTCTTGAGCGCCTCGTCGTTGGTCAGGGACTGGCGGCGCTGCGCTTCGCTCTGCTGCTCCACCGCTGCCCGGCGCGCCAAGTAGCGCCGCATCGCCCGGATGGCGTAGTGCCCGCCCAGGCCGGTCAGCACGATGCCGACGCCGTAGCGCACATAGCCGCCGTAGCTGGGCAGGTAGGGCACCAGCTCGAAGAAGAAGGCATAGGCCGCGAACAGCACGAAACCGCGCAGCAGGGGCCAGTGGTCGCTTTTGCGCTTGCGGGCCACCATCCAGCCGGCCACCAGCAGCAGCGGCAGGGTCAGCGCCAGGCGCAGGCCGAAGACCCGCAGCTCCTGCAGGAACCGGGCGCGCTCATAGACGCCCTGGGCCTGGCTCAGCAGCGTGTCCAGCCGGCGCTGGTGACCGGCCTGGGCCTGGCTCACGTCCAGGCGGTCCTGGTCCAGCTTCTCCTGGGCCTGCTGGGCCTCGCGCTCGGCCTGCTTGAGCTGGTCGAGCTCGCGGGTTCGCCGCTGCAGCTCGGCGTTGGTGCTGGCGTCGCCCGTGGCCTGGCGGCTGGCCAGCCAGTTGGCCTGGGCGCTGCGCGCGGCCTGGTAGGCCTGGCTGGCCGCGTTCAGCTTGAGCCGGGCCTGCTCGGTCTGGTCCTCCAGCGTGCGGGCCTGCTCACCCAGGTCGCGCAGCTGCGTGCGCTCCGATTGCAGGGCGTTCGCATCGGCGAACTGCTCCAGCGTCAGCGTGTCCTCCACCTTGGGCAGGTCCCCGATCAGCTGCCCGCCCAGCCCCATCAGGAAGCCGGCGAACAGCAGGGAGACGATCCACATCAGCAGGCCGAAGGCCTTCTCGGGGACACGCAGCGTCTTGAACATGGGCAGGATCGGGAGGTGTGGGGCAGCGATGGTGACACACTTCCCCGCACCGCCAGCCGGTGTCCCGTCAGATGGCCGAAGGATGGCGTGCCAAGGGGGTGACCTGGATCGTCATGTAGGGAAAGAGCGGCAGCTGGCTCAACAGGGTGTGCAGCTCGTCGTTGCTCTCGACGTCGAAGATGCTGACGTTGGCGTACTGGCCCACCACCCGCCAGATGTGCGGCCACTTGCCTTCGCGCTGCAGAGCCTGGGAGTAGGCCTTCTCCTCGGCCTTGATGCGCGCAGCCTCCGCGGGGTCGACCGAGGCGGGAATGTTGACCTGCATTTCAACCATGAACAGCATGGGGAACTCCTTGTGTGAAGGGCGAGGCGCCGCGCGGTTCAGAGCAGCGGCCAGGCCAGGATGGTGACCATGTAGATGGCGCCGACCAGCACCATCGACAGCACGGTGTAGCCCATGATGTCCTTGAGCTGAAGCCGGGAGATCGCCAGGGCCGGCAGGATCCAGAACGGCTGCACCAGATCGTTCCAGGCATTGCCCAGCATCACCGACATCGCGGTCTGGGACTGCGAGGCGCCCATGGCCTTGGCGGCATCGATCATGAACGGGCCCTGGATCACCCAGTGACCACCGCCGGAGGGGGCGAAGAAGTTGATCACGAAGGAGCTCACCAGGCCCCAGAAGGGCAGGGTGCTGGGGCTGGAGATCTGGATGAAGACGTGTGCAATCGACTCCACCAGTCCCGAGGCCGCCATGATGGCCATGATGCCGGCGTAGAAGGGGAACTGCAGCACGATGCCGCCCACCGTCTTCACGCCTTCGTTGAGCTTCTCGACGTAGTTCATCGGGGTGCCCAGCAGCAGAATGCCCAGGAACAGGATGAAGAAGTTGATCAGGTTCAGGTCCAGCGTGCCACCCTGCTTGAAGTGCAGGGCCACATAGACCATGCCCAGGCCGCCGATCAGCCAGCTCAGCAGGCGGCTGTGGTTCAGGCGCCAGGCGATGGTGTCCCGGCCCAGCAGCTCGGCGGCGCCGGGCTTGCCCGCGGCGTCGGCATCGGTTTCCGGGGGGATCTCGGTCACCGGCTCACCCGCCTTGGGGTGCATGGCCGCGTTGAGCAGCGGCAGCGTGAGCAGCACGGCCAGGCTGGTCAGCAGGATGGGGGTCGAGAAGATGGTCTCGCTCAGCGGGATCAGTCCCATCTTCGACTCGAAGGCATGACCCTTGGTCGAGATCAGCACCGGGATGGTGGCCGAGAAGCCCAGGCCGTACATCGTGAAGCCGGAATAGGCCGAGGCGATGATCAGCGGGTAGGGCACGCCTCGATTGCGACGGGCCAGCTTCCTGCCCACGATGCCGCCCAGCACCAGGCCGAAGCCCCAGTTGAGATAGCTGCCCACACAGCCGATCAGGGTGGCGACGATCACCGCCGTGCGCGGGCGCTCCACCTTGTTCACGATGCGGTTGATCAGCCGGTCCACGACCGGGGCCGTGGCCAGCACATAGCCCATGGCCAGGATGACCACCATCTGCGTGGTGAAGGCCAGCAGGCTCCAGAAGCCCTTGCCCCAGTCCACGGCGGCCAGGGCCGGCGCGCGGCCCTCGATGCCGATGGCCAGGCACAGCGTCAGCAGGGTGAGCAGGATGGCGAAGACGAAGGGATCGGGCAGATAGCGCCGCATCAGTTCGGTGAAGAAGGCAGTGATCTTGGTCACGGTGTTGTCTCCAGGAAGCCCGGCGTGCGCCGGTGTTGTGGTCCGGGTTCGTGTGCCGAAGGCATGCGGCGGCCCGCCCGGACCTGCGGCGCACGACACAAGGGGGGAAAAGGGTCAGAGCAGGCAGTGGCCGTTCACATAGGCCTTTCGCCATCGGGTGATCAGCACCCGCTCGAACAGGCCGGCCTGGTGGAAGGGGTCGGCCTCGATGAAGTGCTGGGCGTCCTCGCGGCTGTCCAGGTCCACCACGTAGAGGCCGCCGCCCAGGTCGCTGCCATCGTCGGCCAGCTTGGCACCGCAGGCCAGCAGCAGGTCGCGGTGGGCCTCCAGAAAGCGCAGGTGCTCGGCGCGGTGGGCCTGGCGCACGGCCTGGTGCCCGGGCTTGTCGAAGGTTTCGATGATGTAGGGCATGTCAGGCCTGCTGAAGAAAGGGGAGCAGTGCGGCGAGGAAGGCGTCGGGCACTTCCACGCTGGACAGATGGGAGGCTTCCAGCGCTTGCAGCTCGGCACCGGGGATGCGTTCGGCCATGAATTGCGCGTCACCCACGGTGGTCACCGGGTCATGGCGGCCGGCCAGCAGCAGCACCGGGCAGGCGATGCGATCGATCTCTTCGCGCAGATCGGCCTGGGCCAGGGCGTCGCAACAGGCAGCGTAGCCCTGCGGGGACAGGCCCGCCAGCGTCTGCTGCAGCACCTGCACCCGGTCCGGGTGCGCGTCCAGGAAGCCTGGCGTGAACCAGCGCGACGGAGAGCTGGTGGCTATCGTGGTCAGGCCCTGTGTTCGCGCCAGGGCGGCGCGGTCTTGCCAGCCCTGCAGCGTGCCGATGCGGGCGGCGCTGTTGGCCACCACCAGTCGACGGATGCGTGGGGCGGCATGCACGCCCAGCCACAGGCCGGTGAGGCCGCCCATCGAGATGCCGCAGAAGTCGGCCTGCGCGATGTCCAGTGCATCGAGCAGATGCACCACGTCCTGGCCCAGGCGGGCCAGGGTGCAGGGGCCGGCACCGTCCGGCGCAGAGCCATGGCCGCGGGTGTCGTAGCGGATCACCCGCCGCTGCTCGGCCAGGCGGGGCACGACGGGGTCCCACATCTCCAGTGTGGTGCCCAGCGAGTTGGACAGCACGACGGCAGGGGCCCGGGCCGGGCCGTCCAGCGCCACGCGGAAGCGGCCGTCGGGGGTGTCGATGTGTTCGACGAGGGTGCTCATGCAAGGTCTCCGTGGTGGCGCGTCTCAGACGCGCTCGATGATCATCGCAATGCCTTGGCCGACACCGATGCACATGGTGCAAAGACCATGTCGGCCGCCGGTGCGCTCCAGCTGGTGCAGGGCCGCGATCACCAGCCGGGCGCCGCTGGCCCCCAGTGGATGCCCCAGGGCGATGGCGCCGCCGTTGGGGTTGACCTGCGGTGCGTCGTCGGGCAGGCCCAGGTCGCGCAGCACGGCCAGGGCCTGAGCGGCAAAGGCTTCGTTCAGCTCGACCACATCCATCTGGGCCAGGGACAAGCCGGTGCGCTCCAGCAGTCGGCGCACCGCGGGCACCGGGCCGATGCCCATCACCCGCGGCAGCACGCCAGCGGACGCGGTGCCGACGATGCGGGCGCGGGGTCGCAGGCCATGGCGGCGCACCGCGGCCTCGCTGGCAATCAACAGCGCGGCCGCGCCGTCGTTCACGCCCGAGGCATTGCCCGCGGTCACGCTGCCGTCAGGACGCACCACGCCCTTCAACCGGGCCAGGGCCTCCAGCGTGGTCTCGGGCCGCAGATGTTCGTCGGCCTGAACCACCAGCGGCTCGCCCTTGCGGCGCGGAATGTGGACGGGCACGATCTTCTCGGGCAGCCAACCGGGCGCCCTGGGCCGCCCCGG
>NZ_BADL01000372.1 GCF_000333615.1 Ideonella sp. B508-1 | reverse complement strand
TTGCCCTTGCGCCCGTTGCAGCCCCGGCAGGCGGTGATGCAGTTCATCCAGCTGTCCGCCCCGCCGCGCGAGACGGGGATGATGTGCTCGCGCGTCAGGTCGTCCGCCGCGAAGCGGGCGCCGCAGTAGGCGCAGACGAAGCGGTCCCGGGCGAAGAGCTTGGGGTTGGTCATGGCCGGGCTGCTGCGCCAGGCCCGCGAGGGCACCGCCCCGCGCACCGCGATGATGGAATGGACCTCGATGCGCGACTGCAGGCCCGTGGCGCGCTGCACACCGCCGCGCATCACATGGCAAGCCTCGCCCAGGGTCCAGGCAATGGCGTCACTGGCGTAGAGGATGGCGGCTTCCTTGACCGTCACCCACGCCTGGGGGCGCCCCGACACGTCCAGCTGCAACACATCCATGATGTGGCCGACTCCTTCAACTGCCGAGCATAGCGCGTCGTCGGTGACAGGCTCAAGCGCGGGTGTGGTGCCTCTGTCAAATCAGTGCAAACCCGCTGTGACAGCCTGGGAACGCCGGCCTGCGTGGCAGATCTCTCCAGGGGTCCCCGGGTAATCCCGATGCGCTTTCCTGAAAAATCTGCAAAATAGCACGACCGTTCGTTTCATAATCAGCGCCGTGACGACCGACACCACTCCCCGCCGCAGCACCGGCAACCGCACCCTCCACAAGGGGCAGCAGACCCGCGCCACCATCCTGGACGCGGCGCTGGGCCTGGCCTCGCACATGGGGCTGGAGGGCCTGTCCATCGGGGCGCTGGCCGAAGTGACCGGCATGAGCAAGTCGGGCGTGTTCGCCCACTTCGGCTCCCGCGAAGAATTGCAGATCTCCGTCATCCGCGAATATCACACGAAGTTCGAGGAAGAGGTGTTTTTTCCTGCGCTGCGCGAGCCGCGTGGCCTGCCGCGCCTGCGCGCCCTGTTCGAGAACTGGGTGCGCCGCGTGTCCAAGGAACTGGATTCCGGCTGCATCTACATCAGCGGCGCGGTGGAGTTCGATGACCGGCCCGGCCCGGTGCGCGACGCGCTGGCGGCCATGGTGCTGGCCTGGCACAACGCGCTGGCGCGCGCCATCCGCCTGGCGGCCGATGCCGGCCAGTTGCGTTCGGACGTGGACGCCGCACAGATCCTGTTCGAGATGCACGGCCTGATCCTGGTTCTGCATCACGACGCCCGTTTCCTGCGTCTGCCCAACGCGATCGACCGTGCCCGCAAGGGCTTCGACCGCATCCTGGCCAATTACGCCCTGCCCACGTCGCCCCGCGCGGCGGCCGGCGAGGCGGCCACGGCCTCCTCTGCTGCTCCGGCTGCGCGCAAGCGCCGCTGAGTCGTCCCTTCACCCGCCTTTTCCCGCCCCGGCCTTTCAGGAGAGTTCCATGCCCCAGTACAACCCGCCCCTGCGTGACATGCAGTTCGTGCTGCACGAGCTGTTCGATGTCGTCAGCGAGTTCAAGGACATCCCCGAGTTCGCCGAGGTGGATGCCGACACCATCAATGCCGTGCTGGAAGAGGGTGGCAAGTTCGCTTCGCAGGTCGTGTTCCCGCTGAACATCACCGGCGACGCCGAAGGCTGCGCGCTGGACAAGAGCACCCACGAGGTGACCCCGCCCAAGGGCTTCAAGGAAGCCTATGCCCAGTACGTCGAAGGCGGCTGGCCGGCGCTGTCCTGCGACCCTGAGTACGGTGGCCAGGGCCTGCCCCACACCATTAACCAGAGCTTCTACGAGATGCTCAACAGCGCCAACCAGGCCTGGACGATGTACCCCGGCCTGAGCCACGGCGCCTACGAGGCCCTGCACGCGCACGGCACCGACGAGCAGAAGAAGACCTACCTGCCCAAGCTGGTCAGCGGCGAGTGGACCGGCACCATGTGCCTGACCGAGCCGCACTGCGGCACGGACCTGGGCCTGCTGCGCACCAAGGCCGAACCGCAGGCCGACGGCAGCTACAAGATCACCGGCCAGAAGATCTTCATCTCGGCCGGCGAGCACAACATGGTCGAGAACATCGTCCACCTGGTGCTGGCCCGCCTGCCGGACGCGCCCGCCGGTTCCAAGGGCATCTCGCTGTTCGTGGTGCCCAAGTTCATGGTCAAGGCCGATGGTTCGCTGGGCGAGCGCAACCCGATCTACTGCGGCGGCCTGGAGCACAAGATGGGCATCCACGCCAACGCCACCTGCCAGATGATCCTGGACGGCGCCGTGGGCACGCTGGTCGGCCAGCCCCACAAGGGTCTGCAGGCCATGTTCGTGATGATGAACGCCGCCCGCCTGGGCGTGGGCATGCAGTCTCTGGGCCTGACCGAGGTGGCCTACCAGAATGCCGTGGCCTACGCCAAGGACCGCCTGCAGATGCGTGCCCTGTCGGGCCCCAAGGCCCCCGAGAAGGCGGCCGACCCGATCATCGTGCACCCCGATGTGCGCAAGATGCTGCTGACCGCCCGCGCCTACGCCGAAGGCGCCCGCGCCCTGGCCACCTACACCGTCATCCAGCTGGACAAGGAACTCAAGCACCCGGACGCCGAGGTGCGCGCCGAGGCCGCCGATGAAGTCGCCCTGCTGACCCCGATCATCAAGGCCTTCATCACCGACAACGGCTGGATCGCCACCTCGCACTGCATGCAGGTCTACGGCGGCCACGGCTTCATCCACGAATGGGGCATGGAGCAGTACGTCCGCGACGCCCGCATCAACATGATCTACGAAGGCACGAACACCGTGCAGTCGCTGGACCTGCTGGGCCGCAAGGTGCTGGCCGACAACGGCAAGAAGCTCAAGAAGCTGGGCAAGAAGATCGCCGAGTTCGTCGAAGACCAGGGCGTCTACGAAGAGATGCAGGAATTCATCAACCCGCTGGCCGACCTGGGCGACAAGGTCACCAAGCTGACCATGGAAGTGGGCATGAAGGCCATGGGCAACGCCGACGAGGTGGGTGCCGCGGCCGTGGACTATCTGCGCGTGGTCGGCCACCTGACCTTCGCCTACATGTTCGCCCGCATGGCCAAGATCGCGCTGGCCAAGAAGGACAGCGGCGACCCGTTCTACACCGCCAAGCTGGCCACGGCCCGCTTCTACTTCGCCAAGCTGCTGCCCGAGACGGCCAGCCTGATCCGCACCTGCCGTGCGGGCCTGGCCCCGCTGACGGCCATGGACGAAGCGCTGTTCTGATCCTGGCCTTCCCTGTCACACCGCCCTGAGGAGACAAATGCGATGAATCCGATCAAGCTGATGGTGGCAACTCTGGCCCTGGTGGCCGGCGGTGCCTGGGCCCAAAGCAGTCCCGTGGGACTGTGGAAGACCATCGACGACGAAACCCACAAAGAGAAGTCGTATGTGCGGATTTCCGACGACGGCACCGGTCACCTGCAGGGAAAGGTGGAGAAGGTCCTCGATCCTTCCAAGCAGGATGCCAAGTGCGACAAGTGCACCGACGACCGCAAGGGCAAGCCCATCATCGGGATGACCATCTTTTCGGGCGCCAAGCAGGACGCAGATGAGCAGGACACCTGGGGAGACACCCAGATCCTGAAGCCCGAGGAGGGCAAGCTGTACCGGTTGCGCCTCAAGGTGATTGACGGCGGGAAGAAATTGCAGGTCCGCGGCTACTTCGGGCCGTTCTTCAAGACCCAAGAGTGGATTCGCCTCGAGTGATCGAGTCGACGCCAGCCTCGTTCCCTCTACTTCTGGAGATTCAAGTGAGTCGATTCCAAGTCCGCAAGGTCGCCGTGCTCGGCGCCGGCGTGATGGGCGCGCAGATCGCCGCCCATCTGGTCAACGTCAAGGTGCCGGTCGTGCTGTTCGACCTGCCCGCCAAGGAAGGCCCCAAGAGCGCCATCGCGCTCAAGGCCATCGACAACCTCAAGAAGCTCAAGCCGGCGCCCCTGGGCGTGGCCGAGGACGCCGCGCGCATCACGCCGGCCAACTACGAAGAGCACCTGGACCTGCTCAAGGACTGCGACCTGGTGATCGAGGCGATCGCCGAGCGCATGGACTGGAAGCTGGACCTGTACCACAAGATCGCCCCCTTCGTGGCGCCGCACGCCATCCTGGCGTCCAACACCTCGGGCCTGTCGATCACCAAGCTGGCCGAGGCCCTGCCCGAGTCGATCAAGCCGCGCTTCTGCGGCATCCACTTCTTCAACCCGCCGCGGTACATGTACCTGGTGGAGCTGATCCCGACCCCGACCACCGAGGCCAAGTACCTGGACCAGCTGGAGACCTTCGTCACCACCACCGTCGGCAAGGGCGTGGTGCGGGCCAAGGACACCCCGAACTTCGTGGCCAACCGCGTGGGCATCGCCAACATGCTGGCGACCATCCACGAGGCCGAGGCGTTTGGTCTGACGTATGACGTGGTGGACGACCTGACCGGCAAGAAGCTGGGCCGCGCCAGCTCCGGCACCTTCCGCACCGCCGACGTGGTGGGCCTGGACACCATGGCCCACGTCATCAAGACCCTGCAGGACAACCTGAAGGACGACCCCTTCTACGGCAGCTACGCCACCCCCAAGGTGCTGGCCGCGCTGATCGAGAAGGGCGCCCTGGGCCAGAAGACCAAGGCCGGCTTCTTCAAGAAGGACGGCAAGGCCATCCTGCGCCTGGACCCGGCCACCGGCACTTATGTGGAAAGCGGCGCCAAGGCCGACCCGATCGTCGACCGCATCCTGAAGAAGCCCGCTGCCGAGCGCCTGAAGCTGCTGCGTGAATCCAGCAACCCGCAGGCCCAGTTCCTGTGGGCCATCCTGCGCGACTCCTTCCACTACGTGGCCGTGCACCTGGCCGAGATCGCCGAGAGCGCCCGCGAGGTGGACTTCGCGATGCGCTGGGGCTTCGGCATGAAGCAGGGCCCGTTCGAGCTGTGGCAGGAAGCCGGCTGGAAGCAGGTGGCCGAGTGGGTCAAGGCCGACATCGACGCCGGCAAGGCCCTGTGCAGCGCCCCGCTGCCGGCCTGGGTGTTCGATGGTCGGGACGGCGTGCACACGCCCGAAGGTTTGTGGTCGGCCTCCAAGGGCAGCTACATCCCGCGTTCGAACCTGCCGGTCTACCAGCGCCAGTACTTCCCCGAGGCCGTGCTGGGCAGCGGTGCGGTCGATCCGCTCAAGAGCGGCACCGAGCTGTTCAAGAACGACGAAGTGCGCGTCTGGACGCTGGACGGCGAAGTCGTCATCGCCAGCATCACCGCCAAGCTGCACCTGATCAGCCCGACCGTGACCGAGGGCTTGCTCAAGGCGCTGGAGATCGCCGAGGAAGGCTACCAGGGCCTGGTGGTCTGGTCGCCGGACGACGTGTTCTCCGCCGGTGCCAACCTGGAAGCCCTGATGCCGGTCTTCATGGCCAAGGGTGCCAAGGGCATCGCGCCGGAAGAGAAGAAGCTGCAGGACATGATGCTGCGCTTCCGCTACGCCCAGGTGCCCACCATCGCGGCCGTGCGCGGCATCGCGCTGGGTGGTGGCTGCGAGCTGGCGGTGCATTGCAGCCAGCGCGTGGCGGCCATGGAAAGCTACATGGGCCTGGTGGAAGTGGGCGTGGGCCTGCTGCCGGGCGGCGGCGGCCTGACCTACATCGCCCGCCGTGCCGCCGAAGGCGCGGCCAGCGCGCCGGACAGCTATGTGCTGAACTTCCTGAAGGAAGGCTTCCAGGCCGCGGCCATGGCCAAGGTGGGCACCAGCGCGCTGGAATCGCGCAAGCTGGGCTACCTGCTGGACAGCGACATCGTCGTGCCGAACAAGGACGAGCTGCTGTTTGTCGCCATCAGCCAGGCCAAGGCCCTGGCGGCCGCGGGTTACCGTCCGCCGGTGGCCAAGCCCTTCGCCGCGGCCGGCCGCACCGTGCTGGCCACCATCAAGGCCACCCTGGTGGGCATGCGCGACGGCGGCTTCATCAGCCAGCATGACTTCCACATCGCCAGCCTGATCGCCGACGTGCTGTGCGGCGGTGACGTGGACCCCGGCACCCCGGTGACCGAGGAATACCTGATGGCGCTGGAGCGCAAGCACTTCTGCGGCCTGCTGGAGCACCCCAAGACCCAGGAACGGATCATGGGCATGCTGCAGACCGGCAAGCCTGTGCGCAACTGATGGCCGTCCCACGCTGACAAGGAATCGACATGAGCAAGCAAGTGCAAGACGCCTACATCGTGGCGGCCACCCGCACCCCGATCGGCAAGTCCGGCCGGGGCTACTTCAAGAACACCCGCTCGGACGACCTGCTGGTGCGCGCCATCCAGGCCGCGCTGGCCCAGGTGCCCACGCTGGACCCGAAGGCGATCGAGGATGCCGTGATCGGCTGCTCCTTCCCCGAAGGTGAGCAGGGCATGAACTTCGCCCGCATCGCGGTGGCCCTGGCGGGCCTGCCGCACAGCGTCGGCGGCGTCACCGTCAACCGCTTCTGCGCCTCGGGCGTCACCGCCATCCAGATGGCCGCCGACCGCATCCGCGTCGGCGAGGCCGATGTGATGATCGCTGGCGGTGCCGAGTCGATGAGCATGGTGCCCATGGGCGGCAACAAGCCGGCCTTCAACCCCGAGATCTTCACCCGGGACGAAAACGTGGGCATCGCCTACGGCATGGGCCTGACCGCCGAGAAGGTGGCCGAGCGCTGGAAGGTCAGCCGCGAAGACCAGGACGCCTTTGCCCTGGCCTCGCACCAGCGTGCCATCAAGGCCCAGCAGGCCGGTGAGTTCGCCGACGAGATCTGCCCGGTGGACATCATCCAGCGCGTGCCCGATCTGGCCACCGGCGAGGTGAGCTACACCACCCGCACCGTCAGCCTGGACGAAGGCCCGCGTCCCGACACCAGCCTGGAAGGCCTGGGCAAGCTGCGCCCGGTGTTCGCCCGCCAGGGCAGCGTCACCGCCGGCAACAGCTCGCAGACCAGCGACGGCGCCGGTGCGCTGATCCTGGC
>NZ_BADL01000373.1 GCF_000333615.1 Ideonella sp. B508-1 | reverse complement strand
TGATCGGGAAGCTCGTGCCCTCGTTCCACATCACGTGGGAGCAGGCGTGTAGGGTGTTCGGGCCCTTGCAGCCGACCTTGTAGAGGCAGTAGCCCTTGCGCGCGCTCTCGTCGTCGAAGGCCTCGACGAACTGGCCGGCGTCGAAGTGCGGCCGGCGGTAGCACTTGTCGTGGATGCGCTGGCTGTAGAACATCTTCGGGCGGCCCTGGCGGTCCAGCTCGGGCACCTTGTCGAAGGTGAGCATGTAGGTGATCACGCCGGTCATCACCTCGGCGATCGGCGGGCAGCCGGGCACCTTGATGATGGGCTTGTCGGTGATGACCTTGTGGATGGGCGTGGCCTGCGTGGGGTTGGGCTTGGCGGCCTGCACGCAGCCCCAGCTGGCGCAGGAACCCCAGGCGATCACGGCCTTGCAATCCTTGGCCACGCGCTGCAGCTTCTCGATGAAGGGCTTGCCCGACTGGATGCAGAACATCCCGTCCTCGTTCAGGGGCGGGTTGCCCTCGACGGCCAGGATGTAGTTGCCCTTGTACTTGGTCATGATCTCGTCGAGGATGGCCTCGGCCTGGTGGCCGGCGGCGGCCATCAGCGTGTCGTCGTAGTCCAGCGAGATCATCGAGAGCACCACATCCTTGGCCAGCGGGTGGGCCGAGCGGATGAAGCTCTCGGAGCAACAGGTGCATTCCAGACCGTGCAGCCACAGCACCGGGGTGCGCGGCTTGGTCTCCATGGCGTGGGCGATCTGCGGCACGAAAGCCGGGCCCAGCCCCAGGGAGGTGGCGGTCAGTGAGCAGTACTTGAGGAGGCTGCGGCGTGAAATGCCCTGCCGCCGCATGACCTCGTAAAACGTTTCCATCAGGTTGGCTCCTCGTTGTCGCCCCGCCACCAGGGGGGCTTTGGAACCGGATGGAACTCAAGTCGCGTGCCTGAAACCGGAACCCTGCGGGAAACTCCGGAGGGCTCGGTGGCCCTTACCACTTGAGACAGGTCATTTCCGAAGGGGATTTCCGGCGGCCCGACCCGGGGCTTCCGCGTGGGGCATGGTCAGCGGCTGTCCGTTCCTGTCCTGGAACTGGAAAGTCACTGGTCGGCAGGGTCCTCGGCCTGCAGCCAGTGCCGGACCTGTTCGATCAGCCAGCCCGGCGCGTCCAGCGGCAGGTCGTGGCCGGCCTCGGGGTGGGTGCGCAGCGGGCAGCCCCAGGCGCGGGCCAGGGCCGTGCTGCAGGCGGGGTGTACCAGGCGGTCGCCGCCGCCCGACAGCAGCAGCAGCGGCACCGAGGGCGGTGTGGCGGGCGGGCGGTAGCGCAGGGCCGCCGCCAGCTGGCGCAGCGCGTTGGCCCGGCTGACCGGCTGGCGCTGCCGCAAGCTCACCCAGTTGCTCAGGGTGGCGGCGGCCCCCGGGCTGCGGGCGTGCAGCGGCGCGGTGATGGCCAGCAGATGCTGCTCCCAGTCCTCGGCCGCGGTGGGCAGCATGCTGCGCCGCAGCAGACCGGCGCAGCGGGCCGGCCGCAGACGCTGCCAGAAGGGGCTCACGCCCCGCAGGCTGGTGTTGACCAGCACGGCGGCGGCCAGCTCCTGCGGATGGCGCCGGGCCCAGTCGCAGCTGACCATGGCCCCCAGCGACAGGGCCAGCACGCCCACCGGCTCGCGGCCCAGGGCCACGCCCTGGGCCCGCAGGTCCCGCCGCAGCGCCTCGGTCAGCCCCGCCACCGTGGCCGGGCTGTGCTCGGCCCAGCGCGCGCCGTTGCCCGGCCAGTCGGGCACCAGAGTCCGGCAACCCGGCCAGGCGGCCTGCCAGCGGGCGGGGAAGTCGCCCCAGTGGCCGGCGCCGCGGGTCAGGCCGCGCAGCAGCACCCAGGTGGTGGGACGGGGGGGCGGTGGCACCGGGCTCATGGGATGGGCAGGCGGTACCAGCGGTCCAGGGCCTGGGCGGCGTGGGCGTCTCGCGCCGGGCCGTCGGGCAGCCAGTGGGGCGCGCCCAGCGCGGCGCGGGCCAGGAAGTCCAGCAGCAGGTGGTGGCGGCGCAGGACCCGCTGCTGGCGGTGGGCGATCAGCGGGTTGAACATGCCGTGGCGGCTGAAGAACTGGCGCGGGTTCTTCTTGACCCACAGCCAGGAGCCCATCTCCAGCGTCAGCGCCAGGAAGACCTGTTCCGGGTGTTCTCGGCGGACCTGCAGCGTCAGGTGGTCCCACAGGTCGCCGTGGGTGCGGTACTGGCGGCTTTGCGGCTCCACCACATAGGGGTGGTGGCGCAGGCTCTGGTCGAACAGCTGCACCAGCGCATGCAGTTCGGGCAGGTGGTCGATGGGCAGTGCGGTGTGGGCATAGGGGAACCACAGCCGGTCGCGCAGGCCGAAGCCCGAGTGACAGTCCACCGCGATGGCCAGCGGGCGCCCGAACAGCTCGCGGCGGATGACGTCGCACAGGGCCTGACTTTCGGCCTCCATCGGCTCACCGGCGCGGCCGCGGTACCAGGGCAGGGCCGGGCTCAGGTGGTGGCCGGCCAGCAGGAAGGGCGCCGGTGGGTGGGCTTCGACCGGCGCGTTGCGCATCAGGTCCACGCCGCGCGGGTTGGCGCGGGTGCCGCGCAGCAGGCCGCCGGGGTTGACCACCGGCACGAAGAGCAGGCGCAGGCCCTGCAGCAGGTGCTGCAGCGTGGCGTCCCAGGGCAGGCGGGCCACCAGGTTACGCAGGTAGGACAGGACCACCTCGGTGCCGATGCGCTCCAGCCCGTGCACGCCACCCACATAGGCCACCGCCGGCAGGGCGGGGTCGGGGTTGCCCAGGCTCAGCGCCCACAGCGGCAGGCTGTGCCCGTGGGCCTGCACCTGCCCCAGGGTGTGCAGGGTGGCGGCGGGGCCGGCCTGGGTGGCCAGGGCCTGCAGTTCGCGCAGGGAGGACAGGGGCAGGGGCACGGCGGCGGGCCTCTCGCCATGCGTTCGTGATGGGCAGAGAGAGGCTCGGGTTGTCTGTTCGGCGCAGGCTAGCCGGGCCGTGTGTCACGGGCATGTCATGCGGCCGGCCTACGGTCGCGCCTGTCGCTGTCATCCGAGGATGTCGCCATGTCCCAACCCCTGTCCCTTGCGCAACGTCTGTTTCACGGCCTGGTCGTGGCGCTGGCCCTGCTGGCCGGGCTGGGCGAGTGCCTGGCCCTGTGGCGGGCCCGCTGGACCGAGCGCCGTCTGCGCTGGTCCTGATCGTCCGGCTCGCCCTGGCCCGGATGGCCGCTGGGTCGGTCAACGGAGCGTCACCGCGGGCCGCGAGCATGGCGGAACACCCATCACAACCCAGGGAGTTCCTCCATGTCCTCACGTGTTTCTCCGGCGCTGCGCGCCGTGGCCCTGGCCGCGCTGGCCGTTCTGTGCGGCACCGGCCCGGCCCAGGCCACCGAACTGGTCGGCTTTGCCAGCCTGCCGGCCGACACCTTCTCGCCCGGCCCCACCGCGGGCGAGTTCGTCAGCTCGGCCAATGGCCGCACCCTGCCGCTGGTGAATCAGCAGGCGGTGCAGGGCTTCTCGGCCGTGCTGCCGGGGCCGCGCCCGGGCACCTTCCGCGTCATGCCGGACAACGGCTTCGGCACCAAGGCCAATTCGCCGGATGCGGTGCTGCGGGTCTACACCGTGGAGCCGGATTTCCGGCGCTGGAACGGCCGCAGCGTGGCCGGCACCGGCGCCGTGCGCCCGGTGGATGTGGACAGCGGCCGGCGGCTGGCCAGCTTCAGCGCCCGCAGCCACATCACGCTGGCCGATCCGCTGGGTCGCCTGGGCTTCACCGAGATCAACCAGCTGCAGGCCTATCCCTATGCCGGCAGCGGCCCCGGCCAGGCCGGCATCCCGGTCGATGCGCGCATCCGGGCCGGGCACTGGCTGACCGGCGCCGACCTGGACATCGAGTCCATGCGGGTGGACCACCACGGCCACTACTGGTTCGGCGAAGAGTTCGGCCCCTTCCTGGTCAAGACCGATGCCCGCGGCCGCGTGCTGCGCCGCGAGGTGCCGATGGCCGGCGTGATGTCGCCCGACAACCCCTACCTGGGCAGTGCCACGCCCACGCTGGGCAGCTCGCGGGGCTTCGAGGGCCTGGCCATCAACCGGGCCGGCACGACGCTGTTCACCCTGCTGGAAGGCACCGTGACCGGTGACCCGGCGCGCACGCTGCGCATCAATGCCTTCGACGTGGACAGCGAGACCTACACCGGCCAGCAGTGGTGCTATGCGCTGGAGCCGCAGGGCACCAACATCGGCGACATGACGGCGGTGAACGACCACCAGTTCCTGGTGATCGAGCGCAATGGCACCGAGGATCCGCGCTTCAAGAAGATCTTCCTGATCGACCTGAACCAGCGCGATGGCCTGGGCTGCGTGGCCAAGCAGGCGGTGGTGGACCTGATGTCCATCCAGGATCCGCACGACCTGAACCAGGACGGCCAGACCCTGTTCACCTTCCCCTTCGTCACCATCGAGGACGTGCTGGTGATGGACGCCAGCACGCTGCTGGTGATGAACGACAACAACTACCCCGGCAGCAGCAAGACGGCCGGCGTGCCCGACCCGAACGAGTTCCTGCTCTTGCAGCTGGACGCGCCGCTGCCGGTGGACGACACGGCCCCGCTGCGCTGAGTAGCGCGGGCCGCGCCGGAGGGTTCAGTCAGCGCCTCAGGGCTGGACCGCCGGTGCCTTGGTGACGCGGGCCTTGCCGCCGGTGGTGACGATGATCACCGCGTCGCCCGGGTTGAGGGTCTCAGAGCCCTTGGCCTGGACGATGGCGCGGCGGTCGCCGTTGCGCAGCTGCACAATGATCTCGTAGGCGTCTTCCTTGGTGGCGCCACGCTCGATGGCGTTGCCCACCACGGCACCGGCCACGGCGCCGATCACGCCGCCGATGGCCGAGGAGCGCGGGCCGCCGATGTTGGAGCCGGCCACGCCACCCACCACGGCGCCGGACACACCGCCCACGCCGCTCTGGGTGCCGTCCACCGTCACCGGGCGGATGCTGAGGATGGTGCCGTCCTGCACGGTGGACAGGCGCTGCGCGTCGCCGCGCTGGATCACGTCGGGGCTGGTGGTGGTGCAGGCGGCCAGGCTGGCGGCGACCATGAGGGCGAGGGCGAGGCGTTTCATCGTCAGGACTCGGTTGGAATGCTTGCAAAAGCCAACGGCGCAGCAGGGCTTCGCGTTGACAAGGGCTTCATGGTGCACGAGCCAGGGGCTGTCCACCGTGGGTCACCTGGTAAAGAGTTGTTGCCGCGCCGGAAGTTCACTGCCGGCGCAGAGACGCTCAATCGTGCAGCCGGCTGCTGCGCGGCACGCTGGCC
>NZ_BADL01000374.1 GCF_000333615.1 Ideonella sp. B508-1 | reverse complement strand
ATAATGGCCTGAAACAAAGCCCGGGGCGATCCAATCCCCCTGCGGCCTGCAACAAAGACCCACATGGGCAGGGACGGCACGATGGTTCAGTTCAACACGGTTTATCTGCCTCGGCTCGCCGTCGCGCGCATGCCTTCGTCTGCGCTCGGCAGATAAACGCTATCTGTTAGGCTCGCAATTCATCGAAAGGAGACTTCTCGTGGCATCTAAACACATTGACATCAACTACCGCACGGTGCCACAGCGACGACCACCCCAGCGACAGGGACAGTTCGTCCACCTGAAGCTGAGGCGGTTGCCCCGCCTGGGCCGCCGCCACCTCCAGATGCTCAAGACGCAGACGCAGCAGAAAGGGATTGAAGCGCACCGTCTGGACATGCACCGGGCGCCCGATCACAGCCGGCGCCTGGGCTTCCAGGGCCCAGCGCAGCCCCCAGGGCACGCCCACCGCCATGGAGGCAGCCACCACGGCCAGTGCCCCACCCGTCCAAGCCATGCGGCGGCGAGTCAGGTGGCGGGCCAAGAAGGACGAGAAACGGGACGCAAGAGGCATGGGACTCTCGGGGCGCCGATGCGCTCCGGACGATGGACTGCACATCACTATAGGCCTGGCGATCTGCGTCGCCACCCGGGCCCGCGGATCGATGGGCCCAGAAGCACAAAGCCCCTCTGCACCGGATGGTCCAGAGGGGCCCGGGGTGAATGTCTCACCCGATGGGGCACTGGCGAGATGTGGGCCTGTGCCCCCGAAGCGCACCGACGGCGCCTTCGAGAATTGCCTCTCAGAAGAGGCGAGGTCAGATTACTCCCGCCCGCCCACCTTGGCAAGGGGGCGAATGCGGTCGGGCCCCATCGGCTTCACCGCCCGGACATCAGCTGGGTGAAGAGCGCGTCCATGCGCTGCGCGACGCCCGACTCCATCTCAATGGTCCGCCCCCATTCCCGGGAAGTCTCGCCCGGCCACTTGTTCGTGGCGTCCAGCCCCATCTTGCCGCCCAGGCCGCTGACGGGCGAGGCGAAGTCCAGGTAGTCGATGGGCGTGTGCTCGACCAGCGTCGTGTCACGCACAGGATCCATGCGGGTGGTGATGGCCCAGACCACCTCCTTCCAGTCGCGGATGTTGACGTCCTCGTCGGTCACCACGATGAACTTGGTGTACATGAACTGGCGCAGGAAGCTCCACAGGCCGAACATCACCCGCTTGGCATGGCCCGGATAGGCCTTGCGGATGGAGATGATGGCCATGCGGTAGCTGCAGCCCTCGGGCGGCAGGTAGAAGTCCACGATCTCCGGGAACTGCTTCTGCAGCAGCGGCACGAACACCTCGTTGAGGGCCACGCCCAGCACGGCCGGCTCGTCCGGTGGCTTGCCGGTGTAGGTGGAGTGGTAGATCGGGTCGCGCCGGTGGGTGATGCGCTCGATGCGGAAGACCGGAAACCAGTCCTGCTCGTTGTAATAGCCCGTGTGATCGCCGTAGGGCCCTTCCAGCGCGTGCAGGTAGCCGCCGATCTCCTTGACCGGCACGCCATGTTCGCTGTGACCGCTGTAGCCCGCGGGCGCAGTGGGGATGTGCCCCTCCAGCACACTCNGGNCCCGGCGGGCACNTGCAGCTGAGGNCNGCTTTCGCCCACCTGGGTGTCGCCAGCTCGGTGCGGCCGCCGCGCAGCAGGCCGGCAAACTGGTATTCGGACAAGGTGTCGGGCACCGGGGTGACCGCGCCCAGCGTGGTGGCCGGATCGGCCCCCAGCGCCACCGCGATCGGGAAGGGCTGGCCGGCGTTCACCCGCGCAAACTCGCGGAAGTCCAGCGCGCCGCCCCGGTGGGCCAGCCAGCGCATGATCACCTCGTTGCGGCCAATCACCTGCTGGCGGTAGATGCCCAGGTTCTGGCGCTGGCGCGGCTGGGGCACCGACTGCGGCCCCCGGGTGATGACCAGTCCCCAGGTGATCAGCGGTGCGGCGTCACCAGGCCAGCAGTGCTGGATCGGCCAATGAGCCAGGTCCACCTGCGCGCCTTCCAGCACCACCTCCTGGCAGGCCGGCGAGCCCACCCGCGCGGGCTTCATGTCCCAGACGGCCTTGGCCATGTCCCAGAGCTTGCCCGCCTCACGCAGGCTGCGCGGAGGCTCGGGTTCCTTGAGTGCCGCCAGCAGGCGGCCCACGTCGCGCAACTCGGCCAGGGAGGTGGCTCCCATGCCCAGCGCCACCCGCTTGGGCGTGCCGAACAAGTTGGCCAGCACGGGCACGGTGTGGCCGGTGGGGCGTTCGAAGAGCAGGGCCGGCCCTTCGGCCCGAAGCACGCGGTCGGCCAGGGCCGTCATCTCCAGATGGGGCGACACCGGCTGGGTCACTCGGCACAGTTCACCTTGCCGTTCCAGCCCCTGGACGAAGTCCCTCAGGTCACGGTATTTCATAGATTCTGGTTATAAAGAATCAAATCCATATGCTTGACCGGTTATTTCCGGTCTTCCTACAATCCCGCTCCGACAACTGAAGTTTCAGGTTTGCCCGCGCCCCGCCCTGGGGTGCCGTGACAGGGAAACCTTCCGCTTCGACGTGAAGGCCGGCGAGCACAGCCCCGGCACCGCGAAGCATCCGATTATCGCCACCCTGGTCTGACCGACGGCGCGACGCCGCACAGACCGCCAACGGGGCGGCGACCCGAGAAGTGAGGAAGGACATGACTGAACCGCAATGGTGGCAGCGCATGACCGACGCAGTGCGCCACAGCGCAGGAGTGTTCCTGCGCGATGTGGGACGCGGACTGCTGGACGTCAGCCACAACATGCTGGCCTTGGTGGGATTGGTGGTCGTCACGGCCACGATCTTCCTGGCTGGCCGCGCGGACCTGCGTGCGTCCATCGAGCAACAGGCCTACGGCTGGCTGCAGGCCCGCCTGGCCCCGCCGGATGCCGTGAGCCCGGCCGATGACGCTTTGCTGCCCGAAGACCCGGCCAATGCCAACCTGGCCCAGGCCCTGGCCGTGGACCCCAAGACCTTGAGCCGCCAGCAGGCGGTGGTGACCAATTGGCTGGCCCGCCGCTACCGCGTGGCCCCCGAACCCGTGGCCCGTCTGGTGCAGGAAGCCTGGCACGTGGGCCAGCGCACCGGCATGGATCCGACCCTGATCCTGGCCGTGGTCGCGATCGAATCCAACTTCAACCCCTTCGCCCAAAGCCCCGTGGGTGCCCAGGGGCTGATGCAGGTGATGACCCGCGTGCACAACCAGAAGTACGAGGCCTTCGGCGGCACGCTGGCGGCCTTCGACCCGGTGTCCAACCTGCGCGTGGGCGTGCAGGTGCTGCGCGAGTGCATCTCGCGGGCCGGTGGCATCGAGGCCGGCCTGCGCTATTACGTGGGTGCGGCCAACTCGGACGCAGATGGCGGCTATGCCCTGCGCGTGCTGGCCGAGCAGGACCGCCTGCGGCGCGTCGCCGCCGGTCAGAACATCTCGGTGAACGTCTCCAATGCGGTGGCGGCAGCGCCATCCACGGAAGCCGCTTCCCGTGCGGTGATGCCCGATGCCGCCAACGGCAAGACCGAGGCACCGGTGGGCCACATGCCCGACGCCGCCAAGGGCGACCATGTCGCCTTGGTGACGGGCTGACGGTACACTAACGATCTTCGCGCGACTGGCGATAGAGGGTCGAGGCACGCTCCACGCGAGCGGCCCGGCCGACGAGGTGGATCACCACCGGGAAGCGTGAAGTGCAACGCCGCGGCGGGCCCGCCCATCCGGCGTTTCGCATCGATTCTGCCGTTCGCCTGGGCAACCCGCACCTGATGTGGCAACACCTCGGGCCGCCGGGTGAACTCGCCCCGACTTGAAGGAAGCTTCCATGTTCGACCGTTCCCAATCGACGATCGCCAACGTCGACCCCGACCTGTGGGCCGCCATCCAGGCCGAAAACCAGCGCCAGGAAGAGCACATCGAGCTCATCGCCTCGGAAAACTACACCTCGCCGGCCGTGATGCAGGCGCAGGGCAGCCAGCTGACCAACAAGTACGCCGAAGGCTATCCCGGCAAGCGCTACTACGGCGGCTGCGAGAACGTGGACGTGGTCGAGCAACTGGCCATCGACCGCGTCAAGCAACTCTTCGGCGCCAACTTCGCCAACGTGCAGCCCAACTCGGGTTCCCAGGCCAACCAGGCCGTGTTCTTCGGCCTGCTGCAGCCCGGTGACACCATCATGGGCATGAGCTTGGCCGAAGGCGGCCACCTGACCCACGGCATGCCGCTGAACATGTCCGGCAAGTGGTTCAAGGTCGTCAGCTACGGCCTGGATGCCAACGAGGACATCGACTACGCCGCCATGGAAGCCCTGGCGCGCGAGCACAAGCCCAAGCTGATCATCGCCGGCGCCTCGGCCTTCGCCCTGCGCATCGACTTCGAGCGCTTTGCCAAGATCGCCAAGGAGATCGGCGCCTACTTCATGGTGGACATGGCCCACTATGCCGGCCTGGTGGCCGCGGGCGTGTACCCGAACCCGGTGCCGCATGCCGACGTGGTGACCTCCACCACCCACAAGAGCCTGCGTGGCCCGCGTGGCGGCATCATCCTGATGAACAACGAGGATGTGGCCAAGAAGATCAACTCGGCCATCTTCCCCGGCATCCAGGGCGGCCCGCTGATGCACGTCATCGCCGGCAAGGCCGTGGCCTTCAAGGAAGCCCTGAGCCCCGAGTTCAAGGCCTACCAGGAACAGGTGGTCAAGAACGCCAAGGTGCTGGCCGAGACCCTGATTGAGCGCGGCCTGCGCATCGTCAGTGGCCGCACCGAGAGCCACGTGATGCTGGTGGACCTGCGCCCCAAGGGCCTGACCGGCAAGGAAGCCGAGGCCATCCTGGGCGCCGCCCACATGACCTGCAACAAGAACGGCATCCCCAACGATCCGCAGAAGCCGATGGTGACCAGCGGCATCCGTCTGGGCACGCCGGCCATGACCACCCGCGGCTTCAAGGAAGAGCAGGTGCGCGCCACCGCCCACCTGATCGCCGACGTGCTGGACAAGCCGCACGACGAGGCGAACATCGCCCGTGTGCGTGAGCAGGTGGCCGCGCTGACCCGCGACTTCCCGGTCTACCGCTGATCGAGGCGGAAGGGGGCAGCCATCCTGCCCCCTCGCCACTCCACGGGCCCGTCAACGCCGCCGTTGCCGGGCCCGTGGCATATTCGGCGCTGAGGCGTCGTTGCTGTTGTCTGGAGCGTCCCGCATGCGCTGCCCTTACTGTGCCCACGATGAAACCCAGGTCGTCGAGACGCGCGAGTCCGACGAAGGTGATGTGGTGCGCCGCCGCCGTCGCTGCACCAAGTGCGACAAGCGCTTCACCACCTATGAACGGGCCGAAATCGCCCTGCCGGCCGTCGTCAAGCGCAGCGGGGCGCGTGTGGAATTTGACCCCGCCAAGCTGCGCGCCTCGATGACGCTGGCGCTGCGCAAGCGCCAGGTGAGCATCGAGCAGGTCGACGCGGCCATCGAGCGCATCCAGGACAAACTGCTGGCCAGCGGCCTGCGGGAAGTGCCTTCCACCCGGGTGGGCGAGCTGGTGATGCGCGAACTCAAGCGCCTGGACAAGGTGGCTTATGTGCGCTTCGCCTCGGTGTACCGCAGCTTCGAGGACGTGGACGAGTTCAGCCGGCTGATCAAGGAAATCTGAAAACGGGCGACACCGCGATGTCGCCTCACTGCCAGCACTGCGACAGCGTCGCCCCATCGGCCTGACCTTTGCCCCCGATGCTGGTCAGCGTCAAGGTGCCACACGGGTCGCCCGACTGGACCGGTGCCGCACTGAGCGTGTAGCTCTGCCCGTCATCCGAGATCTCCAGCGAAATGTTGTAGAACTGCTTGCCCGAGTCCGCCCCCATCGGCGAGACGGTGAGCCGGGGCCTGGACAGATCCGCCCCGGTGTAGCCCGTGCTGCTGCTGGCGTAATAGCGCTGCAGATACTGCTCGGCCTGCAGCAGCACCGTCTGCGCATCGGCGCGGCGGCTCTTTCGGATCTGGCTGGTGTAGGCCGGATAGGCCACCGAAGCCAGGATGGCCACAATGGCCACCACGATCACCAACTCGATGAGCGTGAAGCCGGGGGCCCGCCGAAGGCGATGAGGCAGCCCCCGGAGAAGATGCGTCTGATGCATGTCGATGCCTTGGGCTGGGTTCAGGGGGCCGCGGCGGGCGTGGGCGGGTTGAGGATCTGGCGCCAGACGCGATCGGTGATGAGGTGGCTCACCGGCTTGCAGGATTCGGGGGCGATCGTGCATTTGTCGGGCAGGCACATCTCCTGACCTTCCCCCGTGCTGTTGACCGCCACGGTCAGGCAATAGCCCGCAGGACAGCGGCCCTGCTTGTCCTGGGCGGTGCGCTGGACCGTGGCCCACCGCGCCGACGCCCGTCTGCAGCGCGACTGGCTGCTGCGCCTGTCCGAAGACGCCGACCCCGAGGTGCGCGCCCAGGCGCTGGAGCGCCTGGCCGAACCCACGCCCTTGTCCCAGCCCACAGGAGAGCCCCATGGCGGACATCGCCCGTGACGACGACATCATCGAGATCGCCCTGCCGCCCCGCTTCGAGATGGGGGAGCGGGTGATCAGCCGCACCATCATCCGCAACGACGGCACCTACACCGGCAAGGACATCGGCGAGGTGCTGGTGAACAAGGGCGACATCGGCTTCGTGCGCTCGATCGGCACCTTCCTGCAGCAGTTCTACATCTACGCGGTGGAGTTCACCGGCTCGGGCCACCAGGTGGGCATGCGGGCCAAGGAGCTCTGCACCCTGGACCACCTGCCCGACGAGGTGCTGGCGCAGCTGGGCGAGAAGGCCCAGCGCCTGACCGACCTGCGCTGACGCCCCCTTTCTTCCTCACCGCCTCCCACCGATCACAGGAGCTCCCACCATGATGGAACCCGCCCAACCCAAGTACGACTGGGGCCAACGCGTGCGCGCGGTGATCGACCTGGTCAACGACGGCAGCTTTCCCGAGGCCGCCGAGGGCGAGCTGCTGGTGCCGGCTGGCGGTATCGGCGAGATCGTCAACGTCGGCATGCACACCGAGGCCAATGTGCCGGTCTACCTGGTCGAGTTCGGCCCGCGCCGGGTGCTGGGCGTGCTGGAAGACGAGATCGAGCTGGACGTGCCCGGCGCCCCGCGCAGCGCCCCGGCACCGGCCGACGAGGTGGTGTGATGGCCAGCGCCTCCTGCTCCGGCCGCCCGCCGGGCTCATCCGACGAGCCCGCGCGGCCCGCCGACAGCGGCAGCCTGGTCGGTGGCCAGGTCTTCGTGCTGGACCGGGTGCGCATCGAGGTCGCCCTGGAGCAGCGCAGCCGCTACAAATACGTCCACCCCCGTGTGCAGCGCGAGGGCCTGGGCTGGAAGGTGGTGAGCCCCAACTGCTCGCGCAACATCGACCGCGAGGGCGGCGAGATTGACATCGCCTGGCTGGTGCCCACGCAGACGCCCGACAGCGGCGTGCCCGGGGCCTGGCTGCTGCATGCCCGCGACCACGTCCACGGCTGCTGGGTCCTCAAGCAACGCGCGCCCACGCTGGCCGCCGCGCTGGACACCCTGCTGCGCGACGAAGCGCGCGATTACTGGGTCTGAGGACGGGAGGGCCCACCATGATCGACCTGGACCACAACGCCACCACCCGTCCGCTGCCGGCTGTGGTGCAGGCCCTGGTGCGGGCCATGGAGACCGGCTGGGCCAATCCCTCCTCGGTGCACGCCGCCGGCCAGGACGCCCGCCGCGCGCAGGCCGAGGCCCGGGCCCGGGTGGCGGCCCTGCTGGGCTGCCACCCGGCCGAGCTGGTGTTCACCAGCGGCGCCACCGAAGCCAACCACCAGGCGGTGCTGGGGGCGCTGGCCCGTGGGCGTGCGCTGGGCCGCAGCCGCCTGCTGTTCTCGGCCGTCGAGCATGCGGGCCTGCTGGGCCTGGCCGAGCGCCTGCGGCGCGAGGGCACGCCGGTCGACCTCATCCCGGTGGATGGCCAGGGTCGGCTGGACCTGGACGCCGCCGCCCGGCTGATCGGGCCGGACCTGGCCCTGCTCAGCGTGATGGCGGCCAACAACGAGACCGGCGTCTGCATGCCCCTGGCCGAGCTCGCGGCCCTGGCCCGCGCGCACGAGGTGCCCTTCCATGTGGATGCGACCCAGGCGGTGGGCAAGTCCACGCTGCGCTTCGCCTCCAGCGGCGCCGACCTGTGGTCCTGCGCGGCCCACAAGCTGCACGGCCCGCAGGGCGTGGGGGCCCTGGTCGTGCGCAAGGGCCTGGCATGGCCGGCGCTGATCGAGGGCAAGCAGGAGCGCAAGCGCCGCGGCGGCACCGAGAACGGGCCGGGCATCGCCGGCTTCGCCGCGGCGGCGGACGCGATTGCCGCCACCTTGAACCAGGACCTGGGCCGCATGAGCGCCCTGCGCCAGACGCTGGAACAGGGCCTGCTGGCCTTGCACCCCGCCGTCGTGCTGCTGGGGCAGGGCGCGCCGCGCATCGCCAACACCGTCTGCGTGCGCTTTGGCGAACGCGACGCCGAACAGGTGCTGGGCAAGCTCGAGCGCGCCGGCGTGCGGGCCAGCAGCGGCGCGGCCTGTGGCGCCGGCAGCAGCCAGCCCTCGCACGTGATGCTGGCCATGGGCCTCACGCCGTTGCAGGCCAAGGCCGAGATCCGCTTCTCGCTGGGGCGCGACACCACGGCCGATGACATCGCCCAGGCCCTGGCCGCGGTGCGGGCCCAGGTGCTGCCGCTGCTGCTCGAGGACCACCCGATCACCCCCGCATTGGCCACCCCGGCCTGACAGAACCTGTTGACCCATCCCCAGGAGTTCCCATGAAAGTCATGATCCGCCGAAGCGCCGCTGGCATCCTGTCCGCCTACGTGGCCAAGAAGGACCTGGAGGAGCCCATCGTCTCGCACGAGAAGCCCGACCTCTGGGGTGGCACCGTGACCCTGGCCAACGACTGGGTGCTGGCCCTGCCGGAGATGCCCGAGGGCACCAGCCTGCCGATCACCGTCGAGGCCCGCCGCCTCTCCGGCGACTGAAGGGGCCTGCCATGAACGCCACCGCCGACGTGAGTTCCCGCGCCGCCTCGCTGTCCGAGGCCATCGCCCTGGCCGACAGCGCCAACACCGTGCGCGAGGCGGCCCTGCTGCTGCGCGAACGCTTGGCCCCGCTGCGGGTGATCGTGGTCGACGCCTTCGACATGCGCGGCGAGACGCCGGCCGCCGTGGGCCAGCGCCGCCTGCTGTGGGGCGCCGTCAGCGACGGCCACTGCTGGCAGGTCAGCGCCGACCTCTCGGCCCTGTCCGGCTTCTATCTGGCCGACCAGGCCTGACCCCCACCCCACGAAAGCCGCCGCCATGCACTCGCCCGCCACCCTGGACCCCGAAGCCCACGTCACCCCGGTACCCGGCGGCAATGCCGAGGGCAGCGACCCCTTCGCCGCCATTGGCGCGGACGGTCTGGTGGCCGATGAGCGGCCGGAGAGCGACGAGCTGCTGGGCGACGACTGGATCGTGCTGTCCGACCCCGACCTGTCCGCGCTGGAGCTCAAGCTGGTGGAGACGGCCATGTCCGGCTCGCGCCTGACGGCCGGCCCCATGGTCGAGCGCTTCGAGCAGAGCTTCGCCCGCTGGGCGGGCCGGGCCCATGCCGTCTCGGTGGCCAGCGGCACCCTGGGCACCTGGCTGGCGCTGCGGGCCCTGGGCATCGGCCCGGGCGACGAGGTCATCGCCTCGCCGCATGGCTGGCACCAGGTGGCGCAGGCGGTGAGCCTGGCCGGCGCCACGTTGGTGTTCTCCGACATCCACTACTGGACCGGCTGCCTGGACCCGGTGCGGGCCGAGGCCCGCATCACGCCGCGCACCAAGGCCATCCTGGCCGGCAACATCAACGGCCACCCGGCCGCCTGGGGCCCGCTGCGCGCGCTGGCCGACCGCCACGGCATCGCCCTGATCGAGGATTCCACCGAGGCCCTGGGCTCGCGCTACCAGGGCCGCAAGGTGGGCAGCTTCGGCGACATCGCGGTGTTCGACTTCTCCCAGCCCAGCGCGCTGGCCTGTGGCGACGGTGCCATGGTCGTCACCGACGATGAACGCCTGGCCATCGAGCTGCGCTACCTGCGCCAGCGCTCCATCAAGGACCGCAACTCGCTGTCGGTGGGCGCGCGGGTGCCGCTGCAGGCCGGCATCAGCGAGCTGACCGCCGCGATGGGCGTGGGCCAGCTGGCCCGCATCGACGAGCTGCTGGCGCGCCGCAAGGTGGTCGAGGCCTTCTACCGCGACCTGATGAACAGCTTCGAGGGCATCAAGCCGCCCTACATCGCCGACGACGTGGACGAGGTGCACTGGATGGTCTGGCAGGTGCACCTGGGCACCCGCTTCACCGCCAGCGCGCGCAAGCAGATCGTCGACGACCTGAACCGCGAGCACATCGAGGCGGCACCCTTCTGCAAGCCGCTGCACCAGCAGTTCTTCTACCAGCAGCAAGGCTGGAAGCGGGGCGATCTGCCGCTGGCCGAGCGCATCGGCGACCGCGCCCTGGCGCTGCCCTTCCATGCCCTGCTCGACGAGGACGCGGTGCGCTTCATCGTCGGCGCCCTCAAGGACATCGCCACCAACATCGGTGCCGGCGTGCCCATCTACTGATCTGAACCCCCACCGGGAGACGCCCATGACCTTCACCACCCTGGACCACCTGCCCGACGACGTCGCCGCGGGTCTGATCGCCGGATCGCTCTCGCCCTACCTGGGTCCGGGCATGCTCAGCCTGTGTGCCGACCTGCCGGTGCCCGGCGACCCGCTGGCCCTGGCGACCGTGCTGACCACCCGCAACAGCGTGCCCGGCAAGATCAAGAACCGCCTGACCCAGGCCGCGCAGTTCATCGAGAACTTCAAGCACCGCAAGACCCTGGTCACCGGCATGGACCTGGCCTATGCCGCGCTGCCGGCGCCCAGCGCCTTGCACCGCTGGGTCGCCAGCCTGAAGACCCCGCTGATCGTCGACGCCTGGTACGACGACACGATGCGCGGTGCCCTGAGCGCGCGCGCCGACTGGGCCGAGGTGCAGGGCCTGTCGCAGAGCGAACACTTCGGCACCTGGTTCGGCTGGTACGGCGCCGATGGCCAGCCGCTGACCGAGGAGCCGGTGGACGTGACCACCGTGTTCTACAAGCCCTGGGGCGGCCACCTGCCGGCCAGCAACTACCTGGTGTCCGACTCGGACCACGTCGAGGTGCTGACCGAGATCGACATCCAGACGCCCATCCCGCCGGTGGTGCAGGCGCGCCGCGCCAGCCTGGGCTTCGTCTTCCTGGGCTGCCGCTTCAACGACCAGCTGCCGCGCACCTTCGCCCGCCAGATCATGAAGCGCTCCGGCGGCCCGCACTACGCGGTGCTGCCCGATGCGCCCACCCGCATGGAGGCCCGCTTCCTGGCGGAGCAGGGCATCACCCGCATCGCGCTGCCGCTGGCCGAGGTGGCCGCGCAGCTCACCCGGGGCGTGGCCCTTGCGGCCTGAGCCCTCTTTCACCCCCCAGACCCCCAAGAGGAGAAGACCATGACCACCCTGACCATCCTGCCTTCCGGTGCCACCCTGGATGTGAGCGAAGGCGCCAACCTGCTGCAGACCCTGCTGGCCGCCGGCGAGAAGCTGGTCAGCAAGTGCGGCGGCAAGGCCAGCTGCGGCGCCTGCCATGTGTTCATCAAGGAAGGCCGCAAGGGCGTTTCCAAGATGACCCCCGAGGAAAACGCCAAGCGCGACAGCCTGGTGGGCGTGAGCAGCAAGTCCCGCCTGG
>NZ_BADL01000375.1 GCF_000333615.1 Ideonella sp. B508-1 | reverse complement strand
CCATCACCGGCAGGCAACTGGCCATCACCTTGGTGCAGGGTGTGGGCCAGCACGTTGCGGTTCCCCCAGGGCCTCGGACACCGGGGGCGGCCGCGCAGGGCCCCGCAGCCCCGGTGGGGGCTGGGGCACGGTGACGATGATGGCAGGGGTGGCGCTCATGGCGGCGTGGGCAAGGCAGGATGGCCGAAAGGACGCCCAGAGCTTCGGGCGCCCGGGCCATCCGGACAATGGGAGCATCACTTAAGGCCCCACCCCAGGCATACACTGTCGGAATGAGCGATCTGGGACACCTGCGCAAGAGTTACGAGCGCGACACGCTGGAGGAGACGCAGGCTTCCTCCGAGCCGCTGAGACAGTTCGAGCAGTGGATGAAGGAAGCCCTGGCCTCGGGCGTGGTGCCCGAGCCCAACGCGATGACGGTGGCCACCGTGTCGGCCGAGGGGCGCCCCTCCACCCGCATCGTGCTAATCAAGGCCTTCGATGCCCGCGGCATCGTCTGGTACACGAACTACCACAGTCGCAAGGGGTGTGAGCTGGCCGGCAACCCCTTCGCCGCGCTGCAGTTCCACTGGGTGGAGATGGAGCGGGTGGTGCGCATCGAGGGCCGGGTCGAGAAGGTCAGCGACGCCGAATCGGACGCCTATTACGCCTCCCGCCCGCTCGATTCCCGCCTGGGCGCCTGGGCCTCACCGCAAAGCGAGGTGATCAGCTCGCGGGCGGTGCTGGTGGCCAATGCCGCCAAGGCCGCCGCCCAGCATGGCCTGAACCCCGAGCGCCCGCCGCACTGGGGCGGCTACCGCCTCGTGCCCGACCGCTGGGAGTTCTGGCAAGGCCGCAAATCGCGCCTGCACGACCGGCTGTGCTACCGCCTGGTGGACGGCCAGTGGCTGCGCGAGCGACTGGCACCCTAGACACGAACCCGCGGTGGTCCAGCCCGGGCATCAAGAGCGCATCAGCTGCGCCATGGTCTTGCGGAACTTCTCCACCTTGGGCGCCACCACGAAGGCGCAGTAGCCCTGGCCCGGGTGGTTGGCAAAGTAGTGCTGGTGGTAGTCCTCCGCCGGCCAGAAGGACCGCAGGGGCTCCAGTTCCGTCACCACCGGGTCCTTCACATGGGCCTGCACCTCGGCCATCACCTCGGCGGCCACGGCGCGCTGCTCGTCACGCTCGACGTAGATGCCCGAGCGGTACTGGGTCCCCACATCGTTGCCCTGCCGGTTCAGCGTGGTCGGGTCGTGGATCAGAAAGAAGACCTCCAGCAACTCGCGCAGGCTCACCTGGGCGGGATCGAAGCGCAACTGCACCACCTCCGCGTGCCCGGTGCGCCCGGTGCAGACCTGTTCGTAGCTGGGGGCCTCCACTTGGCCATTGGCATAGCCGGACAGCACGGAGGTGACGCCGCGCACCTGCTCGTAGACGGCCTCCAGGCACCAGAAGCAGCCTCCGGCCAGGGTGATGGTGTCGGTGGAGCGATCCATGGCGGTGTCCTCGGTCGGTGGTGAAGAAGGCGATCAGCGGGTGTCCAGGCTCAGCTGGGCACTGGGCTGCCAGGGCTGAGAGTCCTTGGCACCGGCCGCGGTTCCCTCCCCGGTCGGCGGGGTCAGGGCGTGGGGCCGGGGAGCCGCCAGGAACAGCCGTTCGCTGGGCAGCCCGCGGGCCAGCAAGGCGTCCCGCACCGCGATGCCGCGGTCCAGCGCCAGCTGGCGCACCGTGTCCTCGTTGACAGGGGCAGCCTTGCGCAGCAGGGCCTCCATCTGGGCCACCGGAATGTCCTTGGCCAGCCCCAGCACGTTGCGTGGCTTGTCGGACAGTTGGGTGTCGGCATAGACCTGCCGCAGCAGGGTCCCGCGGGTGGCGGCATCCAGCGCGGGCAGCGGGGCATCGGGGGCCGCCCCTTCGCGCAGGGCCAGGCGTCGCTGCTCGGCCAGCACCCGCTGCTGCACCCAGGCCGCCTGCAGGGCCTCATGCTCGGCCGTCGGGTCGGCGGTGCCGGTCACCGTCATGCGCAGGCCAGGCCGGTCCTGCAGGGCCTTGGCCACCTTGTCCAGGGCTGCATCGGCGCCTGGCGCCAGGGACGCCGTGCCCGGCAGGAAGGCCACCTGGCTCAGGTCCGACCCACCGCCGCCGGTCAGCAGGGCGAACGGCGCGGTGATCGCCTTGACCAGCAGGTTGACGATGACCTTGACGATCAGCCCGCCGATGCTGAACTGCGGGTCGTTGATCGAGCCGCTGATGGGCAGGTCCAGGTCGATCACGCCATTGCGGTCCTTCAGCAGGGCCACGGCCAGCAGCACCGGCAGCTTGGTGGCGTCGGGGCTGTCGATCTTGTCGCCGAAGGTCAACTGGTTGAGGATGATCTGGTTGCGCGCCTGCAGCTTGCCATCCGGGTCGATGCGGTAGCCCACGTCCATCGTCAGCTTGCCACGCTCGATGGCATAACCAGCGTACTTGCCGGCGTAGGGCGACAGGGGCGCCAGCTCCAGGTCGGCAGCACGGGCCTGCAGGTCCATCGCCAGCGGGCTGGCCAGCGGGTTGACGGCCCCCTGGATGGTCAGCTGGGCCGTGCCGGCCGCACGCCCGCTGAGCTGCACAGTGGCCATCTGCGGCGAGGCGCTGCTGAAGGCGCCGATGCGGCCATTGAGCTCGGTCAGATCGGCCCGGTAGTTGGGGCGGATGAAGTGGTCCTCGAAGTCGACCCGCCCGCGCAGCAGTTCCACGCCGCCGATGACGATCTGAGGGGCCAGCGCCGCGGGCACGCCGGCCGTGGACGGCGCCTGGGCCGCAGTGATGACCGCCGAGGCGGCCGAGGCCACCGGGGCTGCCGACGTGGCCGCAGTTGCGGCCGCGGACGCGTTGGCTGCCGATGGGCTGGGAGCGCCCTCCGCCACGGCCAGCCCGGCAGCCCGCCGGGCGGCCAGATCGTTCAGGTTGAGCCGCCCCTGCTCGGTGACCACCAGGCGCGCAAAGAAATCGGACAGGCTCACCTGGCCCAGGCCATAGTGCGGTGCCTGCCCCGGCGCCATCCGGATGTCCAGGCCGGTCAGGCCCAGGGACTGCCAGCTCATCAGTTCATCGGCCTGCGCCGCCGCAGCGGCGTCGCCGACCGCCCCCAGGCGGCTGTTGAGACGGAAGTCGTTGAGCCGGGCCTCGCCCTGCACCCCCAGGCTGAGCCCGGCGGGTGCCCAACTCACGCGGGTCTGCAGGCGGGCACTGGCCTGGGCGTGGTCCACCGCCACCGGCCAGCCACCGTCCAGATAGCCCGAAGCCGTGGACAGCGGCAACTGGTCGGCGCGAACCTGGCCCTTCCATGACCAGGGGTCGAGCCCCAGCTGCCCCTGCCAGCGCAGGCTGCCCGGGCGGCGGGAGCGCTCGGCGGCCAGCCAGCGCAGCTCGCCCTGCACCGGCACCGCCGATCCCTTGGCCGCCGGCCACCGCAGCGCCCCCGCACGCAGGCCCAGCCCATCGAGGTTCACCTGGATCGGCTCGCCGCCCTGTGCCTCATCGCGCCATTGCAGGCGCCCCTTCTCCAGCGTGGTCTGTCCCAGGGCGATCTGCCAGGCCGGGCCCGTGTCCGCCGCGGCAGCATGCCCGCTGGTGTGGTCAGGCTGCGGGCGGACCCAGCGGCTCACATCGAGTTCGCCCCGGGCATCCCGACGCAACTGGGCCTGGGGCGCCGTCCAGCGCAGCTGTCCCACCTCGACAGTCCGCGCCGGACCGTCCACCGTCACGTTCTGCACGGTCAACCGGTCCCAGGCGGCCGCGGTGCGGGCGGCACGCCCGTCGCCGTCCAGCACCTTCCATTGGTCCAGGGACAGCTCGGGCACCTGCACGGTCGGCCACTGCGCCCCCGGCGCCCCCTGCCAGCGCAGCTGTGCCTGGGCCGAGACGCCCCCCTGCAAGCGGGGCTGCAGATAGGCCGCGAGGTAGGGCTGCCAGGCCTCCACGCGCCAGTCGGTGGCCTTCACATCGAGTTGACCGCCGTCGCGGCTCAAGCGCCCCTGCAACTCGGCATCGCCCGAGGGCACGGCCTTCTCGCCGGCCGCCAGGCTCCAGCGGGCCTGCACCTCGGTGGCACGGGCCGCCTCGGCCAAGGGCCAGTGCGCGTTCCGCACGGACACCGTGGGCAGCGACAGCGTCCACTGGCCTGCCGGGCGAGCCAGCGCATCCGCCAGTGCCAGCTGACTGTCCTCCACCGTCAGACGGTCCAGGGCCAGCACCCAGCCGGTCTCGTCGGCCTGACCGTCTGCACTGAGCGAAGCGTAGACCTAGGCCGGCAGGGCTGCGGATGCCGAGGCCGATGCCTGTGCAGCCTGCCGGGCGCCTGCGGGGGGACGGGTGAGCGCCAGCCAATCCCAGCGGCCTTGCGCATCCCGCCGGGCCGCCAAGCGCAGCCCCTTGAGCTGCAGCTGCTCCAGATCCAGCTGGCGCTTGCGGGGATTCACCGCCTTGATTTTCAGGTTCAGCGCCTGGATCGCCAAGGCCGGGGTCTGGTTCGGCCACTGCAGGGCCAGGTCCTTCAAACCCACGTCCCCGGACACGCGCCAGTCCATGCCCTGAGGGGTCTGCTCGATGCCCAGTGCCAGGTCAAGCGCCACATGCCCTTGCTGCAACTTCAACGGCAGGCCGGCGGGCAGGTAAGGCACCCAATGCGCCAGATCTAGATCCGGCAGGCGCAAATGCACCTGCTCGGGGGCCTTGGGGTCGAAGGGGGTCAGGCGGGCACCGGTGTCGAACTGGCTGCCGTCCAGGTCGAAGGCCAGCCGGGGCTGGACCTCGATCTTCTCGTCCGCCTCACTGAGCGTGGAGATGAAGGGCAGGCCCAGGGTCAGCCGGGACAGCCGATGGTGTTGGCCCACGGGGCGATCGTCCACGTCGACCCGCCCGTCCTGGATCTGCAGGTTGTAGAGCGCGAAGCGGGCGGGCTCGGTGGACGCGGACGTTGGCGCCGGCTTCTGCCAGCGCTGGAGCAGATCGTCGATGTCGTAATGCCCCTCGGCCGTGCGGCTGAGACTCAAACGAGGTCGCGTCAGGGTCAGCGCGCGCACCACCGGCGCACGGTGCCACAGCGACGACCACCCCAGCGACAGGGACAGTTCGTCCACCTGAAGCTGAGGCGGTTGCCCCGCCTGGGCCGCCGCCACCTCCAGATGCTCAAGACGCAGACGCAGCAGAAAGGGATTGAAGCGCACCGTCTGGACATGCACCGGGCGCCCGATCACAGCCGGCGCCTGGGCTTCAAGGCCCAA
>NZ_BADL01000376.1 GCF_000333615.1 Ideonella sp. B508-1 | reverse complement strand
CGGGAGATCGATCCGGTCGCCGACCGCGTCGGCCATTCCAACACCGTGCTGCGGGCGCTGGGACGCATCCGCAACGACCTCGAGTACCGGCCGATCGGCGAGATCCTCAGCGAGCTGCCCGATCACATGGAGCGTGTGCAGAAGGTCACGCGGGAGGCCTCGGAAGCCATCCGCGGGCGCTTCTTCCCCACGCACGCCGAGCCGAGCTGGATCGGAGAGACATCATGATGCGGCTGCG
>NZ_BADL01000378.1 GCF_000333615.1 Ideonella sp. B508-1 | reverse complement strand
AGGTCTTGCGCTGGTAGTTCTTCACCACGTCGGAGATGAACTGCTCGGCGTGCAGGTACAGCACCCGGGCGTTCGGGTTGTCCTTGAGCAGGGCGTTGCCCACCGCGTGGATCAGGTGGGTCTTGCCCAGGCCCACGCCGCCGTAGATGAACAGCGGGTTGTACATGACGCCCGGCGCGCCGGCCACGTGCAGGGCGGCGGTGCGGGCCATCTGGTTGGCGCGGCCGGCCACCAGGTTGTCGAAGGTCAGGGCCGGGTTCAGGCGGCTGCGGCTGGCCGGGCTGGGCGCGGCCGGGGCGCGGGCCTCCATCGGCTCGGGGGCCGGGCGACCGGTGGGCAGGGCGCTGGCGCCCGGCGCGTTGGCCAGCGCGTCCTCGGCGGTGGGCATGAGGGCGGCCTGCTGGCGCGGCACGGCCTGGGCCGCGGCGCTGGCGGCGTGGTTCATGGCGCGCTGCAGCACCGCCGCCGCGCTGTTCGGGCGCGAGGGCAGGGGGCGCGGGCTCAGGGCCGGGGCTTCACGCGGGGCCAGCGACAGCTCCAGCCGCACCGGCTTGCCGGCCAGTTCGCTCAGCACGGTTTCGATGCGGTGGGCGTACTGCGACCGGATCCAGTCCAGCTTGAACCGGTTGGGCACGCGCAGGCCGAACACGGTCCCCGCCTCGCCATCCTCCATGACGTCGGCGGGGGGCAGGGGTCGGATCCAGGTGGTGTACTGTTGTTCAGGCAGTTCGGTGGCGAGTCGCTCGCAGCCCCGTTGCCAGAGGTCAATGCTCATGTGGACAATTCTTCTTGAGCGGCCGCATTCTACGCACTCCTTGGGCCGCCTGGGGCGAGGTTATCCACAGTTTTCCGTCCGGGGTCAATCCCCCCGCGGCGGCGCATG
>NZ_BADL01000379.1 GCF_000333615.1 Ideonella sp. B508-1 | reverse complement strand
CCGGGCCTGCTCAGGATGGCCGGCGTGGTCAGCGTCGAGAGCAGCTTCACGTCGATCAGGCGCTCGATCAGCGACGGTGGCGCCGCCACATAGCCCACCCGCCAGCCGGGCGTAAGGATCTTGGAGAAGCCCGAGACATAGAGCGTACGCTGCAGGCCGTCCAGGGCCGCCAGGCGCGGCAGATGGGCCGGCGCCAGCTCGCCATAGGTGTCGTCCTCCACCACCCGGAAATCGTGCTGTTCGGCCAGGCGCAGCAGCTGGTAGGCGCCGGCCGGCGTCAGCGAGTTGCCGGTGGGGTTGTGCAGCACCGAGATGGTCACGTACAGCCGCGGCCGGTGCTCGCGCGCCAGGGTCTCCAGCACCGCCAGATCGGGGCCGTCGGCGCCGCGCGGCACCGGCAGCAGGCGCATGCCCAGCTGGCTCAGGCGGGCGAACTCCACCGCCCAGCCCGGCTCGTCCACCAGCACCGCATCGCCCGGGGCCAGCAGGGCGCGCGAGACGATGTCCAGCGCATGGGTGGCGCCGGTGGCCGTGACGATCTGCTCGGCCGAGGCCTGCAGGCCCAGCCCGCCCAGACGCAGCGCCAGGGCCTGGCGCAGGCGCAGGTCGCCCGCAGGCTGGCCGTACTGCAGGGCCAGCGCCCCTTCGTTCTGGCCCAGCACACGGCGCAGGGCGGTGCTGAGCAGAGCCGGGTCCAACCACTCCAGCGGCAGCGTGCCCAAGCCGGGCGCGGGCTGATCGGTGCCGCTGTGGAACATGCCGCGGATCAGGGCGGTGGCATCCACCGGCGGCAGGGGTGGCCCGGCAGGCGCCGGTCGCGGCGGGGTTGGCCGAGACTCCGGCATGCGCCGGTCGCGCACGAAGAAGCCGCGCTGCCGCCGGGCCTCCACCAGCCCGAGGGCCAGCAGCTGGTCGTAGGCGGCCACCACGGTGTGCGGGCTCACACTGTGCCGGCGCGCGGCGTCCCGCACCGAGGGCAGCCGAGTGCCCGGCGCCAGCAGGCGCTGGCGGATGCGCTGGGCATAGTGCTCGGCCAACTGCTCGGTCAGCGTGCTGCCGCCGCCGCGCGAGAGCCCGCCCAGGGCGGAACCGCCCTCGGGACCCGGTCCGGCGGCCGCTGCGGCACGCCATTCGTCACGCTCGCTCACTGTGTCACCTCACCCGCCGGTACAGAAGCCTCGGTGCATCGGAAAACTGTACTGTATCTGTATTGCCGGCAGGCCTACACTGGCCCTCTCACGGCCGGCCCGACCGGTCCTTGCTCCGGAGACACACGCATGAGCCCCTCGACCTCGCCCTCTTCTCCCTGGCACATGGCGCAGCGCGCCGCGCGACTCAACCCTTCGGTGATCCGCGAGATCCTGAAGCTCACCGAGCTGCCGGGCGTTCTGTCGCTGGCGGGGGGCCTGCCGGCCGCCTCCACCTTCCCGGTCGAAGCCATGCGCGAGGCCACCACCCGGGTGCTGGCCGAGCAACCCCAGGCCGCCCTGCAGTACGCCGCCAGCGAAGGCTACGGCCCCCTGCGTGAGTGGGTGGCCGAGCGCCTGCGTGCGCAAGGCATGGCCCATGTGAAGGCCGAGCAGGTGCTGATGACCACCGGCTCGCAGCAGGGCCTGGACCTGATCGCCAAGGTGATGGTCGATGCCGGGGCCCCGGTGGCCGTGGAGACCCCCACCTACCTGGGCGCGCTGCAGGCCTTCACCCCGTTCGAGCCCATCTTTGCCGGCGTGGCCAGCGACGGCCAGGGCGCGCTGCCGGAGGCCATCGCCCGCCTGCCCCACGACGCGCCCGGCACGCGCTC
>NZ_BADL01000380.1 GCF_000333615.1 Ideonella sp. B508-1 | reverse complement strand
CCCTCCTGGCCTCGTGCCCTTGATGGCCGGCCAGCACCACGCAGGCCAGGGCTGGGTGGGCGCGCTCAAGGCCGTCGCGGTGATCGCCGGCATCGTGCTGGGCGGCCGCCTGCTGCTGCGCCCGGCCCTGCGCTGGATCGCCCGCAGCAAGACGCCCGAGATCTTCACCGCCGCGGCCCTGCTGTTGGTGGTGGCCACCGCGGCGCTGATGGAGGCCGTGGGCCTGTCGATGGCCCTGGGTGCCTTCCTGGCCGGCGTGCTGCTGGCCGAAAGCGAGTACCGCCGCGAGTTGGAGACCGACCTGGAGCCCTTCAAGGGCCTGCTGCTGGGCCTGTTCTTCATTGCCGTGGGCATGAGCATCGACTTCTCGGTCGTGCTGCACCGGCCCTTCATCGTGCTGCTGCTGGTGGTGGCGGTGCTGGGGCTCAAGGCCCTGGTGCTGTGGGTGATGGCCCGGGTGATGCCGATTCCGCTGGGCGAGCGGCCGGTCTTCATCGTGCTGTTGGCCCAGGGCGGCGAGTTCGGCTTCGTGGTCTTCCAGGCGGCCCAGCAGCGCGGCGTGATCGACGCCCGCACCGCCTCGCTGCTGATCGCGGTGGTGGCCATGACCATGCTGCTCACGCCCCTGCTGCTGCTGGTGGCCGACCGGGTGGCGGCGCGGCGCGCGGCCTGCCGGCCGGACCAGGCCCCGCTGAGCGAGCTGAGCGAGGAGCAGGACGCGCCGGTCATCATCGCGGGCTTCGGCCGCTACGGCCAGATCGTCGGCCGCCTGCTCTACGCCAGCGGCCTCAAGGCCACGGTGCTGGAACACGACGCCGACCAGGTTGAGAGCCTGCGCAAGTTCGGCTGGCGGGTCTTTTATGGCGATGCCCGGCGCCTGGACCTGCTGCGCATGGCCGGCGCCGACAAGGCCACGACGCTGGTGGTGGCGGTGGACGACATGGCCCAGTGCCTGGAGATCGTGGACCTGGCCCGCGAGCATTTCCCCCAGCTCATCCTGGTGGTGCGGGCCCGCAATGCGCAGCACTGGTTCGAGCTGCACCGCCGCGGCGTGCAGCACATCGAGCGCGAGACCCTCGACTCGGCCCTGATGAGCGGGCGCAGCGTGCTGGAGACCCTGGGCTTTCGGCCCTACCAGGCCCGCACCCTGGCCCAGCGCTTCCGCCGCCACAGCATCGCGCAGCTGCAGGAGTCGGCGCCGCACTTCGGCGACGAGGCCCGGCTGCTGGCCATGGCCAAGGCCGGTCGCCAGCAACTGGAAACCCTGTTCGCCCAGGAACGCGAGGCCCTGCTAGAGGCCCGGCGGCACGCCGCTGCCGAGGGCGACAACCCCGGGACAACCCCCTAGGCCAGCGCCTGCTTGCCGAATCTTTCTCGGCCGCGCGCTCGCTACACTGGCTGTTTGCCCTGTGACCCATGGGGGGCCACAGGGTCGTTCTGTTGCAGGAGTCGCCTCTCATGAAGCCCGTCACGCAGGTGCTGGTGGTCAGCGCCGATGAAGCCTGGCGCGACGCCGTGGTCGGGGGGCTCAACGCCGCCGCCGAGCGGCTGGACAACCCCTACGGCCTGCGGGCCCTGTGCTGCCCCTGCGACGAGCAGGCCCTGCAGGCGGTGCTGTCCACCGACACCAAGGGCGCCGACCTGCAGGTGGTGCTGATCGACCATGGCGAGCGCAACGCCGACACCCGCCAGCGCGAGCGCGCAGTGCACACCGCCCAGCAGATCATCGAGGCGCGCCCGGAGTTGTCGCTCTACATGCTGCTGGAGGACGACAGCGACAAGCTGCTGGTCGAACAACTGGCCAGCGACGCAGTGGACGGCTACTTCTTCCGCAGCGAGCTGGACTTCCATGGCTGGTTCCGCATCCTGGCGGCCGAGGTGGCCGAGAAGGCCGACACCCCGTTCTACGACGCGCTGCGCGACTACGTGGCCCAGGCCAAGGACAGCTGGCACACCCCCGGCCACGGCGGTGGCGACTCGTTCAAGGGCAGCCCCTGGGTGGGCGACTTCTACGACTTCGTCGGCGAGGAGATGCTGCGCGCCGACCTCTCGGTCAGCGTGCCGGAACTCGATTCGCTGCTTCACCCCACCGGCGTCATCGCCCAGAGCCAGCGCCTGGCGGCCAAGGCCTTCGGGGCACGCAAGACCTACTTCGCCACCAATGGCACCAGCACCTCCAACAAGGTGATCTTCCAGAGCCTGCTGGCCCCGGGCGACACCCTGCTGCTGGACCGCAACTGCCACAAGAGCGTGCACCACGGGGTGATCCTCTCGGGTGCGCGGCCGGTCTACCTGGACAGCTCGGTCAACCGCCACTTCGGCCTCTTCGGCCCGGTGCCGCAGGCCACCATCCGCGCCGCCATCGAGGCCCATCCCGAGGCCAAGGTGCTGATCCTCACCAGCTGCACCTACGACGGCCTGCGCTATGACCTGAAACCCATCATCGCGCTGGCCCATGCCGCAGGCATCAAGGTCATCGTCGACGAGGCCTGGTACGGCCATGCGCGCTTCCACCCCGAGCTGCGGCCCACCGCGCTGGAGTGCGGCGCCGATTACGCCACCCAGAGCACGCACAAGGTGCTGTCGGCCTTTTCGCAGGCCAGCATGATCCATGTGAACGACCCTGGCTTCGACGAGCACCTGTTCCGCGAGAACTTCAACATGCACGCCTCGACCAGCCCGCAGTACACGCTGATCGCCAGCCTGGACGTGGCGCGCAAGCAGGCGGTGATGGAGGGCTACCGGCTGCTGGACCGCTCGCTGCGCTACGCCCGCGAGCTGCGCGAGAAGATCAACGCCACCGGCGCCTTCCGCGTGCTGGAACTGGACGACCTGCTGCCCGACGAGGTGAAGGACGACGGCATCCGCCTGGACCCGACCAAGCTGACCATCGACATCAGCGCCAGCGGCTGGAGCGCCGACGAGCTGCGCGACGAGCTGATCAACCGCTACAACATCCAGGTCGAGAAGAACACCCACAACACGCTGACGCTGCTGCTGACCATCGGCACCACGCGCAGCAAGGTCTCGCGCCTGTTCGACGCCATGCTGCGCCTGGCCAAGGACCGCCGCCCGCCGCTGACCTACGGCCGCATGCCCGAGGCCCCGCGCTTCACCCGCCTGGCCTGCCTGCCGCGCGACGCCTTCTACGAGGCGGGCGAGAAGCTGCCGGTGCTGGACGACAGCGGCCTGCCCAACCCGGCGCTGACCGGCCGTGTCTGCTGCGACCAGATCGTGCCCTACCCGCCGGGCATCCCGGTGCTGGTGCCGGGCCAGGTGATCGAGCCGGCCATCATCGCCTACCTGGCCCGCCTGCTGCAGACGCAGAAGAGCATCGAGCTGCACGGCCTGGCCCTGCACGATGGCGAATGGCATCTGCGGGTGCTGAAGGCCGAGGAGCTGGAGGCCCTGCCGGCGCTGGCAGGCTGAACTCCACCGCCCAAAGCCACACGGCGGGGCCGCGCCAGCGCTGCCTATCCACAAGAGCACACACAAGAGCACAAGAGCGCTGAACGCCTCCCGCCGTGGGACAAAACTGCCCCGATCAGGGGCACCGCTTGAGCGAGGTCATCGCCCGCAGGCCCGGTCGAAGGCCTGCCAAAACGCGCATCCTGGCTGGTGGCAAAGTTGATGCCCATCAGCGTGCTGGGGCGGCGGCTGGCATGAAAGAGATGCCCCG
>NZ_BADL01000381.1 GCF_000333615.1 Ideonella sp. B508-1 | reverse complement strand
GCGCGCCGGCTTCCTGACAAGCGCTTCGAGGGCCGGCTCTCGGCCGACCTGGGCGTGGAAGGCCGCAGCCTGCTGGACGCCCTGCGTGCCCAGCGCGCCGCCATCACCGAGCTCTATGAAGAGCGCGAATACGGCAAGGCCCTGCGCGAAATCATGGCCCTGGCCGACAAGGTCAACGAGTACGTGGACACCCACAAGCCCTGGGAGCTGGCCAAGCACCCCGAGCAGGCCGCGGTGCTGCACGACGTCTGCAGCACCTGCATCGAGGCCTTCCGCCTGCTGACCATCTACCTCAAGCCCGTGCTGCCGGCCCTGGCCGAGAAGGTGGAGGCCTTCCTGCAGGTGGCGCCGATGAGCTTCGAGGACATCGGCCGCGCCCTGGGCGCCCACAGCATCGGCGCCTACCAGCACCTGATGCAGCGCGTGGACGCCCAGCTGCTGGACGAGCTGCTGGCCCCGCCGCCCGCGCCCAAGCTGGTGCCCGGCGGCGAGGAGCTGGCCCCGGAGATCAAGATCGACGACTTCACCAAGGTCGATCTGCGCATCGCCAAGATCGTCAAGGCCGAGCATGTGGAGGGCAGCGACAAGCTGCTGCGCCTGACCCTGGACGTGGGCGAAGGGAAGACCCGCAACGTCTTCAGCGGCATCAAGAGCGCCTACAAGCCCGAGGACCTGGAAGGCAAGCTGACCGTGATGGTGGCCAACCTGGCCCCGCGCAAGATGAAGTTCGGCCTCAGCGAGGGCATGGTGCTGGCCGCCAGCCACGCCGACGAGAAGGCGAACCCCGGCATCTTCGTGCTGGAGCCCTTCCCCGGCGCCCAGCCGGGCATGCGGGTTCGCTGAGCCGCCCGCTCCGCCGGCTCAGCCGGGCCGCTGGAAGGCGGCCCGCGCACGCGCCACCTCGGCGCGGGTCACGCAGCCCTCGGCATGGTCGTTGACCAGGCCCATGGCCTGCATGAAGGCATAGACCGTGGTCGGGCCGACGAACTTCCAGCCGCGCTTCTTCAGGTCCTTGGACAGGGCGATCGACTCGGGCGAGACCGACACGGTCTGCGGCGTGGCCAGCGCATCGGCCGTCGGCTCGTAGCGCCAGAAATAGGCCGCCAGCGAGCCGGCCTCCTCGGCCAGGGCCTGGGCCCGGCCGGCGTTGTGGATCACCGCCTCGATCTTGCCGCGGTGGCGCACGATGCCGGCATCGGCCAGCAGCCGGGCCACCTCGGCCTCGCCGTAGCGGGCCATGGCGTGAAAGTCGAAGCCGTCGAAGGCGGCGCGGAAGTTCTCCCGCTTGGCCAGGATGGTGCGCCAGCTCAGGCCCGACTGGAAACCCTCCAGGCAGAGCTTCTCGAACAGGCGCCGGTCGTCCACCACCGGGTAGCCCCACTCGGTGTCGTGGTAGGCCAGGTATTCCGGCGTGGCCAGGCACCAGCGGCAGCGTGGCCGGCCGTCGGCCGCCATCTCGGTGGCACTCATCGTGTCTTCCCCCCTTGTGAGGCGGTGGGGCGGGCGCGGACAATCACCCCCATGCCTCCCCCGCATGCCCACGAAGTGTCGCAGGTCCGCCGTCTCTCGCGGCGGCGCAGCTTCTTCGTGCGCCTGCACCACTGCGGTCCTCCGGCACAGGTCCTGGCCGACCTGTCTTCCATCCCTTCACCGGAGTTTCCATGCCGCTGGCCACCTTGCGGGCTGCCCTGCAGCCCTTCCGCCCCCGCGCCCTGACCGCCCTGAAGGGCGTCAGCCGGGAACAACTCGTTGCCGACATCGGCGCGGGCCTCACCGTGGGCATCGTCGCCCTGCCGCTGGCCATGGCCTTTGCCATCGCCTCCGGCGTCAAGCCCGAAGCCGGGCTGTTCACCGCCATCATCGCGGGCTTCCTGATCTCCGCCCTGGGCGGCTCCAACGTGCAGATCGGGGGCCCGGCCGGGGCCTTCATCGTCATCGTCTACGGCATCGTCGACCGCTACGGCCTGGCCAATCTGCTGATCGCCACCTCGCTGGCCGGCGTGCTGCTCTTCGCCATGGGCCTGTTCAAGCTCGGGGCGCTGGTGCGTTTCATCCCGGTGTCCATCGTGATCGGCTTCACCAACGGCATCGCGGTGCTGATCGGCCTGTCGCAGTTCAAGGACGCCCTGGGCCTGCCCATCGCCAAGATGCCGGGCGACTTCTTCGCCCAACTGCGCACGCTGGGCCAGCACCTGGGGCAGATCAACCCCTGGGCCCTGGCGCTGACCGGCGGCTGCCTGGCCCTGGTGGTCGTCTGGCCCAAGAGCTACACCATGCCGGTGGGCGTGCGCCTGGGTTGGCACCACCGCCTGCGCCGCGTGGCCGCCCACCTGCCCGGCACGGTGGTGGCCTTGGTGGGGGCCACGCTGATCACCCGCGGGCTGCACCTGCCGGTGGAGACCATCGGCAGCCGTTTCGGCGGCATCCCCCAGGGCCTGCCCGGTTTCGAGCTGCCGGCCCTGTCCTGGGACAGCGCCAAGCAGCTGTTCATCCCCACCGTGACGATCGCCCTGCTGGGCTCCATCGAATCGCTGCTCTGCGCCCGGGTGGCCGACAACACCGCCGACATCCCTCGCCATGACCCCAACCAGGAGTTGATGGCACAGGGTGTGGCCAACTTCGTCAGCCCCTTCTTCGGCGGCATTCCGGCCACCGGCACCATCGCCCGCACCGTCACCAATGTGCGGGCCGGCGGCCGCACGCCGCTGGCCGGCATCGTCCACGCAGCAACCCTGCTGCTCATCGTGCTGGTGGCCGCCCCGCTGGCGGCCGGCATCCCCCTGGCGGCCATGGCCGGCATCCTGCTGTTCGTGGCCTGGAACATGGGCGAGTGGCGCGAGTTCGCCCGGCTGCGCAACTTCCGCTGGCCCTACCGCCTGCTGCTGGTGGGCACCTTCGTGCTGACGGTGGTCTTCGACCTCACGGTGGCGGTGGAGGTGGGTCTGGTCTCGGCCTGCGCCTTCTTCATCGTGCGCATGGGCTCGCTGTTCCAGGTGCGGCCCAGCACGGCGGCCCAGACCCCCGCCGGGGTGGCGGTGGTGGAGCTCTATGGCGCCCTGTTCTTCGGCGCGGTGGACAAGCTGGAGGACCTGCCCGCCCGCCTGCCCGAGGGCACGCAGCGCGTGGTGCTGGACCTGCACCGCCTGGTGGCCATGGACACCTCCGGCCTCGAAGCCCTGCACCAGTTGCGGCAGACCCTGCAGCGCCGCGGCATCACGATGGACCTGGCACGCGCTGCCGAGGCCCCGCTGTCGCTGCTGGAGCGCTCGGGCTTCGCCGAGGAACTGGGGCCGCAGCACCTGTGGCCCACGCTGGAGGCCGCGCTGGCCCCCACCGGCAGCTGAGCGCGCTCAGTCCCAGGCCGGGTCGGTGCGGCGCAGGGCCTGCAGGGCCTGGGCGCACAGCGGCACCTGAGCCTGGCGTGCGGCCTGCAGCCAGCCCACGGCCCACCAGGCCCGGGGCTCCTGCGCGGCAGCCTCGGTGAACAAGGCCTGCGCCAGCACCTGGTCGTGTTCGGCCCCCAGGGCATCCTGGGCCTGGCGCAGCGCGGCAAGCTGCCGATCCAGGGCCTTGGTCGACCACAGGCTGGCGCTCATCTCCAGCAGGTAACGCAGGCGCTTGATGCGCTTGCGCAGGCGGTGGCGTCCATCTTCGTCCAGGGCCGCATAGGCCTTGGCGTCGCGACGCACCTGCTTGTTCAGCGGCGCCAGCGCGGCCCGCATCCAGCGCCGCAGGGAAGGTGCCGGCACGGTCTCCAGCGGCACCGTCGTTGGCGTCTGGACACAGGCCAGCAGGGCGATCAGCAGCCGGGTGAAGCCCGGGTCGCGCAGCTCGGCACCCACATCCACCTCGGTGGCCCCGGCCTGCAAAGCCCCGGTCCACGGCGCCCCGGCGGCCTGCAGGGCCGGCAACAGCCCCCGGGCCAGGGCATCCAGGTCGCGCTGCCGGCCCAGGCGGCGGAAGATCTCGGCCAGCGCCGGCTCCCAGGCGGGGTCGACCGGCAGGTCCGTCGCCTCGGGCCCCGCCAGCAGACGCAAGACGGTGCGCAGCCGCCGCAGGCCGATGCGGCACTGACGCAGGTACTCGCCCCGGTCGTCCAGTGCCGGCAGGCCGGCGTCGGCCAGCACCGCGGCGTTGGCCAGCACCTGGCCCAGCGCCGCCCGCAACAGGGCCTGAACGGCGCGCTCGGGCCGCTGGCTGTTGCGCAAAGCGGGCGCCACGCCACGCGCGGGTGGCGAGGCCCAGCGCCCGGCCGCCAGCAGGTGCCCGCGCTCGGCCTTGCTGCGCACATCCAGCCACAGGCCGTGGCGATCCACCCAGCGCCGGGCCAGCGCCAGCAGATCGGCCGGCACACCCTGCACCAGCTCGAACTCCAGTTCGCTGACCGGCCATTCCCGCCCCCCCGCGCGGATCACCCCCACATCGAAGGCCAGCTCCACCCGGCCACCGCCGGGCAGGCGAACCACGCGGCTCAGGCGCTGGATGTCGGTCTCAAAGTGCACCGCCAGGCCCTGGTCCTGACCATCGCCCACCAGCGCCACCATGCCCAGGGCCCGCGCCAGGGCCTCGGCCGCCGGCGTGTCGGCGTGGCGGGCCAGATCCGGGGCTGGCGGCGTCTCGCCACCGGGCAGCGTCACCTCGTGCTCCAGCCGCTGCATCGGGTTGTCGCCTTCGGCCTTGAAGGTCTGCACCCAGTGGGCGCCCTCGTCACGCAGGCGCAGCGCCGCCCGGGCCCGGGCCAGGCGGCGGTCCGGCGTGTCCAGATAGCGGGCCCGCAGCCGCTGCTGACGGGCCTGGGCGGTGCCCACGGCGCGGCGCACCGCCGCCTCTGCGCCGGCCGGCACCTGGAACTTCAACTCGATCTCGAACACGGACAGGCCCTCTCACATGGACGCATGGACACACACACGGACGCACGCGCAACAGGCATCCAACTGCGACGGATTCTGCCCGCAGCGCCCTGTGGCCCGATGACAGGGCACTACCATGGGCCGATGCCCGCCGCCCCTTCCACCTCGCCTGCCACCCCGATCGACCCGCCCACCTGGGCCGCCCTGGAGGCGGCGGCCTGGGCCGCCTGGCCGGCACTCGCCGAGCACGAGCACGCCGGCTGGCGGCTGCGCACGGCGCAGGGCTACACCAAGCGGGCCAACTCAGCCAATGCCGGCCCTGAGGCACAGCCCCTGGGCGCACAGGACCTGGATCGGATCGAGGCCCACTACGCCCTGCACGGCCTGCCCGCCATCTTCCGCCTGACCGATCCGGGCCCCCAGCCGGCGCTGGATGACGTGCTGCAGCAGCGCGGCTACCAAAGGGTGGATCCCTCGCTGGTGCTGTGGCGTCCGCTGGCGGCCCCGGCGGGCACGGTGCCGCCGGCCACCCTGGGCTGGCCCGAGTGGCTGGAGGCCTTCCAGGCCGTCTCGGGCAAGCTGGGCCCTGGACAGGCCACCCACCTGGCCATGCTCCGGGCCATCCAGGGGCGTTGCGCGGCCGCGGTGTGGCCGGCCCAGGATCCCCGCTGTGCCGGGCTGGCGGTGCTGCACCAGGGCTGGGCCGGCCTGTTCGACGTGGCCACGGCCCCCGACGCCCGCCGCCAGGGCCTGGCCCGCACGCTGTGCCAGCAGCTGCTGGACTGGGCCGCGGCGCAGGGTGCCCACCATGCCTACCTGCAGGTGGTGCAGTCCAACGCCGCGGCCCGGGCGCTCTACGCCGAGCTGGGCTTCGTGACCGCTTACCGCTACTGGTACCGGGTGAAGGCCAGCTGACACCGGGCCCCGCTAGAATTCGGCCTTCCTCCTGAAACCTGTCGGCGCGCGAGCGCCCCTTCCTGCCATGCCGCTGTTCTGGAAGCCCTACAAGTCCGAGATCACCCAGTTCATCGACGAGCTCAAGGCCAAGCGCCCGACGCTGGAGGCCGAGCAGCGCGCCGGCCGTGGCCTGCTGTGGGACCGTCCGCAGGACCGCGAGGCCGAAGCCGAGTTCCAGGCCGCCCGCGTGGCCCAGCAACCCTACGTCTACCAGACCCACGGCCACTGAGCCGTGCGGCCCATCGCGGCCTGACGTGAACGAGCCGCTGCCCGATTCCCCCCTGCCTGAGCCGGCCGCCTCCGCGGAGACGGCGGTGCCGGCCGGTGAGCTGCCGCCCCCGGTGGCCCCGGAGGTGGACACCCCCGCGATGGTGGACGGGGTGGCGGTGGCCCGCCTGTACGGCGAGCCGCTGTTCGCCCTGCCCAACGACCTCTACATCCCGCCGGATGCCCTGGAGGTATTCCTGGAGGCCTTCCAGGGGCCGCTGGATCTGCTGCTCTACCTGATCCGCAAGCAGAACTTCAACATCCTCGACATCCCGATGGCGGATGTCACGCGGCAATACCTGGCCTACGTGGACCAGATCCGCGCGCACAACCTCGAACTGGCCGCCGACTACCTGCTGATGGCGGCCATGCTCATCGAGATCAAGTCGCGCATGCTGCTGCCGCCCAAGCCCAGCGAGAACGGCGAGGAGCCCGAAGACCCCCGGGCCGAGCTGGTGCGCCGCCTGCTGGAGTACGAGCAGATGAAGCTGGCCGCCGCGCGGCTGGACAGCCTGCCGGTGATGGGCCGGGACTTCCTGCGGGCGCAGGTCCATGTCGAGCAGTCCCTGGCACCGCGCTTTCCGGATGTCTCGCTGGTGGACATCCAGGAGGCCTGGCGCGACATCCTGCGTCGCGCCAAGCTCAACCAGCACCACCGCATCACGCGAGAGCAGCTCTCGGTGCGCGAGTACATGAGCGTGGTGCTGCGCCGCCTGCAGGGCGAGCGCTTCGTGGAGTTCCAGGACCTGTTCGACGTGAGCCAGGGCTCGCCGGTGGTCGTGGTGACCTTCATCGCGATGCTGGAACTGGCCCGCGAGCGCCTGCTGGAGATCACCCAGGCCGAGGCCTTCGCGCCGATCTACGTGCGCCTGGCCTACCAGCCGGCCTGAATCCCGGCGCCCAGGGGACGGCTCAGCGCAGGGGGGCCGCCATCGCCCCGCTGCGCTTGGCCCCCAGCTGACTGGCGGCCAACACCGCCTGGGTGCGCGAATTCACCCCCAGGGCCCGCAGCACGGCCTGCACGTGGTCCTTCACCGTTTCCACCGACAGGCCCAGGCGGCGGGCGATCTCCTTGTTGGGCTTGCCCTGCAGCAACAGGCTCAGCACATCGGCCTGACGCGGGGTCAACCCCAAGGCCTCGAAGGACGGCTGGGTCTGGTAGGGAGCCGTCTCACCCTGCCGGGGGGCCGCGGCATGGGCCGACGCGGCATGATGAGGATGGGGATGCGCGGCCTCGGGCAGACTCATGGGCGGCACGAAGATGCCCCCGTCCAGGACCAGACGCAGGGCGTCGGCCAGGGCCGTCATGCTCATGCGCTTGGGCAGGTAGCCACAGGCCCCGAGATCGATCGACTGGATGACATCGGCGGGGTGGTCGGAGGCCGAGGTCACCACCACGGACAGGTCAGGGTGGTTCATCCGCAGCTCGGCCAGCAGGGCATAGCCCTCTCCCTGCGTCCCCAGCTGGAGGTCCAGCAGCACCAGTGTGCAGGGCAGGCCCTGCGACAGGGTCTCCCTCAGCTCGGCGGGTGTGCAGACACTGCGCACAGTGACCCCGGGGCGAATTTCCTCCAGCAGCGTCTGGAAAGCCCAGAGGACCAGGGGATGGTTGTCGGCCAACAGAATGTGCATGGCTCCCAGCGTGGGCAGCAGCGCAACTGCGCATGCGCCCGAAGTTGTTGTTGTGTCAGCAGTGTAAGCAAACCTCTTACGAAGAAGATTGAACTTCCGGCAATATGCCGCGATTCAGTTTGTTTCAGCTGACACGACACCACTGGAGCAAAGGCGCCCATTGATCCAGGTCACGCTCGACCCGGCTGGGCGTCACGTCCCACAGCGTCAGGCCGTGCGCGGCCAGATGCACATAGTTCTGGGTGTCTCGCAGCGTGGCCACCAGCGGGGCCTTGAGGGTGGCGAGAAACTCCTGCAGGCGGTCCTGCGCGATGGTGTGGTCCTTCACCCGCATGCCCACCAGGCCGATCTGCACGCTCCCGGGCACCCCCACCTCGGACAGTTCCTGGAGAAAGCCGTGGATGGCCTGGATGTCGAACAGGCTGGGCTGCAGCGGGATCAGGATGCGATCAACCTGGCCCAGCACGGCCCGCAGCTTCTTGCCATGCAGACCGGCCGGGGTGTCGACCACCGCCCGGTCCACCCCCTGGGGCGGAGAGGCCAGGTCGCCGGCATCGTCCAGCCGCCAGGCCTGGATGGGACGGGCCGCGGCGGGCCGCAGGCTCAGCCACTGACGGGCCGACTGCTGTCGGTCCAGATCCCCCAGGGCCACCGTGTGCCCCCGCTGTGCCAGGGCGCCGGCCAGGTTGGTGGCCAGCGTGCTCTTGCCCACCCCACCCTTGGGGTTGGCGACCGCAATGACCTGCATCGTGACTCCTCCAAGCTGTAAACCAAGGTATGGTAGCGACAGCATGGCCGAAATCGTTGTCCTCACCGCCCATCCCCGACTGGAGCATTCCCGCGTCAACCAGGCCCTGCTGCAGGCCGCCCTGGCCTTGCCGACCGATCGGATCGAGGTGCGTGACCTCTACGCGCTCTACCCGGACTACCTGATCGACATCCCCGCCGAGCGCGCGGCACTGGCCGAGGCCCGTCTGGTGGTGTGGCAGTTCCCCTTCCACTGGTACAGCATGCCGCCCTTGCTCAAGCTCTGGCTGGACGAGGTCTTCGGCTTCGGCTGGGCTTACGGCATGGGGGGGGCGGCCCTGGAAGGCAAGGACCTGTGGCTGGTGGTGAGCACCGGCGGCGTCGCGTCGGCCTACCACCCGGCCGGCCAGAACCAGCACTTCATCGACGACTTCTGGCCCCCGATGGCGCAGACGGCCCGGGTGGCTGGCATGCGCTTTCTGCCGCCGCTGGTGCTGCACGGCGCCCACCGGGTCAGCGACGAGACCGTGCGGGAACACGCCGCCCTGTTCGCCGATCGCCTGGCCCGCTACCCCGCCTGGCCCGAGCTGGAGGACCTGCCGCCCGAGGCCGGCTGCGAGGTGCCCGACGACGACCGCCCCCACCGCAAACCATGACCGCCGCCGACGCCTTGCCCCACGCCACCACCACGCTCAGCCATGGCTGGCTGCTGCAAAGCCTGGTCTACCTGGGCGCGGCCGTGCTGGCCGTGCCACTGGCCCGGCTGGCCGGCCTGGGCGCCATCATCGGCTACCTGGCCGCCGGCATCCTGATCGGCCCCTGGGGTCTGGCCCTGGTGACCGATGCCCAGGACATGCTGCACTTCGCCGAATTCGGCGTGGTGCTGATGCTCTTCCTGGTCGGGCTGGAACTGGAGCCGCGCCGGCTGTGGGCCCTGCGCCGGCCAATGGTCGGCTGGGGCAGCGTGCAGCTGCTGGCCTCGGCCGCGCTGATGACC
>NZ_BADL01000382.1 GCF_000333615.1 Ideonella sp. B508-1 | reverse complement strand
GATGCCGATGCGGCTGCCGCCATCCTTGGCCGGGCGCATCTTGCTAATCAGGTGCAGCAGGAACAGCATGGAGCCGTTTGACACCCGCGGCAGACCCGGGCCGAAGCGGCCGTTGTGGCCTTGCTGCTCGTGCTCCTTGCGGACTTCTTTTTCGACCTTCTTCCACTCCACGCCAAAGGGCGGGTTGGCCAGCATGTAGTCGAACTTCATCTGCGGGTGGCCGTCGTCGCTCAGCGTGTTGCCGAAGGCGATGTTGGCCACCTCCTGGCTCTTGATGAGCATGTCGGCCTTGCAGATGGCGTAGGACTCGGGGTTGAGCTCCTGGCCATACACCGTCAGGCGAGCCTGGGGGTTCAGCTCGGCCAGGTATTCACCCGCCACGCTGAGCATGCCGCCCGTGCCGGCGGTGGGGTCGTACAGGGTGCGCACCACGCCGGGCTGGCTCAACACGGCGTCGTCTTCCGTGAAGATGAGATTGACCATCAGACGGATCACCTCGCGGGGAGTGAAGTGCTCCCCGGCGGTCTCGTTGGAGATTTCGGCGAACTTGCGGATCAGCTCCTCGAACACCAGGCCCATCTGGGCGTTGCTGACGGCCTCGGGGTGCAGGTCGATGTGGGCGAAGCGCTCGGTGACCTGGTAGAGCAGGCCGGCCTTGGCCAGGCGTTCGATCTGGGTCAGGAACTCGAAGTGCTCGAAGATGTCCCGCACATCGGGCGAGAAGCCCTGGTAGACGTAGCGGTAGAGGTTCTGGGAGATGTTGTCCGGGTCGCCCAGTAGCGTCTGCAGGTCCAGGGTGGACTGGTTGAAGAACTTCAGGCCCGTCTTCTTCAGCAGGAAGGGTGCAGGGTTCACGTCCAGCTTCTGCTTGGCCTCCAGCTCCTGGAGCACAGCCGCCTTGGTGGGGGCCAGCACGCAGTCCAGCCGGCGCAGAACGGTAAAGGGCAGGATGACCTTGCCGTAGTCGGATTGCTTGTAGTCACCGCGCAGCAGGTCAGCCACGGACCAGATGAAGGCGGACAGGGTGGATTGGTTCATGGGTGACGCGAGCCTCTTCGAGCCTGGAAACAGGTGGAGGCTGGATGATCTGGAGGGGAATTCTTTGACACCAAGCGCGCACGCGCGTGCGCGCGAGGGCCAGCTCGGGGAACAGGGCGACTGACGGAGATTGTCCTAGGTGGGAAGGCGCTGTTCACGCGGCCTTGAATGACAACACCTGTGCTCCGCTCTTCAGGCGGTCCAGGTAGTCGGCCCATTGCTGCATCATGGCTCGCCGTTGCTCCAGGTACTGGGTCCGGTTGTAGGCACGGCCCAGGGCATCCGGCACGGCGTGGGCCAGTTGGGCCTCGATCACCTCAGGGGCGATCTCCAGTCGCTCAGCAATCATGGTGCGCGCCGTGGCGCGAAAGCCGTGGGCGGTCATGTCCTCGTTGCCATAGCCCATGCGGCGCAGTGCGCTACGCACCGTGTTTTCAGACATGCAACGCTGGGGTGAGGCCAGCGACGGGAAGACGAAGCTGCGGTGACCGGTCTCTGCCTGCAGGTCACGCAGGATGCTGACTGCCTGGTGGGCCAATGGCACGATGTGCGGCACGCCATTCCGCTTGTCCGCCTTGGAGCGCTTCATCACTTCGGGAGGGACGGTCAGCGTGGCGCCGTCCAGATCCAGCCAGGCCCATTCCATGTGCCTCAGCTCCCCTGGACGCAGCAACAGCAAGGCAGACAGGCTCAGCGCCGCCCGGGTCACGGTATTGCCCTGGTAATCGTCCATCGCTCGCAGCAGTTGCCCGACTTCCTTGGGATCGGTGACCGCGGCATGGTGCTTGGTTTCGACGGGGCGGAGTGCGTCTTTCAGATCCGCGGCAGGGTTGCGCTTGCAGACGCCGCAGGCCACGCCATAGCGGAACACCTGGCCGCAGGCATCCTTGGTGCGGTGCGCCGTCTCGATGGCACCACGCGCCTCAATCCTGCGCAGGACCTGCAGAAGCTCCGGCGCTTCAATGGCGTCGATGGCCTGCCTTCCAATCCAGGGAAAGACATTCTTCTCCAGGCGGTCCTGCGTTCGCTTGGCATGGCTGACGCTCACCTTGGGCATGTGCATGGTCGCCAGCCAGTCACGCGCGACAAACTCGAAGGTGCCGGGACCGGGCTTACCTTCCGCCGCCAGCTTGGCCGTGATCACCTGTTGCGCCCTGGCTGCCTTCTCTGCCTTGCGGACCTGGCTGGGGTCATGGCCGGCGGCCACATCCTGCCGGGCAGAGTCACGGCGGGCGCGAGCGTCGCTCAGAGAGACGTCTGGGTAGGTGCCCAGGCTCTGACGGTTGGCCTTGCCGTCAATGTAGTAACGCAGACGCCACCACCCCACTCCGGTAGGCTGAGCCTCCAGGGTCAGGCCTGCGCCGTCATTGATGGCCACCGCCTTGCCGGCCTCGGCCGCCTGCTTCAAGGCGGCTTTGATGGCCTTGTC
>NZ_BADL01000383.1 GCF_000333615.1 Ideonella sp. B508-1 | reverse complement strand
AACCGGCTTTGGCATCACACCAAAGCAACGTCCATAACGGACACCGAGCGCAACTCACCGAAGGATTCTTCGCTCATGACCACCATCCGAGTCAAGGAAAACGAGCCGTTCGACGTGGCCCTGCGCCGCTTCAAGCGCACCATCGAAAAGCTGGGTCTGCTGACCG
>NZ_BADL01000384.1 GCF_000333615.1 Ideonella sp. B508-1 | reverse complement strand
CGAGCTGCGCAGCTGGGGCGGCAATGCCGTGCCGGGGCGTCTGCGCGGTTTGCGCAGCCGGCCCTGCCGGGAGCGCCTGCTGCAGGCCCTGAGCGCGAGGCCCGATGGTCAAGGACGCATTGCGTTGACCCTGGAGCTGGTCTACGGCCACGCCTTCCAGGCGCCGGAGCGCGGCCCCGCCGTGGCTGCCGAGACGGCAGTCGATCTGGCCACCATGCGGCGCATGCTGCGCGAGCCGAAGTCGCCGCGCTGACCCTGGCGACGCGGCGACGGGTCTTGCTGGTTCGGGTTTCAACGCATCCGTCGCGGGAGGCTCAATAACTGAGCCGTTGGAATGAATACCTATTCGTCATGGTGTTTTCCATGGCGTCAATGCACTTCCTGGGTCGATCTGGATCAATCCCTATCAGCACACTCAGCCATCGCGTTTGAGTAGAAACGCTCTCCCTTCGGTGAGCACGGCTGCCCTACGCTGGGGCTCGCCGGATGAGCTTGATCGTTCGCAAGCCGCTTGCAACGTACCGGCACCGCAACGGGACAGCCGTCACCAAGGGGATGTGCAGCATGCTGGGCAAGACCGCGGGATGGACAGGGGGCATCGCCCTTTTGTCAGTGTGGGGAGGCCGGATGGCCTGGGCCGCCGATGGTGCGGTTCAGAGCCTGCCGGGCGGGCCGGCCGTGCGCCAGATGGATCTGGCGCCACCGGCCACGCAGATCGCCGCCGATGTGCAGTCGCTGCATTACGGCTTGCTGGTGGTCTGCCTGCTGATCTTCATCGGCGTCTTCGGGGTGATGTTCTATTCCATCCTGAAGCACCGCAAATCGCTGGGGGCCAAGCCGGAGGCTCTTTGCCAAGCTCGAAGCAAAGTCCCCTCACCCGGATTTCAAAGACTGCGAATTTACTTTCAATGGCGGCGCAGATGCCATCACAGAAAGGAATTTCCATGAGTCCGTCCTATCCGTTCGCGTCTTCAATTCAGATTTCGTAAGAAACAACCTGTCCTTTGACTCCGGGAACTGCAATGCGATTCTCCTGCTAGGCAAGGAGTCCGAAGAGGCTCAGAGAAAGATCAACAAGCTCAACGACAGGGTTAAGGCAGCGAAGGAATGCAGCCGAGGGCTCAATAAGAAATGTGATGAGCACAACGAGGCCATCAGAGAATCCAAACGAGTTTTTGCCCAAAATATTCGGCTGAGCATCAAGGTCGATCCCTACAATGCGGCACATCTTGACAATGACATCCTTGCCATTGGCATCCTAGATGAATCTCAACTACTGTCAGAGAAGGATCTAGCGGATGCCATTGATCTGGCTCTCACGCCAGATTCGAAGAAGCCTTTGGAAGTCTCCCCGGTTCACAGCGCGCCATCTATTAAGAAGCTTCACGAAGAAGCTAATGGGTTGCTCCCATCTACACCGATATTCTCAAACACGATAAAGCACCTAGAGGAAAATCCGGCCATTGAGCGATGGATTGAGAGCGGTCTTGGGCTGCATGCTAATCCAGGCACTTGCGAGTTCTGCGGCAACACAGTCACGCAGGATCGGCTCGATGCCTTTCGATCCCACTTCTCCAAAGATCTGGCTGAGCACAAGAACAAGGTGCTAGATCTTCAGCGACGTGTCGATGCTGCGGCAATCAAAATTGAACTCCCCAGACCTGCTGAGCTGAATCCACAGTTCAGAGATAC
>NZ_BADL01000385.1 GCF_000333615.1 Ideonella sp. B508-1 | reverse complement strand
GCGCACAGCAGGCTGCCAAGCTTTCGATGGTGCCGGGCACCACCCCTGCGTAAGGTTGTGCCCATTGCCAACAGGACACGCCATGCACGACCTTGAACTGATCAGCAACACCCTTTGCCCCTACACCCAGCGGGTGGCCATCCAGCTGGCCGAGAAGGGCCTGGAGGCCCAGCGAACCTACATCGACCTGGCCGCCAAGCCGGACTGGTTCATCCAACTCTCGCCCCAGGGCAAGGTGCCCGTTCTGCGGGTGGGTGGCACCGCCGTGTTCGAAACCTCGGTCATCTGCGAATACATCGAAGAAACCGCCGCCGACCGGCCACCGCTGTGGCCAACCCAGACCCTGGACCGGGCCCGCCACCGCGCATGGGCCGAGTTCGCCTCGGCCGTGATCGCCGATGTCTTCGGCTTCTACATGGCGCCGGACGCCGCCAGCTTCGAGCGCAAGCGGGCCGAGCTGGCCGCACGCTTTGCGCGGCTGGAAGGCCCGCTGACCGCCGGCGCCGGGCCCTACTTCGGGGGCGCACGCTTTGGCTTGGTGGACGCCTCCTTCGCGCCGGTCTTCCGGCTGCTGGACACCTTGGACCGCCTGGGAGACTTCGGGCTGCTGCAGGGCCTGCCAGTCACAGTGGCCTATCGCCAGCAATTGGCGCAGCGGCCGAGCGTGCGGGCCGCCGTGGTGCCGGACTACGGCCAGGTCTTCCTGCGCTATCTGGCCGGGCGCGGCTCCCACATGGCGGGCCTGGCGGCCACGGCCCTGGAGCACTCAGCCCAGGCCTGACATCAGCCCGGACGCGCGCCCGATCTCCTCGGCCAGCGCCGCGCTCGCCCGGCGCATGCGCGGCACGCGCGCCACGTCCTCGTGCATCAGCAGCCACAGCGGCTGGGCCAGTTCGTCCAGCGGCGGCCCCAGCCGCACCAACTCCGGAATGGACCCGCCGACAAAGCACGGGAGAACGGCACACCCGATGCCCGTGCGCGCCGCCTGCGCGGCCCCCAGCAAGGTGTTCGCGCGAAAGCGCACGTCCTGCGCGGCCACGTTGCGCGCCAGCCAGGCGCCAGGCGCGCTGCAGGCCAGCCCCGCATCAAAGCCCACCCACGGCAAGGTGGTGGCCGGCGCCGAAGCATCCCCCGCGCCGGCCCACTGCCGCGGCGCATAAACCGCCATCGCCACCGTTCCCACCTCGCGCCCGCGCAAGGTGTCCTGCGGCGCCCGCGTCACCCGCAGCGCAATGTCGGAGTCGGGCTTGATCTTGCGGATGGTCAGCCACTGCGACTGCTGTTCATTGCCGGGGTGGGGCACTTCCAGCAGGGTCAGCTCGAAGCCGAACTTGGTGGCCAGCTTCTGCAGCACCTCGTTGGTCTCCTTGCCGTAGGGCGAGCCGTGGTAGAGCGTGACGACTTTCTTGCCGCGCAGCTTGTCCGGCCCCCCCACCTTCTGGCCGATGAAGTTCACGATGGCCGAGACTTCCGAGTAGGGGTTGAGCTGCAAAGGGAACACATAGGGGAAGACGCTGCCGTCGGTGGAGTCGGTGCGTCCGTGGTTGATGGTGATCAACGGCAGCTTGTCCGCGGTGGAGCGGTCCAGCGTGGCATAGGCGATGCCCACCGACAGCGGGTTGGTCGCCGCGGCCGGCGCACCGTTGAGGCCCTTCTTCAGGCGCTCATAGCACTCCACACCCTTCTCCACAACGTACTCGGTCTCGCACTCGCTCCAGGTCAGCTGCACACCGTTGACACCCCCGTGCGCATTGACGTACTGCAGATAGTCGATGAAGCCACCGAAAAAGCCGGTGCCCCCGGCCGCGTAGGGGCCGACCCGGTAGCTCTGCAAGGGGAAGTACTGTTCGTTCGCGGCATGCGCGTTCAGGCCGATCACCCCCAGCGCCAGGGCGACGGTGGAGAGGGTCTTGCGAAGGGTCATGGTGGGTCTTTCTTGGAAACTGCGAGACGCAGGGTCGAGGGAACACCCCTTGCGGGAGGGGCGGGTCAGGAAGCCGACAAAACGGAAGGCCGACCGAAGGGCGTGGCCCGGCGGGACCGAGGGCCTCTTGGCGCCATGGGATCAGTGCCGCAATGGCCAGCGACGGGCGCGACTGCGCCAGCGCTGCCAGAGGCTGGCCAGGCCCTCGGGCTCGCGGATCAGCACCAGAATGATCAGCGCGCCGAANGCCATCTTCTGCAGGTTCTCCAGCTGCCCCGCATCGATCCACCCATTGGGCAGCGCGCCCGCCAGATTCGACAGGGCCAGCGGGAAGAGCACGATGAAGGCTGCGCCCAGGAAGGCACCGGCCACGCTGCCCAGGCCACCGATGATCACGATGAAGAGAATCTGGAAGGAGCGGGGCAAGATCAAAGCCATGGGGCTCGACGGTGACAAGGTAGGCAA
>NZ_BADL01000386.1 GCF_000333615.1 Ideonella sp. B508-1 | reverse complement strand
TCCACTACGCGCTGGCCGACGTTTTCACCGTCTGTGATGCCTACCACTGCTCGCTGATGGGCCCGACCGACCCCAACCGCTACCACCTGTGGACGGGCTGGGTGGGCAACGACGGCAAGGGCGGTGGCCCGGTCATCACCAATGCCGAAGCCGGCTACGACTGGAAGACCTACCCCGAGCGCCTGGAGGCCGCCGGCATCAGCTGGAAGATCTACCAGGACACCGGCACCGGCTTGACCGCCGACGGCTACTGGGGCTGGACCAGCGACCCCTACATCGGCAACTACGGCGACAACTCGCTGCTGTACTTCCACCAGTACCAGAACGCCGTGGCCGGCACGCCGCTGGCCGACAAGGCCAAGACGGGCACCGCCATCGTCAACAGCAACCGCGACCCCAACGGCCTGGTGACCCAGTTCCGCCAGGACGTGGCCAACAACAAGCTGCCGCAGGTCTCCTGGATCGTCGCCCCCGAGGCCTACAGCGAGCACCCCAACCACCCGGCCGACTACGGCGCCTGGTTCGTCTCGCAGTTCCTGGACGCCCTGACCGCCAACCCGGCCGTCTGGAGCAAGACGGTGCTGTTCATCAACTACGACGAGGAAGGCGGCTTCTTCGACCACATGTCGCCCCCCACCCCGCCGGCCAACAGCAGCCTGGGGGCTTCCACCGTCAAGACCACCAACGAGCTCTTCGCGGGTGACAGCAGCCACCCGGCCGGCCCCTACGGTCTGGGCATGCGGGTGCCGATGCTGGTCGTCTCGCCCTGGAGCAAGGGCGGCTGGGTCGACTCGCAGGTCTTCGACCACACCTCGGTGATCCGCTTCCTGGAAGCCCGCTTCGGGGTGAGCGAGAGCAACATCACCCCGTGGCGCCGCGCCGTGACGGGCGACCTGACCTCGGCCTTCAACTTCGCCACGCCCAACGCCAAGGTGCCGACCCTGCCCAGCACCTCGGCCTATTTCCCGGTCGATCTGGAGCGCCATGCCGACTACGTGGTGGTGGCCCCCACCAACCCGCAGCTGCCGGTGCAGGAAACCGGCGTGCGCCGCGCCCGCGCCCTGCCCTATGCGCTGCAGGCCAACGGCCACCTGAAGGCCGACAAGGGCCTCTATGTGCTGGACTTCATCAACGAAGGCCATGCCACCGCGGTGTTCCAGGTGCGCAGCCGCACCACGGCCGATGCGCCGCGCAACTACACCGTCGAGCCTGGCCAGGCGCTCAAGGGCCAGTGGGACCTGCTCTCGGCCGGTGCCAGCAGCTATGACCTGGCGGTCTCCGGCCCCAACGGCTTCCTGCGCCGCTACCAGGGTGGCGCGGCCAAGAGCGCGGTGCGGGTCGAGACCAGTGTGGTCTACACCCCGGTGCCGGGCGACGAGGGCGTGACCGTGACCTTCAGCAATGCCGGCAAGGCGACCGTGGCCCTGACGCTGGTGGACCGCTACAGCGGCCAGAGCCAGACGCTGAGCCTGGCCGCCGGGGCCATGCAGTCGGTCAGCTGGTCGCTGCACCGCACCTTCGGCTGGTACGACATCGTCGTGACCGCCGCCGGCGACAGCAGCTTCCAGATCCGCCTGGCGGGCCACGTGGAAACCGGCAAGCCCAGCGTCAGCGACCCGATGATGGGTGGCCTGAAGCTCAAGGGCTGAGCGCGCCCTGCACCGGTGTCGCGCGCCGGCTCAGTCCAGCGCGCGCAGCGGGTGGACCACCGCGGGCCAGGGGCTGGCGAAGAAGGCCGCCACCTGCTCGGGGGTCACGTCCTCCACCCGGGCCGGGTTCCAGCGCGGCTGGTGGTCCTTGTCGATCACCAGCGCGCGGATGCCCTCCACCGTCTCGCTGGCCGTGCCCGGACGCAGCTGGAAGCACTGGCGTACCAGGTCACGCTCCATGCGCAGATCGTCCGCCAGGCTCATGTGGCGGGCCCGGCGCACCTGCTCCAGCGCGACGGCCATCATCAGTGGCGAACGCTTGCGCAGCGCGCCCAGGGTGTGTCGTGCCCAGTCGCTGTCGTCACCGGTCAGCGAGGTGATGATGTCGCCCAGCGTGGGGCGGCTGAAATGCAGGTCGATCTGCCCCTGCAGCGCCGCCAGCCGGACCTCGCCAGCATGCTGTGCGCGTGCGCGCACCGCCGCCTCCAGCTGGGCGCCGCTGCTGCTCGAGCCATCGCCCAGCGCCTCCACCAGGGCCGGCAGAACGGCCGAGGGCAGCTGCACATCGGCCAGGCCGAAGGCGATGGCGTCGGCCGCGCCCAGCACTTCACCGCTCAAGGCCAGGTACTCGCCCACATGGCCCGGGCAGCGGGCCAGGAACCAGCCGCCGCCCACATCCGGGAACAGGCCGATGTGGGTCTCGGGCATGGCGAGCTTGCTGAACTCGGTCACCACCCGCAGCGAGGCGCCCTGGCTGATGCCCATGCCGCCGCCCATGCAGACCCCGTCCATCAGCGCGATGTAAGGCTTGGGATACTGGTGAATCAGGTGGTTGAGGGCGTATTCCTCGGTGAAGAAGTCCTCCAGCCGTGGATCGCCGGCCAGGGCCGCCTGATGGAAGAAGCGGATGTCGCCGCCCGCGCAGAAAGCCGGCGGCTTGCCCTCGCGGCCGGCGCCCTGCACCAGCACGGCCTGGACCGCCGGGTCCGCGCGCCACTGCAGCAGCACGGTGGTCAGGTCGCGCACCATGCCCAGGGACAGCGCGTTGAGCGCCGCGGCGCGGTGGAGGGTGATCAGGCCCAGCGGCCCCTGACGGCGGGCCAGCACCTGGCCACCCGAGCACAAGGCGGGCGAGAAATCATCGGAATGCATGCGAGCGTGTCTCCGGCCGGTCGATAGGCCGGCTCATCGCTGCATTGTGCCGTCGTCGAAAACGGGGGCGCTTCAGCCCCGTGCGACCGTGGCCCGGCTGCGCCACAGGGCCAGGCCCTCGTTGGCGGTCAGCGCACCCAGCACCAGCAGGCCGCCGCCCAGCACCGCCGGGGTGGGCGCCTCGGCCGTGCCCAGCCAGGTCCAGGCCACGCCGAAGACGATTTCGAGTTGGCCCAGCAGCGAGGCTTCCGGGGCCTTGAGCACCCGGCCGGCGGCCACCGCCATCATGCAGGGAATGGCCAGCTGCACCACGCCCAGCAGGCTCAGCAACTGCAGGTCATGGGCCGACGCCCGCAGCGGCCAGGCCAGAGGCAGCGAGATGGCGGCCGACAGCACGGCGCCGATCAGCACCGCGGCCGACAGGTCCTGCTGGCGGGCCGCGGTCCGGCGGGCGTTCACCTGCATCAGCACCCACACCAGGGCACTGCACAGCGGCACCAGCAGGGCCAGGCCCGTGCCCAGCAGATGGCGCAGGTCGCCGCCGGACACATGGGAGGCATGCATCCAGGCGATGCCGCCACTGGCCATGGCGATGGCCACCCAGGTGCGCAGCGGCAGTTGCTGCTTGAGCACGAAACGGGCGATCAACGCAGTCAACAGGGGCGACAGCGCCTCGGTGATCAGCACATTGGCCACGGTGGTCAGCGTGAGCGCCACCATGAAGGCGGTGTACATGACGCCCCAGCCCAGGCCGGACCACCACAGCACCGCCCCGCCCTGACGCAGGCTGCGCCACAGCAGGCTCGGGCCCATCTGCCAGGCCAGCAGCACGGCCATGGCCAGCGCATTGGCCGCGCTGCGCCAGAAGGTCACCTCGAAGGAGGCGGCCGAGTCCAGGTGCCGGGTGACGACCCCGGCGATGCTCCAGAGCAGCGTGGCCAGCACCATGGTGGCCACCGCGCGGCGGTGGCTCATCATGGGGGCCACGGGGCTCATGCGCTTTCGCGGGCGGCGCGCTTGCGGTCGTGTTCGCTCAGGTGGCGCTTGCGCAGGCGGATCGACTTGGGCGTGATCTCGACCAGTTCGTCGTCCTCGATGAACTCGACACCGTACTCCAGCGTCAGCTCGATCGGCGGCGTGATCTTGATCGCGTCTTCCTTGCCGCTGACGCGGAAGTTGGTCAGCTGCTTGGTGCGGGTGGCGTTGACGATCAGGTCGTTGTCGCGGCTGTGGATGCCGACGATCATGCCTTCGTACACCGGGTCGTTCGGCTTGACGAACATGCGGCCACGGTCGTCCAGCTTGCCCAGGGCGTAGGTGAAGATCTCACCGGCATCCATCGAGATCAGCACGCCGTTCTTGCGGCCGGCAATCTCGCCCTTGTGCGGCTCGTAGCCGTCGAAGATGTTGGAGATCAGGCCCGAGCCACGGGTCAGGTTCAGGAACTCGTTGGAGAAGCCGATCAGGCCCCGCGCCGGGATGCGGTACTCCAGGCGCACGCGGCCACGGCCGTCCGGCTCCATGTTCACCAGTTCGCCCTTGCGCTCGCCCAGGGCCTGCATCACGCCGCCCTGGTGCTGCTCTTCCACGTCGGCAGTGACCATTTCGATCGGCTCGCACTTGACGCCGTCGATGTCACGGAACACCACGCGCGGCTTGCCCACGGCCAGCTCGTAGCCCTCGCGGCGCATGTTTTCCAGCAGGATGGTCAGGTGCAGTTCGCCGCGGCCCATCACCTCGAAGACACCGTCCTCGCTGGTTTCGGAGACACGCAGGGCCACATTGCTCTGCAGTTCCTTCTGCAGGCGGTCCCAGATCTGGCGGCTGGTGACGTACTTGCCTTCCCGGCCGGCCAGCGGCGAGGTGTTGACGCAGAAGTTCATCGTCAGCGTGGGCTCGTCGACCTTCAGCATCGGCAGCGGGGCCGGATCGCTGGGGCTGGTCAGCGTGACGCCGATGCCGATGTCCTCGATGCCGTTGATCAGCACGATGTCGCCGGGGCCGGCTTCGGTCACCTGCACGCGGTCCAGGCCCTGGAAGGTCAGCACCTGGTTGACGCGGCCCTTGAAGCTCTTGCCATCCGGGCCTTCCATCACCAGCACGTCCATCGAGGGCTTCAGGGTGCCCTGGCTGATGCGGCCCACGCCGATGCGGCCGACGAAGGAGGAGTAGTCCAGCGCCGAGATCTGCAGCTGCAGCGAAGCGTCCGGGTTGCCCTGGTGGGTGGGCACATGCTTGAGGATGGTGTTGAACAGGGCCGACATGTCCGGACCCCACTGGGCACCGGGCTCGCCTTCTTCCAGCGAGGACCAGCCGTTGATGCCCGAGGCATAGACCACCGGGAAGTCCAGCTGCTCATCGGTGGCGCCCAGCTTGTCGAACAGGTCGAAGGCGGCGTTGATCACGGCATCCGGCTTGGCACCCGGCTTGTCCACCTTGTTGACCACGACGATGGGCTTGAGGCCCAGGGCCAGCGCCTTCTTGGTCACGAAGCGGGTCTGCGGCATCGGGCCTTCCTGGGCGTCGATCAGCAGCACCACGCCGTCCACCATGGACAAGGCGCGCTCCACCTCGCCACCGAAGTCCGCGTGCCCCGGGGTGTCGACGATGTTGATGTGGGTGCCTTCCCAGCTGACCGCGCAGTTCTTGGCCAGGATGGTGATGCCCCGCTCACGCTCGATGGCGTTGTTGTCCATCACGGTGTCGACGACCTTCTCGTGTTCGGCGAAGGTGCCCGACTGGCGGAGCAACTGGTCGACCATGGTGGTTTTGCCATGGTCGACGTGGGCGATGATGGCGATGTTGCGAATCTGACGGCTCATGGTGTTTCTTTCTGGTTGACCAGCAGGGCCTGCACCTCAATGGGGCTGAGCAGGCGGTCGGGGATCAGTTCACCGGCGGTGACATGGGCACTGCCCAGGAAGGTGGATGGGTTGGGCCCGTAGACGCGCACCGCCGGCATGTCGGGCGTCTGCACCTTGCGCCGCATCCCGGTGAGGAAGCGGCCGGCCTCGTCCATCGGCAAGCACACAGCGGGCCAGTCGGCGAGCATGCAGTCCGGGCCGCGCAGCAGCGCGTCCCGTCCGGCCTCGTCGAGCTCGGCGAGCCGGTCCAGCGTGACCGCATGGGCCACGTCCAGACCGCCGCTGTGGGTGCGCCTCAACCCGGCCAGGTGGGCACCGCAACCCAGCACCTCGCCGATGTCCTCGGCCAGGGTGCGGATGTAGGTGCCCTTGCTGCAACGCACCGCCAGTTGGAGGGTGCAGGCCACAGCATCCCAGCCCAGGATGTCGATGGCGTGAATGCGCACCTGGCGCGGCTCACGTTCCACCTCGATCCCGGCCCGGGCGTATTCATAAAGCGCCTTGCCGTCCTTCTTGAGGGCGGAATGCATCGGCGGCAATTGGGAGATCAGGCCGGTGAAGCGCGCGCAGGCGGCCTCGATGGCGGCCATCGTCACCTCGACCGGGCGCTCGCGGACGATCTCGCCCTCCATGTCGCCACCCACCCGGGTCTGGCCCAGGCGCAGGGTGGCGGCATAGGCCTTGTCGGCCTCCAGGCTGGCCTGGGAGAACTTGGTGGCCGCGCCGAAGCACAGGGGCAGCAGGCCGGAGGCCAGCGGATCCAGGGTGCCGGTGTGCCCGGCCTTCTCGGCGCGGAACAGGCGCTTGGCCTTCTGCAGCGCGTCGTTGCTCGACAGGCCCAACGGCTTGTCGAGCAACAGCACGCCATGCACCGGCCGGCGCACGATGCGCGGCCGCGGTGCCGAGACCGGGGTGTCGTTCATGACCAGCTCAGTCATCCTTGGCCCGGTTCGCGTTGGCCTGCTGGATCAGCGCGTTCAGACCGGCCGCACGCTCGGTGGTCTGGTCGAACTTGAAATGCAGCGTCGGCACGGTGTGGATGGACAGGCGCTTGAACAGACCGTTGCGCACGAAGCCGGCGGCCTCGTTGAGCGCGGCCTCGCTGGCCACCGGATCACCCACCAGCAGCGAGAACAGCACCTTGGCATGGGCGTAGTCGGGCGTGACCTCCACGGCATTGATCGTGACCATGCCGATGCGGGGGTCCTTCAGCTCGCGGATCAGCTCGGCCACATCGCGCTGGATCTGGTCGGCCACCCGGAAGCTGCGGTTGGGGAGACTGCGTTTGTGTCGCATGAATGTGCTCCTGCCAGGTCGGGCCGCTGAAGCAAAAACCCCGCCGGGTTCGGCGGGGTCTTGCTGCGAGCAGCGCCACCCGTTTTACAAGGTGCGTGCCACTTCCTTGATCTCGAAGATCTCGAGCTGGTCGCCTTCCTTGATGTCGGTGTAGTTCTTGAGCTTGATACCGCACTCGAAGCCTTCCTTGACTTCGCGCACGTCGTCCTTCTCGCGACGGACCGACTCGACGTCGCCGGTGTAGACCACGATGTTGTCGCGCAGCAGGCGGAACTTGGCGTTGCGGCGCACGACGCCGGAGGTGACCATCGAGCCGGCGATCGTGCCGATCTTGGAGGCCACGAACACCACGCGGATCTCGGCCATGCCGATGATCTCTTCCTTCTGCTCCGGAGCCAGCATGCCGGCCATCGCCGCCTTCACCTCGTCCACCGCGTCATAGATGACGTTGTAGTAACGGATGTCCACGCCATTGCCATCGGCCACCTTGCGGGCGTTGGCGTCCGCACGGGTGTTGAAGCCAATGATGACGGCCTTGGAGGCGATCGCCAGGTTGACGTCCGACTCGCTGATGCCGCCCACGGCCGCGTGCACGACTTGCACCCGCACCTCGTCGGTCGAGAGCTTGAGCAGCGAGGCCACCAGGGCTTCCTGCGAACCTTGCACGTCGGCCTTGACGATCAACGGCAGCACCTGGGCCTGGCCTTCGCCCATGTTGTCGAACATGGACTCCAGCTTGGCGGCCTGCTGCTTGGCCAGCTTGACGTCGCGGTACTTGCCCTGACGGAAGGTGGCGATTTCGCGGGCCCGGCGTTCGTCGGCCAGCACCATGAAGTCGTCACCGGCGGCGGGCACCTCGGTCAGGCCCTGGATCTCCACCGGGATGGAGGGACCGGCCTCGAGTGTGTTCTTGCCGTCTTCGTCCAGCATGGCGCGCACGCGGCCATAGCTGGCGCCGGCCAGCACCACGTCGCCACGCTTGAGCGTGCCCGACTGCACCAGCACCGTGGCGACCGGGCCGCGGCCCTTGTCCAGGCGGGCTTCGATCACGATGCCCTTGGCCATCGCGTCCACCGGTGCCTTCAGTTCCAGCACTTCGGCCTGCAGCAGCACCTGCTCCAGCAGCTCGTCGATGCCCTGGCCGGTCTTGGAGGAGACGCCGACGAAGGGGCTGTCGCCACCGAAGTCTTCCGGCACCACCTCTTCGGCCACCAGCTCGCTCTTGAGGCGATCGGGGTTGGCTTCAGGCTTGTCGATCTTGGTCATCGCGACCACGATGGGCACACCGGCCGCCTTGGCGTGGCTGATGGCTTCCTTGGTCTGCGGCATGACGCCGTCGTCGGCCGCCACCACCAGGATGACGATGTCGGTGGCCTTGGCACCACGGGCCCGCATGGCCGTGAAGGCCTCGTGACCCGGGGTGTCCAGGAAGGTGACCATGCCGCGCGGGGTTTCCACGTGGTACGCACCAATGTGCTGCGTGATGCCGCCGGCTTCGCCCGCGGCCACGCGGCTGCGGCGGATGTAGTCCAGCAGCGAGGTCTTGCCGTGGTCGACGTGACCCATGACGGTCACCACCGGGGCGCGCGGCAGGGCGTCGCCACCGGCGGCGGCCTCTTCCTCCTCGGAGAAGGCTTCCGGGTCGTCCAGCTTGGCGGCCAGCGCCTTGTGGCCCATTTCCTCGACCACGATCATGGCCGTTTCCTGGTCCAGCTGCTGGTTGATGGTGACCATCTGGCCCAGCAGCATCATCTTCTTGATGACTTCGCTGGCCTTGACCGACATCTTGTGCGCCAGATCGGCCACCGAGATGGTTTCGGGCACGTGCACTTCCTGCACCACCGGCTCGGTCGGCGCCTGGAAGGTGCTGGCGCGATCGTCACGCCCATCACCGCGGCGACCACCGCGCGGCGCGCGCCAGCCCGGTCGGTTGCTCGACAGGTCGGTGCGCGGCTTGCCCGGGGCGCCCCGCTTCTTGAAGTCGTCCGCGCAGCTGGAGGACAGCTTCTCGGACTTGACCGACTTCTTGTCGCCCGGCTTGACCGCGGACGGTGCCGGTGCCGCGGCCGGGGCCGGGTGCGCCCGGCTTGGCCCCCGACTTTTGAATGGGCCCTTGATGCCTTCCTTGCTGGCCTCGGCGGGGTTGGGTTCTTCCGGCTTCTTGGCCACCATGACCTTGGACTTGCGGGCCATCATGTCGCGGATGGCGGCCGCCTCGGCCTCGGCACGCTTGCGGCGCTCGGCCAGATCGGCCAGACGCTTGGCTTCCTCGGCATCCTGGCCCGCCGACGCCTTCACCACGCGCAGCGCGGGCTTGGGGGCCGGCGCAGGCTCCGGCGCAGCCAGGGGGGCCGCGGGTGCAGCTGCCACGGGCGCCGGGGCAGGCGCGGCCTCGGCGCTGGCCTGGCTGGCGGCAGCTTCGGCGGCCGCCTTGGCTTGGGCCGCAGCAGCGGCCTCGGCGGCGGCCTTGGCTTCGGCTTCGGCGGCAGCCTTGGCAGCCGCCGCTTCGGCAGCGGCCTTGGCGGCAGCCTCGCGCTCCAGGCGCTCCTGCTCCTCGCGCTGACGGCGCTTCTCGGCCAGTTCCTCTTCCTGCTGACGGATCAGCTCGGCCTGGCGGCGGGCTTCTTCCTCGCGACGGGCGAGTTCGGCTTCCTCCGCAGCGGCGGTGTCTTCGGCACTGGAACCGCCGGGGACATCATCGCGCTTGATGAAGGTGCGCTTCTTGCGCACCTCCACCTGGATCGTGCGTGCCTTGCCGCTCGCGTCAGCCTGCTTGATCTCGCTGGTCGACTTGCGGGTCAGGGTGATCTTCTTGCGGTCGCCGCCAGAGCTCATGCCATGCGCGTTGCGCAGGTGCTCGAGCAGGCGCTCCTTGTCAGACTCGGTGAGCGAGTCTTCGGGCGAGTTCTTGGCGACGCCGGCCGACTTCAGCTGCTCGAGCAGCGTCGCGGCGGGCCTGCTCAGCTCCGCGGCGAGTTGGGCGACGGTGGTCACTGCCATTCTGGGATTCCTTGTCTGGGTACCGTGTGCGTAGATGCTCGTGTGGGGACGCTGGGGGTTCAGGCGTTGAACCAGTGCTCACGGGCCTTCATGATCAGCGCCTTGGCCTCGACGTCGTCGACTCCGGTCATCTCGACCAGCTCGTCAACGGCCAGGTCCGCCAGGTCGTCGCGGGAATTCACCCCCCCGGCGGCCAGCTTGGCGATCAGATCAGGGCTCAGCCCCTCCAGGTCGCGCAGGTCCTGGGACACGCCGCCCACGCCCTCCTCGCGCACGATCTCCATGGTGAGCAGCGCATCCTTGGCACGGTTGCGCAGCTCGGTGACGGTGTCTTCGTCGAAGCCCTCGATTTCCAGCATTTCCTGCAGCGGCACATAGGCCACTTCTTC
>NZ_BADL01000387.1 GCF_000333615.1 Ideonella sp. B508-1 | reverse complement strand
CGGGCCGACTACATCTAAACCGCAAGAATGGCGGCGGCTTGTTCGGCTACAGCCAGGCGGATGGCCGCAACGGCATCGGCCCCGACCAGAATGGCGGCAATCCTGATGAAGGCGCCAACCGCTATGCCGTCACCTTCGGTGGAAAGTACGCGTGGGATACCAACACCACTGTCAAGCTGGAATACCGCATCGATGGTGCTGACCGGGCCGTGTTCTACGACGTGAAGAAGGACGACTACAAGAAGTTCAACCAGATGCTGGCGACCTCGCTGGTCGTCGCGTTCTGATCCCCCGGGCGGCGCTGCGGCGCCGCCCCGCACCGACCGGGGCCGTTCGCGCTGCCGCGACGGCCCTTTTTTTGCCCCTGGAGACACACCATGCCCCACCACGTGAACTGGACTGAACGCGCCCAGGCCCTCAAGGCCGATGGCCGTGCCGTGATCGATGGCCAACGCGTGGCGGCCGTTGACGGCCAGACCTTTGCCAAGCACTCGCCGGTGGACGGCCGCTTCCTGACCGACGTGGTCCGCGGCCAGCGCGCCGACATCGACGCCGCCGTGCGCAGCGCCCGCGCCGCCTTCGAGGACCGCCGCTGGGCCGGTCAGGCCCCGGCCGCCCGCAAGAAGGTGCTGCAGCGCTTTGCCGAGAAGATCCTGGCCGCCAAGGAAGAACTGGCCCTGCTCGAGACCCTGGACATGGGCAAGCCCATCCAGTACTCGATGGGCGTGGATGTGACCGCCACCGCCCGCTGCATCGCCTGGTACGGCGAGGCCGTGGACAAGATCTACGACGAGATCGCCCCCACCGGCGACCACGCCCTGGCCATGATCACCCGCGAGCCCATGGGCGTGATCGGCGCCATCGTGCCCTGGAACTACCCGATGATCATGGCCGCCTGGAAGCTGGGCCCGGCCCTGGCCGCCGGCAATTCCGTGGTCTTGAAGCCCAGCGAAAAGAGCCCGCTGACCGCCTGCCGTCTGGCCGAACTGGCCGTCGAGGCCGGCCTGCCCCCGGGCGTCTTCAATGTGGTGCCCGGTTACGGCCACGAGGCCGGCGAGGCCCTGGCCCTGCACATGGACGTGGACGCCATCGGCTTCACCGGCTCCACCCGCGTGGGCCGCCGCATGCTGGACTACGCCGGACAGTCCAACCTCAAGCGCGTCTACAACGAGCTGGGCGGCAAGTCGGCCTTCCTGGTCTTCGAGGACTACGGCGACATCGCCCGTGCCGCCCAGACCCTGGCCGGCAGCATGTTCTTCAACCAGGGCGAGAGCTGCAATGCGCCCTCGCGCGTGCTGGTGCAGGACAGCATCGCCGATGAGTTCGTGAAGCTGCTGGCCGCCGAGGCACCCAAGTACGCCCCGGCCGACCCGCTGCACCCCGACACCGTGCTGGGCGCCCTGGTGGACGAGACCCAGCTCAAGACGGTGCTGGGCTACATCGACGCCGGCCACAGCGAAGGCGCGCAGTGCGTAGCCGGCGGCCGCCGAGCCCGTGCCGACAGCGGTGGCTACTACGTGGAGCCCACCGTGTTCGCCGGCGTCAGCAACGAGATGAAGATCGCCCGTGAGGAGATCTTCGGCCCGGTCACCAGCGTCATCCGCTTCAAGACCGAGGAAGAGGCCATTGCCATCGCCAACGCCTCCAGCTACGGTCTGCAGGCCAGCGTCTGGAGCCTCAACGTCAACCGCGCCCACCGCGTGGCCCGCGCCCTGCGTGCCGGCACGGTGCACGTCAACCAGTACGACGAGGACGACATGACCGTGCCCTTCGGCGGCTACAAGCAAAGCGGCAACGGGCGCGACAAGTCCCTGCATGCCTTCGACAAGTACACCGAACTGAAGACCACCTGGCTGCGGCTGGACTGAAGGGACACGCATGAGCGACACGCAGCGTGAGTCATTGCAAGCCCGGGGCGTGCACACGCTGCTGGCCCAGTTCACCGACATGCACGGTGTGGCCAAGGGCAAGTACCTGCCCCTGGCCCAGTTGGACGAGCTGATCGAAACCGGCGCCGGTTTTGCCGGCCCCTCCATCTGGGGCACCGGCCTGCCGCGCACCGGGTCGCGCGCGGAGTACTACGCCCGCGCCGACCTGGCGCACCCCATCGATCCCCTGCCCTGGCAGCCCGGCTACGCCCGCGTGGTCTGCGACGGCTTCGTGGCGGGCCAGCCCTTCGAGGCCTGCCCGCGCCAGGTGCTCAAGCGCGCCACTGCGCGCCTGGCCGAACGTGGCTGGCAGCTCAAGACCGGCATCGAGCCCGAGTTCTTCCTGCTGCAGAAGCGTGAGGGGCGCTGGATGCCGGCCGATGCTGACGACCGGCTGGACAAACCCAGCTACGACCTGAAGTCGCTGCCGCGCAAGGCCGCTTTCCTGCATGCGCTGCAGGAGACGCTCGGAGGCTGGGGTCGCACACCGTGCTGCAGCTCGACCACGAGGACGCCCACGGCCAGTATGAGGTCAACTTCGCCTACGACGACGCCCTGGCCAGCGCCGACCACCTGATGGGCTTCAAGCTGGCCGCCCAGGCGCTGGCCGAGCGCGAGGGCTGGGTCTTCTCGATGATGCCCAAGCCCTTTGCCAACCAGCCCGGCAGCGGCCTGCACTTCCATGTCTCGCTGTGGGACCTGAAGGACTCGGCCCACGGCAAGGGCCTCTTCAGCCCCAGCGCGGACGAGCGGGCTCAGGGTCATGACCTGTCGCTGCTGGGCCGCCAGTTCATCGCTGGCGTGCTGGCCCATGCGCCGGCGCTGTGCGCGCTGGCCGCCCCCACGGTGAACAGCTACAAGCGCCTGGTGGTGGGGGAATCGCTCTCGGGCACCACCTGGGCGCCGGCCTATGTGGCCCACGGCCCCAACAACCGCACCGCCACGGTCCGCACCCTGCCCGGCCGCTTCGAGTGGCGGCTGCCGGACGCCAGCGCCAATCCCTATCTGGCCACCGCGGTGCTGATCGCCGCCGGTCTGGACGGCATCGACCGCCGCCTGGACCCGGGGCCGGCCTGCACCGACGACCTGTTCGCCCTGTCCCTGGGCGAGATCCGCCAGCGCGGCATCCCGCTGCTGCCGCAGTCCCTGTCCGAGGCGGTGGACGCCCTGGCGGCCGACGAGGTGGTGGCCACCGCCCTGGGCCCCGTGCTGCATGGCGAGTTCCTGCGACTCAAGCGCGACGAATGGCTGAGCTACGCTCGCCACGTCAGCACTTGGGAGCTTGAGCGCTATGCCGCCACCTTCTGAACGCCGCCGCCACTGCCTGAAGGCGGCCCTGGCCGTGGGCGCCACAGCGCCCCTGCGGTCCGCCTGGGCGCAGTCCGAGCCCCTGGGCGGCAAGGAGCCGCTCCGCCTGGGGCAATCGGTCCCCCTGTCGGGGCCGGCCCAGCACCTGGGCATCGAATACCAGCGCGGCCTGCACCTGGCCATCCAGGCCGCCAATGCCGGCGGCGGTATCCGGGGCCAGCGCCTGGAGCTGATCAGCTACGACGACCGCTACGAGCCCGAGGTGGCTCTGGCCAACACCCAGGATCTGCTGGGCGGCGACAAAGTCTTCGCCCTGGTGGGCTATGTGGGCACCGACGCGGTGAACCGCTGCCTGCCCCTGGCCGAGAAGGCCGGCGTGCCGATGCTGGCGCCGCTCACCGGCGCCGAGAGCCTGCGGCGCAACCCCTCACGCTGGCTGTGGCACCTGCGCCCGGGCCTGAGCGCCGAGACCACCCTGATCGCCCGCAGCCTGCGCACCATCGGCTTCAGCCGGGTGGCAGTGCTGCAGCAGGACGACGCCGACGGCCAGGCCGGCATGGAGGCGCTGCAGCAGTCCCTGGCCGCCGCCGGTCTGCCGCCGGCCGTGGCCCTGGCGCGGGTGGCGCGCAACTCCACCAACCAGGTGGAATGGAAATCACGCGACATCCAGGCGGCCGCGCGGACGCTGATGTCGGGACAGCCGATGGCGGTGGTCTTCCTGGCCGCCTACGCCTCCACGGCGGCCGTGATGCTGGCGCTGCGCGATGCCGGCTTTGCCGGGGGCTGCTTCGCCACCAGCCTGTCCAGCGCCGCGGCCATCGGCCCGCTGCTGGGCGCGAAGGCCGGCGGCCTGTCGGTCACCCAGGTGATGCCCTCGCCCTTCGACAGTTCGCGGCCCGTCGTGGCCACCTACCAGCGCCTGCTGCAGGCCACCCGCGGGCCTGCCCCGGAATACGCTTCGCTCGAAGGTTGGGTGGCGGGCAATGCCGTGGTCGAGGGTCTGCGGCGCGTGCCACGCGGCGGCAGCCGGGCGGCCTTCATGCAAGCCATGGAAAGCCTGGCCGGCTGGGATGCAGGGGGGCTGGTGCTGCGCTGGGATGCGCAGCGTCGCCAGGCCATCTCCGACGTGGCGATGACGGTGCTGGACCGCGAGGGCCGGCCGATCCGCTGAACCGACCGGCCCGCGCAGGCTCACTTCAGCGTGGCCAGGTAGGCGATGACGTCGGCCCGGTCCTTGGCCTCGGGCAGGCCGTCGAACTTCATCTTCCCGCCGGGAATGGCCTTCTTCGGCAAGGTCAGATAAGCGTCGAGCTCGGCCTCGGTCCAGGTCTTGCCGCTGGCCTTGAGGGCGTCGGAGTAGGCGAAATCGCCCACCGCCCCGGCCTTGCGGCCGAAGCCGGCGAACAAGGAAGGCCCCTTCTTGTTCTTGCCTTCCTTGGTGCTGTGGCACTCGGCGCAGTTCTCGGCATAGACACGGGCTCCCACCTTGGCGTCGCCCGCAGCCTGCGCTGCATCGGTGTGCAAGGTGGCGCCCAGGGCCAGCAGCCCGAAGGCGCTGGCGCTCAGCAAGGATTTCAATGTCAGCATGGTCTGCTTGCTCCGCGTGTCAGAAGCTGGTCCAGGCGAAAAGGAACAGCGTGTTGTTGTCAGACGCCTTGCGGCCATTGCCGTCGACGTTGCGGAAGGCGCCGTTGTACTGGTTGTAGGCGGTGTACTGCAGGCCCAAGCGCAGATTGGCCCAAGGCGCCATCCAGGAGTCTTCCTTGCCCCAGGGCGTCCAGTCGGCCTGGAACACCGTGCCGCGGGTGTTGGGCACCATGGCGCTGTTGCTGCCATAGAGCAGGCTGTCGCGGTCGCCAGTGGTCATGAAGCGACCCAGGCTCAGCCCGTAGGTCTGCTGGTAGTTGTAGGAGGCGTTCAGGCGGGTCTCGCGTAGGAAGCCGCGGGCATGGTCCGCCCCACCGGCGGCCACCATGGCGTCCCGGTTCTGGCGCTCCCAAATGGTGCTGCCTTGCACGGTGAACATGTGCTCGCGAGTGCCCAGGAACTGGTATTGACCATCGATGCCGACATCGTGGTAAGTGTTGCGCGGGCCACCCGGCTGACGATCAGGCTGGATGCCGGCATTGAAGCCAAACAGGCCCAGCGAATAGGCCCGGCTGTGGTGATCCTGGAACCAGGCCAGACGCCAGTAGCCGGCATTGGAGACGCGGCCCGGGTCATCCGCGGTACCCAGGCTCATGCGCTCCTGCAGTGCGCGCGAGATGTCGCGGTAAGCGCCCAGCTCGGCATACCACTGGTTGTCATAGAAGCCGTAGCCGGTCAGGCCCAGCACATGCTGCTCCAGCCCGCCGTTGATCAGCGTGCCGGTCTGCGGGCCGCTGAAGCCCAGGGCCGAGGCCACGTATGGGTAGCCCCAGACCGGCAGGGTGTTGAACGGGTCCTGCACGCCGGGGTTGTTGTTCAGCGAGACACCCAGGGTCAAATCCTTGCCGGCCAGGCTGGTGCTGTGGGCGAAGCGCACGTCCATCTGGTCCAGCGAGGTGGACTTGCCCACGCCGTCGTAGGTGATCTGGGTGAAGGTGCCCAGTTGATCGGCCAGGCGGCCGGCGATGAACAGCGAGGCCTCGTCCAGGGTCTTGTTGTTGTTGAGCTTGGCCCCATCGGCCGGCGGCTCGGCCTGTTCCTTGGCAGTGCGGGTCATCGACGCGACCAGCATGCCCGACAGGGGCAGCTTGCCGGCCTGGCCATCGGTGTCGGCATAGCCGCCCAGCTTGAACTTGACGCCATAGGGCGTCAGCTGCGGGCCGAAGCCGCCCACGTGGCAGGCCACGCAGTCCTGCCCGGTCTGGCGGGCGTAGCTGGGAACGGCCTGGCTCGGAGTGGCCGCGGTCAGGGCGGCCAGCAGGCCGGCGGCCTGCGCCAGCCAGAAACGCCATCGGCGCGGATGTCGGGACATGGTCATGCGTTCGTCTCCTCTCGGAACGGGGGTGGTTTCAAAAACGGAAGGGAAGAAGACGGCGGAGCGATTCAGCGCGAAGCGCGGGCCGGCGGCCACATCGCCGCGAGCACGCCGTCCCGGCGCACCCAGTGGTGAAACAGGGCTGCGGCGGCGTGCATGCCGATCAGTCCGGCCAGGATCCAGGCCAGCGTGCCGTGCCAATCCTCCAGCGTGTCGGCCAGGTCCGGGTTCGGCTCGATCAGGGCGGGCAGATGCCCACCCCAGGGCAGGTTCACGGTCTGGCCCTGGGCACTGCTGAGCACCCAGCCCAGCAGCGGCAGGCCCAGCATGAAGAGGTAGAGCAGCGCATGGATGCCCCCAGCGATCCAGCGCTGCCAGGCCGGGTCATCGGAGGTGCCTTCGGCCAGGCGCAAGCGGGTGCGCAGCAGCAGGCGTGTCAGCGCCAGCAGGGCGATGGACAGGCCCGCCCAGCGGTGCAGCATCAGCAGCAGCGTCTCCAGCGCCTTGCCGTCCACGAACTCGCGCCCGAGCACGAAGGCGAAGACAGCCACCAGCAGACCGAAGGTCAGCCAGTGGGCCACCACGATGGGGCGCGGGTGCCAGGCCGTCGAGTCGGGCGTGGTGGAAAGTTCCGAAGAAGCCATGGTCGTCTCAGGTGCGTCGAACATGGCTCATAGGCTAGAAGGGGCCAACCTTCAAAAGCCTGACAGTGACTGAAAGGGAATGTCACGCGGGGGCCGGAAACTCCACCCGCACCCGCAGGCCCTTGCCATCGGCGCCGTCCAGCAGGCGCACCTGAGCCTGGTGGCGCTCGGCCACTTCGCGAACGATGGCCAGGCCCAGGCCGCTGCCACCGGGCGCCGCCCCTGGCGCCTGGAAAAAGCGGTCGAACACCTTGTCGCGCAGGGCCGATGGGATGCCCGGCCCCTCGTCCTCCACCTCCAGCCAGGGCGCGCCCTGCGTATCGCCGCCGTTGCGCACCGTCACCCGGCTGCCCGGCGGGCTGTGGCGCAGCGCGTTGTGGATCAGGTTGCCCAGCAGCTCATGCAGCATCCAGGCCGAGCCCTGCACCACCGCGGGCTGCGGTTCGAAGCCCAGATCCACCCCGGCGGCCAGCGCCGTGTCCAGCCACTGGGAGGCAGCATCCTCCAGCAGCTCGGCCAGGTCGACCGGCGCCGCAGCCTCGGCTCCAGCCGCCTGGGGCCCGGAGCGCGCCAGGGCCAACATCTGGTGGGTCGAACGGGTCATGCGCTGGAGTGCCTCCTGCACCCCCACCAGACGCTCACGCGGCTCGCCACTCACCTCGCGGCTGACCAGCTCGATCTGGTTGATGACCCCGGCCAGCGGCGTGCGCAGCTGGTGGGCTGCGTTGGAAAGAAAGGCTTGCTGCACCTGAGCCGAAGCCCGCAAATGGGCCATCAGCCGGTTCAGCGCGGCCACCAGCGGCTTGAGCTCACTGGGCAGCGGAGACTCGGGAATCAAGCCCAGGTCCTCCTGCGACCGGTGCCCCACCTGCTCGCTCAAACGGTCCAGCGGTGCCAGGGCGAAATTCACCCCCAGCCACACCAGCCCCAGGGCCAGCAGCAGCAGCACCAGATTGGGCACGATGGTGTCCACCAGCACGTGGTGGGTCTGGGCCACGCGCCGCTCCGTCGTCTCGGCCACCACCACGGTGATCGGCCCCACCGGGGAGCGGTGTGGCAAGGCCACCACCCGCACATCGCTGCCCTGCCAGCGCGTGTCGGCAAACACCGCCCAATCGCCACGGGGCGGTTCGATCAGGGACATCAGACGCCCATCGCCCCCCAGCACCTGGCCTTGGGCATCGAGCACCGCGAAGAACAGCCGGTCCCGGCCATCGGCCAGCTGCATCACCTGCACGGTGCGCGCGAGATGGGGGCCGACGTCGTCGTCGTGCGCGTCATCGGCATCCACGTCCAGGCGCGTGGCCAGAGCGATGGCGATGCGCGAGAGCGCCAGATCCTGGTTCGAGCGCGCCCCGGTCGCCCACTGGNTGTAGTCGTACACGGCGCTGAGCAGCAGCACGGGCAACAGCGGCCACCACAGCAGACGCAGCAGCCGGCCGCGCAACGAAGGCGGATCGGCCAACCTCATGCCGGCTCCAGATCCAGCCGGTAGCCGATGCCGCGCACGGTGCGGATCGTCACGCCGCTGCCAGCCAGCTTGTTGCGCACCCGGGACACGTAGATCTCGATGGCGTTGTCGGTGATCTCCTTGTCCCAGCGGCTGAGGCTGTCGGCCAGCTTGCGTTTGGCCAGCACCTTGGGCGTGGCCAGCACCAGGGCCAGCAGCAGGTCCCACTCGCGACCGGTCAGGGTCAGGGGCTGGCCCGCCAGCTCGGCCTCGTGGCTGGCGATGTCCATGGCCAGCGAGCCCACCTCCACCCGCGAGCTGGCCGCCGACTGGCTGCGGCGGATCAGGGCCTGCACCCGCGCCAGCAGCTCCGGCAGCAGGAAGGGCTTGATCAGGTAGTCGTCGGCCCCTTCGTTGAGGCCCTGCACGCGGTCGTCCAGACCGTCCCGCGCGGTCAGCATCAGCACCGGCACCTTGTTGCCGCCGCGCCGCAGGCGCCGCAGCAGTTCCAGGCCGTCCATGCCGGGCAGGCCGATGTCCACGATGGCCAGATCGTGCATGCCGTGGGACAGGGCGTCCAGTGCCGGCTCGGCCGCACCCAGCACGTCCAGCTCCATGCCCGCCTCGGCCAACGCGGCCGCCAGGGCCCGTTGCAGCAGTTCGTCGTCCTCGACCAGCAGGATGCGCATCCCCAACCCCGTTGCCGCCCATGCCGGGCACCGTATCGCATCCTAACGCCAGGTGGCGGCGGCCCCGCGCCACGGCAAGGGATCGGCTACCCTGTCGGCCCTCATGTCTTCGCCCTCCTCCTCCCGCGCACTGGCCTATGCCAGCCTGGCCGCCAGCATGGCGCTGGTCGGCAGCTATGTCGGCCTGTCCAAGCTCCTGGTGGCCGTGTTCCCCATCTTCCTGCTGGCCTGGCTGCGCTTCGGCCTGGCGGCACTGGCCATGGCCCAGTGGGTGAAACGCCCACCGGGCGAGGCCCCGCTGAGCGCGGCCGACCGGCGCCTGCTCTTCCTGGAGAGCTTCCTGGGCAACTTCCTGTTCTCCATCTGCATGCTCTTCGGCGTGGCGGCCACCTCGGCCGTGGCCGCCGGGGTGGTGATGGCCGGCATTCCCGCTGCCGTGGCCCTGCTTTCGCGCCTGTGGCTGAAGGAGCCGCTCAGCCCCCGGGTGATGGCCGGCGTGGCCTGCGCGGTGGCGGGCATCGCTCTGTTGGCCTTGAGCCGGCACGGCAGCAACGCAGCCGTCCCCGCGCCCTGGTGGGGCTACGGCCTGCTGCTGGGCGCCGTGTTCTGCGAGGCCTGCTACATGGTGATCGGCAAGAAGCTGACGGCCCAGGTCTCGCCCCGTCGCATCAGCGCGCTGATCAACCTCTGGGGCCTGGCCCTGGTGACGCCGTTGGGCCTGTGGCAGGCCCTGCGCTTCGACTTCGGCGCAGTGCATGCCGCGCACTGGGGCCTGCTGGGTTTCTACGCCCTGGCCGCCAGCGTGGTCACCGTCTGGCTCTGGATGAAGGGCCTGCGCCATGTGCCGGCCCAGCAGGCCGGCGTGTTCAGCGTGATGCTGCCGCTGTCGGCCACCGCCGTCGGCGTGCTGTTCCTGGGCGAATCGCTGGCGCTGGCCCAGGTGCTGGCGCTGGGCCTGGCCCTGACGGGGCTGTTGCTGGCCACCTGGCCGCAGCGCAACGCCCCGGCCCCACGCGCCGCCAGTTGAGCAGGATCAGGCCGCCGCCGGTGCCCCGCGGTGGGCGTGGCGGTACACCGCCTCGGGCCGCTCGCCCTTGAGTCGATGGTCCGACCACACTTGGCGCCAGCGGCGCGCTCCCGACAAGCCGTTGTGCAGGCCCAGCATGTGGCGCGCGATGTGGGCCCAGGGCGTGGCGGCCGCGGCATGGCGCTCGGCCATGTAGCGCACCATGGCCTGCTCCACCGCATCGCGGTCGCTGGCCGGGTCGGCCGCCTCACCCCAGAAGCGCGTGTCCCAGTCGGCCATCAGCCAGGGGTTGTGGTAGGCCTCGCGACCCACCATGACGCCGTCGACATGGGCCAGGTGGGCGGCGATCTCCTCGTTCGTCTTCACCCCGCCGTTGAGCACGATGGTCAGTTGCGGAAACTCGCGCTTGAGTTGGTAGACCAGCTCGTAGCGCAGCGGCGGGACCTCGCGGTTCTCCTTGGGGCTCAGGCCCTTGAGCCAGGCATTGCGGGCGTGGACGATGAAGACCTCGCAGCCCGCCTCGGCCACCGTGCCGACGAAGTCCCGCACGAAGGCATAGCTCTCTTCCTTGTCGATGCCGATGCGGTGTTTGACCGTGACCGGCAGCGCCGCCTGCCCGGCCTGGGAAGGCTCGGCCGCCTCGCGCATCGCGCGCACGCATTCGGCCACCAGCGGGGCCTCGGCCATCAGGCAGGCGCCAAAGGCCCCGCGCTGCACCCGTTCACTGGGGCAGCCACAGTTCAGGTTGACCTCGTCGTAGCCCCACTGCCGGGCCAGGCGCGTGGCGTGGGCCAGTTCCTCGGGCTCGCTCCCCCCTAATTGAAGGGCCAGGGGATGCTCCTCGGCGCCATAGTCCAAATGGCGCGCCTGGTCACCAAAGCGCAATGCGCCGGTCGTCACCATCTCGGTGTAGAGCCGGGTCTGGCGGGTGAGCTGGCGATGGAAATGCCGGCAATGGCGGTCGGTCCAGTCGAGC
>NZ_BADL01000388.1 GCF_000333615.1 Ideonella sp. B508-1 | reverse complement strand
GGCCGCATTCTCTGGTTTCAGCTGTCTACTTGGTGGGGGAGCTTACGGGGGAGCTTACGCGAGCGCCTGGCCGAGGCGGGCATCGAGCCTTCCGTGGGATCCAAGGGAGACAGCTACGACAACGCCCTGGCCGAGACGATCAATGGGCTCTACAAGGCCGAGGTGATCCACAGGCGCGGGCCCTGGAAGACCAAACAAGCGGTGGAACTGGCCACCTTGGAATGGGTGTCCTGGTTCAACCACCACCGCCTGATGGGTCCACTGGGCTATGTACCGCCGGCAGAGTTCGAGGCCAATTACCATCGACAACGCGCTGGTCAGGCCGCGACCGTCTGACTTAGGGAGGGTCTGCAAAACCCCGCCGCGGAGTGGCGCGGGGCGTGAGGCCCGGGCAAGATGGCGCCCATGACGCAAGAGCAGCAGATGCTGGGGTTTGATCCCCTGCCCAAGAAGACGCGCAAGGAGATCTTCCTGGAAGAGATGAATCGGGTGGTGCCGTGGGCGGCGCTGGTGGCACTGATTCAGCCCCATGCTCGCGGCGCACACCAGGCGCTGGGCGGACGCCCGCCGTTTGCTGTGGAGACGATGCTGCGCATCCATTGCCTGCAGCTGTGGTGGAACCTGAGCGACCCGGCGATGGAAGAAGAACTGCATGAGCGCCCGCTGTACCGGGAGTTCGCGGGGCTCTCGGGCCGGGCCCGGTTGCCCGACGAGACGACGATCCTGCGGTTTCGCCACCTGCTGGAGAAGCAGCAGTTGGCCCCCGAGATCCTGCGAACGATCAACGCCCACCTGGCCGCACAAGGGCTCATGCTCAAGACCGGCACGCTGGTGGATGCCACGCTGATTGCCGCGCCCAGTTCCACCAAGAACGCCCAGGGTGAGCGCGACCCCGAGATGCACCAGACCAAGAAGGGCAACCAGTGGCACTTCGGGATGAAGGCGCACATTGGCGTGGACGCCGAGTCGGGCTTGGTGCACACGGTCATCGGCACAGCGGCCAACGTCAACGACGTCACCCAGGCCACGCAGTTGCTGCACGGGCAGGAACAGGATGTCTTTGCCGACGCGGGCTACCAAGGCGTGGACAAGCGGCCCGAGGCGCAGGACCTGAAGGTGAACTGGCACATCGCCATGCGCCCGGGTAAACGTGCGGCGCTGGACAAGACCCACCGGCTGGCCCAAGCCATCGACCGGGTCGAACAGATCAAGGCCAGCATCCGGGCCAAGGTGGAGCACCCGTTTAGGGTGATCAAGCAGCAGTTCGGTCACGCCAAGGTGCGCTACCGCGGGCTGGCCAAGAACACGGCGCGGCTGCAGGTGATGTTTGCGCTGGGCAATGTGTGGATGGCGCGCCGACAGTTGCTGGCGGTGCAGGCATGAGTGCGCCCGAAATGCGCCAAAGGGCCGCCGCACAGGCCAAATCAGCCTGCCGAACGGGCCTTGCGTGCGAGAAGTCGGGCAAGACTTGCACATCGCGAAATCTCCCCCCCCGATTCATCCGGCCACAGGGCTCGGGAACGGGGTTTTGCAGACCTTCCTTAGACCAACTGGCCTCCGCGAAACCCGGGGCGGTTCATGGTACAGGTGATGAGCCCGCAGGGAAGCACCCTGATGCCCGTCCGCCCTACCTCGCTGGACTGCAAGTCGGCT
>NZ_BADL01000389.1 GCF_000333615.1 Ideonella sp. B508-1 | reverse complement strand
GGCATGAAAAGTGAGAGGGCCGCTCACGAAGCCCGGCACTGATGGGGGGCAAGTGATCAATACTCTTCTAGTAAGANCGCGAGCGGAAATCGCACAACCGCACCCAATAAAGGGTATGAAGGGAATTTGATGGGGCAACTTCCAGGTAAGCCGGATGGGCGAAACTTCAAAGAAATTCTTACTAGCCCCGCGAATGTCCAGAAGAAGGAGTGAATATGCGAAATTTTATGTCCGTTCTATTGGTCATCCTTATTGGTTCCTTGGCTGGGCAGGCTGTTGCTGCTGAAAAACAGGGGCGAGAGCCACCCTATCTGTTTTGCAATGTCTATCTACCCGGGGCGTGTTTTGGTTTGGCCCAAGGCGATACGCTGACCATGGAGGTTGTTGCTGATTTTGTTGTCTATGACTTAAAAATCGCTGACGGCAAATCGATTCAAGTATACTCTGGGTTCAATCCCTCGTTGTTGACGGATCAGAAAGGGGCATTCTCTAAGTGTCAGCTGATAGGCACGCAAAGCCCCTGCAAGTCCAGGGATGTAGACGAAGCTGGATTCGAGGCGCTGATAGGGCCAGCGAAAAATGGCTCGTTTGTTCATGTAATTGTCAAAGACGGTATTCGTGATGAGCGGGTACGAAATTTCTTGAGAAATATTCGCTCGTGCAAGAACTCTGGCGATGTGGCGATCAATTGCCAAAATTAATCCGGTTGCAGGCTACGCCCGTGGTCAGCCCGTAAGCTCCCCTGTCAAGCAGACAGTTGATTCCTAGAGTCTGCGGCAGTTGTGGTGATCAGTCTGGGCATGAACTGCTTGGGCGGCACGCCACCGAGCGCGTCATGCGGTCGGTACTCGTTGTATTGGGTCAACCAGTCGTCGGCGATGGCCTGGACCTGCTCGATGGAATTGAACAGGTAGGCATCGAGCACCTCGGTGCGGAAGGTCCGGTTGAATCGCTCGACGTAGGCGTTCTGGTTGGGCTCGCCGGGCTCGATGTAGTTCAGGGCAATGCCTTTGCGCTGGGCCCATTCGACGAAGTCGTGGCTGGTCATCTCCGGCCCGTTGTCCATGCGGATCGACAGCGGCGCGCCGTACCACGCCACCAGCCGCTCCATCGTGCGGATCAGCATCGAGGCGGGCAGCGACTGGGCCACCTGGATCGCCAGCGCTTCGCGGTTGGCATCGTCGATGACGTTGAGCGTTCGGAAACGGCGGCCGTCGTAGAGCACGTCGTGCATGAAGTCCAAGGCCAGCCCTGGTT
>NZ_BADL01000390.1 GCF_000333615.1 Ideonella sp. B508-1 | reverse complement strand
CCAGGCCCGCAGCCCCGAGCAGGTGGCGGCCATCCGGCGCGGCGGCTATGTGCTGTCGGACCGGCCACAGGCTCAGGCGGTGATCCTGGCCACCGGCTCGGAGGTGGCGCTGGCGATGCAGGCCCAGGCCCTGCTGGACGCACAGGGCCTGCCGGTGCGGGTGGTCTCCATGCCCTCGACCAGCGTGTTCGACGCCCAGGACGCGCGCTACCGCGACAGCGTGCTGGGCCGCCACCTGCCGCGCGTGGCGGTGGAGGCCGGCAGCCCCCGCGGCTGGGCCTTCTACGGCTGCCGCGAGGTGCTGGGCCTGGACCACTTCGGCGCCTCGGCCCCCGGCCCGGCGCTGATGCAGTCCCTGGGCTTCACCGCCGAGCAGCTGGTCGACAAGGTGCGCGCGGCGATCGGCCACGAACCGCAGATCGAGCGTTCCTCCAACTGAGGCTGCCCGTCTTCTCTTCTGAAAGGCTCCCCATGCGCTACAGCGTCCTCAGCTTCGACCTGGATGGCACCCTGGTGGACACCGCCGCCGAGATCGCCGAGGCGGTCAACCGCACCCTGGCCGAGTTCGGTGTGCCGCGCCAGGACGAGGAACGCATCACCCGCCACATCGGCCATGGCGCGCGCCACACCCTGCTGCGGGTGCTGGCCGACCTGCTGCTGGCCGAGCCGGACCGGGCCGAAAGTCTGCGGCCCGACGCGGTGCTGCCCCGCTGGGAAGCCCACTACGGCGTCCTGGCTGGCCGCCAGTCCAAGCCCTACCCGGGCTGCGCCCAGATGCTGCGCGCCCTGCGCCTGGGCGGCGTGCGCCTGGCCTGCCTGACCAACAAGGAGCACCGCCACGCCCAGCAGGTGCTGCAGCGCTGCGGCCTGGGCAGTGCCTTCGACTTCGTGCTGGGCGGCGACAGCCTGCCCCAGCGCAAGCCGGACCCCGCCACGCTGCGCCATGTGCTGGCTGCCCTGGGCGGCCAGCCCCAGCGCGCGGCCCATGTGGGCGATTCGCGCATCGACATCGAGACCGCCCGCGCCGCCGGCGCCCAGGCCTGGGCCGTGCCCTGGGGCTACGACGGCGGGGCCCCGCTGCTGGAGGCCCGGCCCGACCAGGTCTTCGACAGCCTGCCCGACATCGCCGAGCACGTGCTGGGCGTCAACCGGGCCTGGATCGCCGCGGCGGCCACGGCCTGAGCCTGATCTCTCCGCTCTTTTCCTTCACCCACTCACTTTCTCAAGGTTGCTCATGACGATCCGGATCGGCATCAACGGCTTCGGCCGCATCGGCCGCATGGTGCTGCGCGCTGCGGTGCAGAACTTCGCCCACGACATCGAGATCGTCGGCATCAACGACCTGCTGGAGCCCGACTACCTGGCCTACCTGCTGAGCTACGACAGCGTGCACGGCCGCTTCCAGGGCGAGGTGGCCGTGGAAGGCCAGACCCTGATCGTCAACGGCCGGCGCATCCGGCTCAGCGCAGTGAAGGACCCGGCCGAGCTGGCCTGGGCTGACATCGGTGTCGACGTGGTCATCGAATCCACCGGCCTGTTCCTGACCCAGGACACCGCAGAGAAGCACCTGAAGGCCGGCGCCAAGAAGGTCATCCTGTCGGCCCCGTCCAAGGACGACACCCCGATGTTCGTCTACGGCGTGAACGATGCCAGCTACGCCGGCCAGGCCATCATCTCCAACGCCAGCTGCACCACCAACTGCCTGGCCCCGGTGGCCAAGGTGCTCAACGACGCCTTCGGCATCCAGCGTGGCCTGATGACCACCGTGCACGCCGCCACCGCCACGCAGAAGACCGTGGACGGCCCGTCCAACAAGGACTGGCGCGGTGGCCGCGGCATCCTGGAAAACATCATCCCCAGCAGCACCGGTGCCGCCAAGGCCGTGGGCGTGGTGATCCCCGAACTGAACAAGAAGCTCACCGGCATGTCCTTCCGCGTGCCCACCTCCGACGTGTCGGTGGTGGACCTGACGGTCGAGCTGAACACCGAAGCCAGCTACGCCGACATCTGCGCGGCGATGAAGGCCGCCAGCCAGGGTGCCATGAAGGGCGTGCTGGGCTACACCGAGGACAAGGTGGTCTCCACCGACTTCCGCGGCGAGGCCATGACCTCGGTGTTCGATGCCGAGGCCGGCATCGCCCTGGACACCACCTTCGTCAAGGTCGTGGCCTGGTACGACAACGAGTGGGGCTACTCGAACAAGTGTCTGGAGATGGCCCGCGTGATGGCCCGCGGGGTCGAACGGAGCCCGGCATGAAGGTGCTGCGTTTCAAGGACCTGGTGAACGAGGGGCGCGTCACCGGGCAGCGCGTGTTCATCCGCGCCGATCTCAACGTGCCCCTGAGTGCGGCCGGCGAGATCACCGAGGACACCCGCATCCGCGCCTCGGTGCCCTGCATCGAGATGGCCCTGCAGGCCGGCGCCGCGGTGATGGTCACCTCCCACCTGGGCCGCCCCACCGAGGGGGCGTTCAAGCCCGAGGACTCGCTGGCCCCGGTGGCCGCGCGCCTGTCCGAGCTGCTGGGCCGCGAGGTGAAGCTGGTCGCGAACTGGGTCGACGGCGTGGACGTGGCCCCCGGCCAGGTCGTGCTGCTGGAGAACTGCCGCGTCAACGTCGGCGAGAAGAAGAACAAACCCGAGCTGGCGCAGAAGATGGCGGCCCTGTGCGACATCTACGTCAACGACGCCTTCGGCACCGCCCACCGCGCCGAGGGCAGCACCTACGGCATCGCCGAATACGCCAAGGTCGCCTGCGCCGGTCCGCTGCTGGCCGCCGAGATCGACGCGATCACCCAGGCCTTGGCCAACCCGAAACGGCCCCTGATCGCCATCGTGGCCGGCTCCAAGGTCTCGACCAAGCTGACCATCCTGCAAAGCCTGTCCAGCAAGGTCGACGGCCTGATCGTGGGTGGCGGCATCGCCAACACCTTCCTGCTGGCCGCCGGCCAGAAGATCGGCAAGAGCCTGGCCGAGCCGGACCTGGTGGGCGAGGCCACCGCGGTGATCGCCGCCATGAAGGCCCGCGGCGCCGAGGTGCCCATCCCCGTGGACGTGGTCTGCGCCAAGACCTTTGCCGCCGATGCACCGGCCACCGTCAAGGCCGCCAGCGAGGTGGCTGACGACGACCTGATCCTGGACATCGGCCCGAAGACCGCCGCCATCCTGGCCGACAAGCTCAAGGCGGCCGGCACCATCGTCTGGAACGGCCCGGTGGGCGTGTTCGAGTTCGAGGCCTTCGCCCACGGCACCGAAACCATCGCCCGCGCGATTGCCCAGAGCTCGGCCTTCAGCATCGCCGGCGGTGGCGACACCCTGGCGGCCATCGCCAAGTACGGCATCGAGCAGGACGTGGGCTACATCTCCACCGGCGGCGGCGCCTTCCTGGAGGTGCTGGAAGGCAAGACCCTGCCGGCCTTCGAGATCCTGCAGAAACGGGCCCTGGCCTGAACCCATCACACAAGGAGACATCCCATGGCCCTCATCGCCTTGCGCCAACTGCTGGACCACGCCGCCGACCACGGTTACGGCGTGCCCGCCTTCAACGTCAACAACCTCGAGCAGGTCCACGCCATCATGCAGGCGGCCCAGGCCACCGACAGCCCGGTGATCCTGCAGGCCAGCGCCGGTGCCCGCAAGTACGCGGGCGAGGCCTATCTGCGCCACCTGGTGCTGGCCGCCATCGAGACCCACCCGGACATCCCCGTCTGCCTGCACCAGGACCACGGTGCCTCGCCGGCCGTCTGCCTCCAGGCCATCCGCTCGGGCTTCTCCAGCGTGATGATGGACGGCTCGCTGAAGGAAGACGCCAAGACCCCGGCCGACGATGCCTACAACGTGGCCGTCACCGCCCAGGTCTGCCAGATGGCCCACGCCGTGGGCGTGAGCGTGGAGGGCGAACTGGGCTGCCTGGGCTCGCTGGAGACCGGCGACGCTGGCGAGGAGGACGGCGTGGGCGCGGCCGGCAAGCTCAGCCACGAGCAGATGCTGACCGACCCGGCCGAGGCGCGGGACTTCGTGGCCCGCACCGGCGTGGACGCGCTGGCCATCGCCATCGGCACCAGCCACGGTGCCTACAAGTTCACCCGCCCGCCCACCGGTGAGGTGCTGGCCATCGACCGCATCGCGCAGATCCACGCCGCGGTGCCCAACACCCACCTGGTGATGCACGGCAGCTCCAGCGTGCCGCAGGAGTGGCTGGCCATCCTGCGCCAGTACGGCGGCGACATCAAGGAGACCTACGGCGTGCCGGTGGAGGAGATCGTGCGCGGCATCGCCAGCGGGGTGCGCAAGGTCAACATCGACACCGACATCCGCCTGGCCATGTTCGGTGCCATGCGCCAGGTCATGGCCACCCAGCCCAGCGAGTTCGATCCGCGCAAGGCCCTGGCCGCCGCGACGAAGGCCGCCCAGGGCCTGTGCCAGGCGCGCTTCGAGGCCTTCGGCTGCGCCGGCCAGGCCAGCCGCATCCGGCCGCTGCCGCTGGAAGCCCTGGTGCCGCGCTACCGCTGAAAGGCGCCGCCATGCTCGAAGCCCTGCTGTGGGACGTGGACGGCACCCTGGCCGAGACCGAGCGCGACGGCCACCGGGTCGCCTTCAACCTGGCCTTTGCCGAGGCCGGCCTGCCCTGGGGCTGGTGCGAGCGCCGCTACGGCGAGCTGCTGCAGGTGACCGGCGGGCGCGAGCGCCTGCTGGCCGACATGGCCACCCGGGCCGACGCGCCCGCCACGCCGGCCGCGCGCGAGGCCCTGGCCCGGCGCCTGCACGCGCTGAAGAACGCTGCCTACGCCCGCCTGGTGGCCGAGGACCGGCTGCGTGCCCGCCCCGGCGTGGTCGGCCTGATCCGCGCGGCGCGCGCGGCCGGGCTGCGTCAGGCCATCGTCACCACCACCAGCCGGGCCAACGTTCAGGCCTTGCTGCCGCGCCTGCTGGGGCCGGACTGGGCCGACGGCTTCGACGCCCTGCTGTGCGGCGAGGATGTGGCCGCCAAGAAGCCCGACCCCGAGGTCTACACGCTGGCGCTGCAGCGTCTGGGCCTGGCGCCCGCGCAGGCTCTGGCACTGGAGGATTCGCCCGCTGGATGCCAGGCTGCGCGGGCGGCCGGTGTGGCGGTGCTGCTGCGGCCCAGCGCCTACTTTCCTCGCGTGCCGGAGTGGGCCGGCTGGACCTGGGACGAGGCCCAGCCCCCGGACCTGGCAGCGCTGCGCCTGGGCCATGCCCGCCAGGCCACGACGCTGCCGTGGGCTGAGGCCGTTCAGGCCATGCCGACCGCCCGGTTGCGGCCCTCGCACTTGGCGCGGTAGAGCGCCAGGTCGGCCTGGGCGATCAGGGCGTCCAGGTCCAGCTCGCCGGTCTGCTCGCTGTGGCTGGCCCAGCCCACACTGACCGTGACGCAGCCGCTGGGCGAGGCCGGATGCTGCAGGGCCAGGGCCTCCACCGCGCCGCGCAGCCGCTCGGCCAGGCCCGGCGCGTCACGCTGGGAGGCGGATGGGAACAGGGCCAGGAACTCCTCGCCGCCGTAGCGCACCAGCACGTCGTCGGGCCGCGCCAGCGTGCCGCTCAGGGCCTGGGCCACCTGGCGCAGGCAGGCGTCGCCATAGCGGTGGCCGCGCTGGTCGTTGAGCGGCTTGAAGTGGTCCACGTCGACCATCATCACCGTCCAGCTGCGCGGCGGGTGGCGCCGCCGCTCGGGCTGCTGCAGCCGGTCCATCACCTGCTTGAGGTGGTGCCGGTTGGGCACGCCGGTCAGCGCATCGGTCCAGGCGATACGGGCCAGCTTGCGGCGCTCGCGCCGCAGCGACTCGCTCTTGAGCCGGTGCTGCACCTGGGCCAGGGTGCTGCGCCAGGCACACTGGCCCCGGCGGCCAGCAGCACGCCGGCCACGCCCCAGCCGTAGTCCAGCCGGACGACCCGCAGCGACAGCAGCAGCAGCGTGCCCGACAGCAGCATGGGGCTGACGCTGCGCACCAGGAACTCCCAGCGCCGCGAGGGCAGCGGCCAGGGGCTGGGCAGCGAGCGGGCCCCCGGCCAGGCCAGCACCACCAGCGGCAGGAAGGTCAGCGTGATCAGGCTGCTCCAGGCCGGGGTCACGACCTCGGGCCAGCGGGTGCTCAGGTGGTTGTTCAGGGCCGCACCCAGGGTGTAGAGGCCCACATGCAGGCTCATCGCCCCGAACAGCCTGCGCTCGGCCGAGGAGACCGCCGCGCTCCAGCAGACCGCCATGCCCACCCCCAGGTAGAGGTTCTGGGCGTCGATCAGCCGGAGCTGGGACGACAGGCCCGGGGCATCCGGTGGGCTGTCCGCCGCCAGCGAGCCCCAGGTCAGCCAGAACCAGGCCAGCGACACGGCCAGGGCCTGGATGACGTCCAGGCCGAAGGCGGTGTGGGGCTCGCGCTCGCGCCAGGGCCGGGCCAGCAGCAGCAGCAGCGGCACCGCCCAGAGCTGGAACAGCATCAGGATGGCGCGGTGGGGCAGGGCGTGCTGGCCCAGGCCCCATTCCCACCAGAGGTTGCCGGCCTGGCCCAGGCACCACACGCCCAGGCTGGCGGCCACGCAGGCCCAGCCCCAGCGTGCGGCAGGCTCGGTCTCGACGCGGGCGCGCCACAGCGTGACGGCCTGGGCCAGCAGCGGGGCGGCCAGCACGACGAGGTAGGCGGGCAGGGTCGTGTCACCGACCACGCCCGCGGCCAGCAGCAGGGCCTGGACCGCGAGGAAACCGAGGGTGACACGCAAGGACAACGGCACGGCGGACACTCCGCAAAACAGCAGCGGGGCGGTGGCGAACAAGCGTTCGATTTTGACCAAAAGCGCCGGACAGCCCGCGGGAGTTGCGTGCGTTCACAATGCGAACGTGAATTCCGCACTCCCCCACAGCCCGGCGGCCGACCGCAACAAGGGCCCCATCCTGGACCGGCTGCGCGCGCTGCTGCCCGTGGGCGCCCAGGTGCTGGAGATCGCCAGCGGCACCGGCCAGCATGCCGAGCACTTCGCCCTGGCCTCGCGCAGCGGCGGCTGGGGCTGGCAGTGGCAGCCCAGCGAGGCCACGCCCGCCGGTCTGCCGCCCTTGGCCCAGCGGCTGGCCGAGGTGCCCGGGGTGCGTCCCCCGCTGATGCTGGATGTGCGCCAGCCCGACTGGCCCCAGGCGGCCGGCGCGGCCGGCTGGGACGCCGTCTACGTGGCCAACCTGCTGCACATCTCGCCCTGGGCCTGCACCGGGGCCTTGATGCGCGGCGCCGCGCGCATGCTGCGCCCGGGCGGTCGGCTGATCGTCTACGGGCCCTTCATTGTCGAAGGCGAGCCCACCTCGCCCAGCAACCAGGCCTTCGACATCGACCTGCGCAGCCGCGATGCGGCCTGGGGCCTGCGCCACCTCAGCGATGTGCAGGACGAGGCCCGTGCCGCCGGCCTGGGCTTCGAGGCCCTGCACGACATGCCGGCCCACAACCGGCTGCTGGTCTTCGGCCGGCCGGGCGCCTGAGGCGGACCGGTCTTTTCAGCCCAGCCAGGCCCGCGCCACCCAGCCCGGGGCCACCACCAGCGCGAACAGCAGGCCCGACACCGCGCCCCACAGATGGGCCTCGTGGTTGGTGCGGCCGCCCTGCTGCCGGCCGGCCCACAGCGTGTAGGCCAGGTAGCCCAGGCCGAAGATCGGCGCCGGAATGGGCACCGGGATCGGCAGGATGAAGAGCTTGGCGCCGGGGAACAGGGCGATGGCCGCGAACACCACCGCCATCACCGCGCCGGAGGCGCCCAGGCACTGGTAGGCCGGGTTGTGGCGCTGTTTCAGCCAGGTGCCCAGCGTGCTGGCCAGCAGGCCCACCGCATAGAGCAGCAGGAACAGCGGCGTGCCCAGGGCCCGTTCCAGCCCGGGGGCGAAGGCCCAGAAGCTGAAGCCGTTGAAGATCAGGTGGGTCAGGTCCGCATGCAGAAAGGCGTGGCTGAGGACCGTGCCCCATTGCTGGCGGCGCAGCAGCCAGTAGGGGCGCAGCACGCCACGGTCCATCCACTGCGGGAACTTGCCCAGCGCCAGCAGGCTGATGGCGGCCATGGCGGCCAGCAGCAGGCTGGCGGCGGGTGCGGCGAGAACGGAAGACATGGCCGGCGATGGTAGCCGGCCGGCCGGGTCAGTCCTGCGTCACCGGCAAGAGGCGTTGGTGCGGGCCGTCGAGCAGGTCGCGCTCGGCCCAGCCGCGGCCGGCGCACAGCGGGAAGCTGGCGACATGGCAGCCATCGGCCTCGGCCAGCTCCACCCACACCACAGGCACATCGTGCGGGCTGCGCTGCTCCACCGCGTAGGCATAGAGGGCCGCCGGCTGTGCGCTGTCGAGCAACTGCTCGAACAGGCGGGGTCGCTGGGTGGCGTCGGCCCAGTCTTCGGCGCTGCCGCTGTCCAGGTCGCCAGGCAGCAGGCGCACGCTGCCGGTCACCTGGCCGGGGATCTCGCTGTCCGCCTCCAGGGCGAAGAGCAGGCCCCGCACATGCAGCCCGCGCTGCACCTGGCGGCGCATGCCGCGGTAGAGCAGGTCGAAGGCCGCGTTGATGTCCGATGACTCCATGAAACGGTGGCGGCGGTCGCCGCGGTGGTCCTGCAGAGGGGGGAAGTCGAACATGGCGGGGGTACAGCAAAGATGAGGACAGGTTCTGGACGAGATCGTAGGCCCCGGCACCGGGCGCAATCCCGGGAAAAAACCGGGAAAGTCGCGCTGCGTCCGGCTCAAGTTCGTCGCTATGCTGGCCCGATGAACTTCGACGAGTACCTGCGGCACGACGCCACCGCGCTGGCCGAATGCGTGGCCCGTGGCGAGGTCAGCCCGGCCGAGCTGCTGGCGCTGGCCCTGGCCCGCCAGCAGGCGGTGCACGGGCAGATCAACGCCCTGAGCCGGCTGATGGAAGGCGAGGCCCGCGGCCTGATCGCCGACGGCCTGCCCGAGGGCCCCTTCCGTGGCGTGCCCTTCCTGCTCAAGGATGGCGTGCACGACTGGGCCGGCCTGCCCACCAGCTACGGCAGCCGCGGCATGCTGCGCCTGGTGCCCACGGAACATGCCTTTGTGGTGCGGCGCTACCTGCGCATGGGCCTGGTGGTCTTCGGCAAGACCAACCTGCCCGAGCTGGCGCTCAAGGCGGTCAGCGATTCCGCGCTGCACGGCCGGGTCTGCAACCCCTGGGACCTGGGCCGCACGCCCGGCGGCTCCAGCGGCGGTGCGGCGGCGGCCGTGGCCGCCGGCATCGTGCCCATGGCGGCGGGCAATGACGGCGGGGGCTCCATCCGCATCCCGGCGGCCTGCTGCGGCCTGGTGGGCCTGCGGCCCTCGCGCGGCCGGGTCTCGGTGGGCCCGGGCATCGGCGAGGTCTGGTACGGCGCCTCCACCGAGGGCGTGCTCAGCCGCAGCGTGCGCGACACCGCCCGCGCGCTGGACGCGCTGCAGGGCCCCGAGCCGGGCGACCCCTTCGTCATCGCCCCGCCGGCCGAGCCCTACGCCCAGGCCTGGCAGCGCCCGCCCGGCCGGCTGCGCATCGGCTGGACCACCCGCTCGCCCATCGGCACGCCGGTCCACCCCGAGGCGGTGGCCGCGGTGCAGGACGCGGTGGCGCTGCTCGCCTCGCTGGGCCACGAGTTGGTGGAGGCCGAACCGGCCATTGACGGCGACGCGCTGGCCCGCAGCTACCTGCACCTGTACTTCGGCCAGGTGCCGGCCCTGGTGGCGCGGGCCCGCGCGGCCGGGGCCCGCGACGGCGACTTCGAGCCCCTGACCCGGGTGCTGGAGACCCTGGGCCGCGCCGTCTCGGCCGGCCAGCTCACGCAGGAGCTCTGGCAGTGGAACGGCTTCGGCCGCGCGCTGGCCGACTTCCACGCCCGCCACGACCTGCTGCTCACCCCCACCCTGGCCGAGCCGCCGATCCGCCACGGCCAGGGCGACCCGCCGGCCTGGCAGCAGACCCTGCTGGACGGCCTGAACCGCAGCGGCCTGCTGGGCGCGCTGGCCCGGCGCGGCTGGCTGGACGGCATGGTCAACCAGATCGCCCGCGACAACCTGCAGGCCGTGCCCTTCACCCAGCTGGCCAACCTGACCGGCGTGCCGGCCATCAGCCTGCCGCTGTACTGGACCCCGCAGGGCCTGCCGCTGGGCGTGCAGTTCGTCGCCCCCTTCGGCCGCGAGGACCGGCTGCTGCAGCTGGCCGGCCAGTTGGAACAAGCCCGGCCCTGGGCCGGGCGGCGGCCGCCGCTGTGAGGCCCCGGAGCAGGGCCATGGAGTACAGTGCGGCCCCCGTGAACACCCCTCCCTCCCTGGCCACGATCAAGCCCGGCGCCAAGCTGGCCGAGCAGGTCGCCGACGTGCTGGAACAGCAGATCCGCGGTGGCAGCTGGCAGGCCGGCGAGAAGCTGCCGTCCGAGGCCGTGCTGGTGCAGCAGCTGGGCGTCAGCCGCACCGTGGTGCGCGAGGCCATCTCGCGCCTGAAGTCGCGCGGCCTGGTGGAGGCCCGCCAGGGCAGCGGCGTGTTCGCCTGCGCGCCCGGCGTGGCGCCGCTGAGCTTCGAGATGCCGGCCCCCGGTTCGCGCGAAACGGTGCTGCAGATCGTCGAGGTGCGCCGCGCGCTGGAGGCCGAGGTGGCCCAGCTGGCGGCGGCGCGGCGCAGCCCGGCCGATGTGCTGGCCATCCGGGCGGCGCTGGCCGCCATCGCCCAGGCCGTGGCCGAGGGCCGTGACGGGGTGGAGGAGGATGTGCGCTTTCACCGCGCCATCGCCGAGGCCTCGCACAACCCCTTCCTGACCAGCACGCTGGACTACCTCTCGCAGTTCCTGCGCGGGGCCACCCGCGTGACCCGGGCCAACGAGGCCCGGCGCGGCGACTTCGCCCGCGACGTGAACGAGGAGCACGAGGCCATCGTGCGGGCCATCGAGGCCGGCGACCCGGCCGCCGCCCGCGCGGCCGCGGCCCGCCACATGCAGAACGCCGCCCGCCGCATCGTCCAGGCCGACCCGGCCTTCTGGGACGAGCACGGCGATCTGGCCCGCGCGCTGGTGCCGCCGGCCGTGACCTGACGGGCCGCCCGCTGCCGCGCCGGGAACGACCGGGTTTCATCGGCCGGGCGGCTGCCACCTCTACGGGTTTTCCCAAATCCGCGAAACTCCGTGTAACTTGTAGGATGACAATATAAGATGACACCCTGGAGTTCCCGCTCATGTCCACCCTGACCCTGCTTGGCATCGGCCTGGGCAGCATCGCGCTGCTGCTGTTGCTCATCATCCGCTGGCAAGTCCACGCCTTCGTGGCGATGATGCTGGTGAGCCTGCTCGTGGCCCTGGCCACCGGCATGCCCACCGGCGACATCATCAGCACCCTCATCAGCGGCATGGGCGGCACGCTGGGCTCGGTGGCCATCCTGGTGGCGCTGGGCGCCATGCTGGGCCGCATGATCGAGGTCTCCGGCGGCGCGGCGCACCTGGCGCAGCGCTTCACCGCCCTGCTGGGCCCGGCCCGGGTGCCGGCGGCCCTGACCGCCTCGGCCCTGATCCTGGCGGTGCCCGTGTTCTTCGACGTGGGCTTCATCATCCTGGTGCCCATCGTCTACGGCTTCTGCAAGGCCGCGGGCGTCAACCCCATCAAGTACGGCCTGCCGGTGGCCGGCATCATGCTGGCCGTGCACGTGGTGGTGCCACCGCACCCCGGCATCGTCGGCGGCTCGGCCATCCTCAACGCCGACGTGGGCTGGATCACCCTGCTGGGCCTGGGCATCTGCGTCGTGCTGGCGCCGCTGGCGCAATGGACGGCCAAGCGCCTGAACCGGCGCGAGTACGCCATGCTGCCGGCCACCGCCGAGCAGTTCGCCGCCTTCGGGGCCGAGCAGGCCGACGAGGCCATCCACAGCCGTGGCAAGGCCCCCAGCCTGGCCGTGGTGCTGGCGCTGATCCTGGTGCCGCTGGCCATGATCATGGTGGGCACCACCGGGGCCACCCTGCTGCCCAAGGGCGATGCGACCCGCACCCTGCTGGGCTTCATCGGCGCGCCCGTGTTCGCGCTGATGGTGGCCGTGGGCCTGGCCATGTGGCTGATCGGCCATGGCCAGCGCTGGAGCCGCGAGCGCACCAACGCCGTCATGGAATCGGCCCTGCCCCCGGCGGCCACCGTGATCCTGGTGACCGGTGCCGGCGGCGTCTTCGCCAAGGTGCTCACCGCCAGCGGCATCGGCACCGCGCTGTCCACCAGCCTGACCGCCACCCACCTGCCGCTGATCCTGCTGGCCTTCGTGATCTCGCTGGCGCTGCGCGCCGCCCAGGGCTCGGCCACCGTGGCCATCCT
>NZ_BADL01000391.1 GCF_000333615.1 Ideonella sp. B508-1 | reverse complement strand
CGCGGCCGCGCCGCGTCCCGAGGTGCAGGCCGCCAACGCCCGTCCGGGGACGCCGTTGGCACAGATCGTGACGACGGTGCTCGAAAGCTACGCCGACCGTCCGGCGCTCGGCCAGCGCGCCCGCGAGCTCGTCACCGATCCGTCCACCGGGCGGCGCACGCTGCAGTTGATGCCGGCCTTCGAGACGATCAGCTATCGCGAGCTGCGCGCACGCGTGGATGCCCTCGCGCGCGCCTGCCATCACGACGCTGACGCGCCCGTGCGTCCTGGCGACCGCATCTGCATGATGGGATTCGCCGGCATCGACTATGCGGTCATCGACCTTGCCTGCATCCTGCTAGGCGTCGTGAGCGTCCCGCTACAGACGCACGCCCCGACGGCGCAGACGGTGCGCATCCTCGAGGAGACGCAAGCCCGCTGGTTCGCGACCAGCCTGGATTGCCTGGACGCTGCGATCGATGCCGTGCTCGCGGGGGCGCGGCCCGCGCGCCTGGTCGTGTTCGAATGTGCGATTGAGGACGAGGATCAGCGTGAGCGACTGGACGCGGGGCGCCGCAGGCTCGCGGCGGCGGGGGTCGCGTTGCCGCTGGAGACGATGGCCGAGACCCTGCGCCGCGGCGCTGCGCTGCCCCCGGCTCCGCCGGCCCCGCCGGCGAGCGACGACACCCTGGTCACGCTGTTCTACACCTCCGGCAGCACCGGTTCGCCCAAGGGTGCGATGTACACCGAGCGCATGTTCCGTCCGCCCTGGCTGCGCCCGGCGACCCATCCGCTGGTCTGCCTGAACTACATGCCGATGAACCACAGCTTCGGCCGCAGCTGGCTGGGCATGATCCTCGGCAGCGGCGGGCTTTGCTGCTTCACGGCGCGCAGCGACCTGTCCACCCTGTTCGAGGACATCGAACTCGTGCGGCCGACGATGGTCAACCTCGTGCCCCGCATCTGCGAGATGCTGTACCACCGGTTCGTGGACGACGTCGAGCGCCGGCTGGCGGCGGACGCGGCGACGACGAAGGAGGTCGCGGTCCGCGACGCGCTGGAGCGGCTGCGCGTGCGGTCGCTGGGGGGGCGCGTGCTCACCGCCACCACCGGCGCCGCGCCGCTGACCGACGAGATGGCGGCCTTCATCGAAGCCGCGCTCGACACGCGCCTGAACAACGGCTACGGCACCACCGAGGTCGGCATGGTCAGCTTCAACACGCAGATCGCGCGTCCGCCGGTGCTGGACTACAAGCTCGTCGACGTGCCGGAACTGGGCTACTTCCGGACCGACAAGCCGTACCCGCGCGGCGAGCTGCTGGTCAAGACCTTGTCGGCCATGCCGGGCTACTACGCCAACCCGGAGGCGACGGCCGCGATGTTCGACGAAGACGGCTACTACCGCACCGGCGACATCATGGCCGAGATCGGCCCGGACCGGATCGTCTACGTCGACCGCCGCAACAACGTGCTGAAGCTGGCCCAGGGCGAGTTCGTCGCCATCGCCAAGCTCGAGGCGGTCTTCGCGGGCGGCCATCCGGCGGTCCACCAGATCTACGTTCACGGCAGCAGCGAGCGCGCCTATCTGCTGGCGGTGGTCGTGCCGCATGCCCCTGCCGTGGAGGCCGCGCTGGGACCCAGGCCGGAACCGGCCGCCGTGAAGGCGCTGCTGCGCGAGGCGCTGCGCTCGGCCGCCCAGGCCGCCGGCCTGAATTCCTACGAGGTGCCGCGCGACTTCATCGTCGAGCCCGAGCCCTTCAGTGTCGAGAACGGCCTGCTGACCTCGGTGGGCAAGGCGCGGCGACCGGGCCTGAAGGAGCGTTACGACGCGCGGCTGGCGGCGCTGTATTCGGCGCTGGCCGATGACCAGGCGGAGGAGCTCGCCGCCCTGCGCCGGGACGGCGCCCGCCGGCCCGTGCTGGAGACAATGGCGCGCGCGGTCAAGGCGACCCTCGGCATTGCCGACATTCCGGCCGATGCCCGGGTCAGCTTCCAGGACCTGGGCGGCGACTCGCTGTCGGCGCTGTCCTTCTCCCTGTTGCTCGAGGAGGTCTTCGGCGTCGAGTTGCCGGTGAGCGCCGTCATCGGCCCCGACAGCAGCCTGCAGCGGCTGGCGGCCATGGTGGAGGCGCGCCGCGCCGGCGGCGTGCGACGCCCCGGCTTCGCGGAGATCCATGGCCGCGACGCGACCGAAGTTCATGCGAGCGACCTGGTCCTCGACAAGTTCATCGACACCGCCGCCTTGTCCGCCGCACGCGCGCTGCCGCGCGCCAATCGCACGCCGCGCACCGTGCTGCTGACCGGCGCCAACGGCTTTCTCGGCCGCTTCCTCTGCCTGGAGTGGCTGGAGCGCCTCGCGACGTCAGGCGGCCGCCTCGTCTGCATCGCCCGCGGTGCCGATGCGGCGGCCGCGCGCGGGCGCATCGCGGAGGCCTTCGACGGCGGCGATCCCGGCCTGAAGGCGCACTTCGAGACGCTGGCGGGCGCGCACCTCGAGGTGCTGGCGGGCGACATCGGCGAGCCCGGCCTCGGCCTGGATGCGGCGGCCTGGCAGCGCCTGGCCGAGGAGGTCGACCTGATCGTCCATCCGGCCGCGCTGGTCAACCATAGACTGCCCTACGCGCAGTTGTTCGGTCCCAACGTGGCGGGCACCGCGGAGCTGATCCGCCTGGCGCTGACCGCGCGGGTGAAGCCCTTTGTCAACGTGTCGACGGTGGCCGTCGCGATCAACCCGGACGGCGCGCTGATCGACGAGGACGCCGACGTCCGCGTCGCGGCGCCGCGCCGGCCGATCGACGGACGCTATGCCGGCGGCTATGCGACGAGCAAGTGGGCCGGCGAGGTGCTGCTGCGCGAGGCGCACGAGCGCTGCGGCCTGCCGGTCACGGTGCTGCGCTCGGACATGATCCTCGCGCACAGCCGCTTTCACGGCCAGCTGAATGTGCCGGACATGTTCACGCGCCTGATTCTGAGCCTGGTGGTCACCGGCCTCGCGCCGGCCTCGTTCTACCAGCCCGGCCCGGCGGGCGCCATGCGACCGCACTACGACGGCCTGCCGGTGGACTTCGTCGCCGCGGCGGTCGCCGCGCTGGGGGACGGCGACGCCGACGGCTTCCGGACCTACCACGTTCTCAACCCGCACGACGACGGCATCTCGCTGGATTCATTTGCCGACTGGATCGCCGAATCGGGCCATCGTCTCGAACGGGTCGCCGACCACGCCGACTGGCTGGCGCGCTTCGAGACCGCGCTGCGCGCGCTGCCGGACGAACGCCGCCAGCAGTCCGTGCTGGCGTTGCTCGACGCCTTTCGCCAGCCGATGCCGGCGACCGCGGGCGCGAAGCTGTCGGCCGCGCGCTTCCATGAGGCCGTGCGCCTGCGCGGGATCGGGACCGAGGGCGACATCCCGCATCTCTCGCCGGCGCTGATCCGCAAATACCTGTCGGACCTGAGCGCCTTGCGAATGATCTGAACCGGGCGGCGCCGTTCCGCGGCCGGCGGGCCCGCGACGCGTGCGGGGCCCGGTGGCGGCCGTGGACGATGTCCACACGGTTTTCTCAGGCGGCAATGGCCTGCGCCTTGGCATCGACGACGAAGGTCTCCACCAGGGAGCGCAGCTTCACGGTTTGCTGGTACAAGCTCTCCGAGGCGGCCATGCTCTGCTCGACCAGCGCGGAGTTGCTCTGCGTCATCTTGTCGACCTCGACGACGGCCGCGCCGATCTGGTCGAACTCCGTGCTCTGGCGCGACACGGCGTCCGAGATCTGGCCGATGTCGCGGTTCGCGTCCTCCACGCAGCGCACGATCTGCTGCATGCGGCCTCCGGCGTCGCGCACGAGCCGATTGCCGGACTCGATCTTGGTGACGCTCTCGCTGATCAGGTCCTTGATGTCGCGTGCCGCCGTGGCGCTGCGCTGCGCCAGCGAGCGCACCTCGCCCGCCACGACCGCGAAGCCGCGACCCAGGTTCCCGGCACGCGCTGCCTCGATGGCAGCGTTCAGCGCGAGGATGTTGGTCTGGAAGGCGATGCCGTCGATGACGGCGGTGATGTCGGCGATCCGGCGGCTGTCGCCGATGATCTCGTCCATGCGGGCGACCACGTCGGCGACCACCTGGCCGCCGAGGCGCGCCGTGTCGACCGCCGTGCCGACGAACTGGCTGGCGCTGCGGGTAGCGTCGGCCGTCTGGCGCACGCTGCCTGTGACCTGCTGCATCGTGCTGGCGGCCTGCTGGAGGCTGCCTGCGGTCAGCTCCGTGCGTTGGGACAGGTCGCGGTTGCCGGCCGCGATCTCGCCGCTGCTGTAGGCGATCTCGGAGGCCGACTCGCGCACTTCCTGCACCAGCGTGCGCAGGCCGGCCTGCATGCGGCCCAGCGCATCGAGCAGCGCGCGGATCTCGGCGGCGTTGGGGCCTGCCGCGGCGATCTCGTGCGACAGATTGCCCTGCGCGATGCGCTCGGCGATCGAGATCGCCTGGGTCAGCGGCCGATTGACGCTGCGCGCGATGCTCCAGGCCGCGAAGCCGCCGATCGCCACCGCCGCGGCCGCGGCGACCGCGAACAGCCAACTCGCGCGCTGCAGCGTGCGCGTCATCTCGGCCTGCTCGGCGCGCGCGGCCTGCTCACGCGCCGCGCGCAGCTTGGCGGCGCTGCCGAGCCAGCGTTCGAAGTAGGATTTCAGCGTGTTGGCGACCTGCGACGACATGGCGTCCTTGCGCTGTGGGTCTCCCACCATGTCGATCAGCGAACGCAGCGAGCCCTTCGCTGTCTCGCTGTTCGATTGCAGGTCGTGGAACTGATCGCGCAGCGCGGCAGGCACGCCGTCGTGATCGAGCAGCTTGGCGAGCCGGGCCTCGATCGCGTCGTATCGAGCGGGGCTCTCGACGAGGATGCGCTTCTGGTCTGCCAGGTCCTCCGGGTCGGTCAGCAGCACCGAGCACAGCAGCGCGTCGTAGCTGGTGTTGACCTCCGCGATCATCTGTCCGATGAGGCTGTGCGCCTCGGTCTGCGCATGCTGGAGCTCGTCGATCCGGCGGGAGGTGCTCGTCAGCAGCAGCCAGGCCATCGCCGCGATGGCGCAGACCAGCGCGATGATGAAGCCGAACCCGAGTCCCAGGCGCAGCCTGATGCTGATGCCAGTGAGGGGCAGTAGCCGTCGCGAGAGGGAAAAGGGAATGCGGATTTGCGACACGTTGTCTCCTGTCGGAAGTGGGTTCTCGCAGGCGCCGCCTGCGGCTGTTGCTGGTGGGCCGATGGACGCGCCTTCGTGCGAAGGGGCGTGAGCTTGCTATCGACTTTCGTTCGTATAAATGAGGAACGTTTCGAAATGAAAACGAAAAAAATGCTCCGTCGCGCGGCGGTGGAATTGAAAAGGCCCGCGAGCGCGTCACGCGCTGCGCGGGCCCCGCTGTTCGCGTCAGGTCAGTTCTGCGGCCGCATGGTCTGCAACAGGTCGCCCTCGTAGGCGGTGATGACCTCGGAGCCGATCGGGTAGACGTCGGGGATCTCGGGTGCCGTCAGCTTGTTGCCGAACAGGCCGCGGATGTAGCTGGCGCCGTCCAGCCGCAGCTTGTGGCGGCCCTGGGCGTCCTCGACGACGACGTGGGTGTCGGTCCGCTCGACCAGCTTGCCGACGTAGGGCAGGCGGGGCGCGAACGGGAAGCGCCCGCCATCGGGCAGGATGCGGGTGTCGATCGACAGGCGGAAGCGGTCTGAGTGGTTGGTCAGTCCGGTGTGCGGCGTGCGCCGGCTCATGAGCAGCAGGTCGCCGAGCCGATAGTTTGTGCGTACCCAGGCGTCGGGGGGGATGCTGTCCGCCGGGATTGGAAGGATCTTGTCACCGTCCTTCGGATGGAGACAGGGCCCGTTGTGCAGACCCTCGGCTACGCACAGGCCGCCAACATCGGCGTCGATGTCCGACAGCGGGATCCAGCAGATGATGAAGTCGAGCCGGTCGCTGTAGATCGCGTCCTCGTGGATGAAGTCGTAGCGCAAGGGCTTGCGCTCGATGGCCGGGGGCGTCGTGCGGTACTCGGTGAACGGCACCCAGTACAGGGGCACGTCGAAGAGCCGCTGGAAGAATGCGCGGATCTTCGGGTCTTCCATCACGGTGCGGGAGGCGCGCCGCTCGTTCATCGCGCGGACAGGGAAGAAGGTGAAGCCTTCGCGTGGCTTGCCGTTCCAGCGGACCAGCGGGTCGGCCCTGTCGACGAAGCCGTTCTCCGCGAGGTGGTCGATCAGCTGCTGGCGCATGCGCTCCAGCGGTTCGTGATCGAGCACGTCGCGGAAGAACAGGTAGCCGTCGCGGTGCCAGGCAGTCTCGAGCGAGGCATGGTCGCCCAGCAGGTGGTTGGACACGTTGAACTCGCGCATCATCGGCACGAGGTCTTCTCTGGGGGCGTTCATGGCAGTCTCCTTCGGTGGCTCAGCGAGCCTGTTCGGGTCGGGTGATCAGTGCGTGGGCCACGAGCGGGCCGGTCTCGACGACGCCGCCGTCGACCGGAATCAGCACGCCGGTGATGAAGCGCGCCTCGTCGCTCGCGAGGAACAGCGCCGCGGCCGCGACGTCCCAGGCGTCGCCTTCGATGCCCAGCGGACCGACCTTGCGGCGCGCGGCGCGCGCCTCCTCGCCCAGCAGGCCTTGCGACAGCGGGGTCGCGATGTGACCGGGCGCCACCGTATTGGCGCGAATGCCCTGGCGGCCGTAGACCACCGACAACTCGCTGCTCAACTGGTTCATCGCGGCCTTCGACGGCCCATAGGCGAAGGTGCCGTGGGCGCGGATGCCGGCGATCGACGAGATGTTGACGATCGCGCCGCCGCCGCGTGCCACCATGCGCGGCACGGTGTGACGGCACATCAGCACGGCGCTGCGCAGGTTGACGTCCAGGACGCGGGTCCAGGCCGCTTCGTCGAAGCTGTCGAAGTCGCCCGGCGCGCTCGCGATGCCGACGTTGTTGACCAGGATGTCCACGCCGCCGTAGCGCTGCACGGTCTCGGCGACGATCCGTTCGCCGTCCGCGGACTGCGTGACGTCGCCGGCGCAGACGAAGGCGTCGCCGCCCCGGGCCTGGATCATCGCGAGCGTCTCCTGCGCGCGCGCGGGTTCTCGATCGACGAGGCAGACCTGGGCGCCTTCGCCGGCCATCAGCACGGCGATCGCCTTGCCGGTGCCGACGCCGTCGCCTTGCGATCCGGCGCCGGTCACGATGGCGACCTTGCCGCGCAGGCGGTCGCGGAACTGCTGGGGTGCGGGCATGTGTCTCCTTGGCGGCCCTGGGGGCTCTGGCGGACTCCCCGCCGGCCTTGATCCGATGCCGCGGGGTTCGAAGGAAAAAATGATGCTCTCGAAGACGGCCCGCTGATAGGATTCAAATCGTCACTCTTGGGGGTTGAAATTCGCATTGTTCCCGTCCCCGCCGATCCCTTGAAGGATGTCGCCGTCGTGGCGCTGCCGGGCAGCTACCTATCCAGCGTGGGGGCGCTGACAGACGGCCTCGCGCTGGTGGCGCGCCAGGTGCTCACCATGTTCGCGGCGCCGTACGCCACCCCGATGCAGACGCGCGTGCGCCTGCTCACCGCGGACGGCGGCGAGCTGGAGTTCGCCGGCGGCCGCCGCATGGCCTGCGACGGCGACCTGCAGGGCGACGCGGCATTCCGCATCGTCTACCTGCCGGCGTTCGTCGCGGGCGGGGAGGCCGAGCTGTCGATGCTGCTCGATCATGCCCGGCCCTTGTCGGACTGGCTGCGCCGGCAGCGGGCCCGGGGGGCGGTGCTCGGGGCCAGCGGCACCGCGGTGATGCTGCTCGCCGAGAGCGGCTTGCTCGATGGCGGCAAGGTGGCCTTGCCGGATCCGCTGCGGGCGATGTTCAGGCGGCGCTATCGGCGCGTCAGGGTCGACGTTCGGGCGACGCTGACCGAACATCACGGCGTCTACGCCTGCGGCGCGCCGGCGGCCGAATGGTCGCTCGTCGCGCGCCTGGTCGAGCGCGCGATCTCGCCGATGTCTGCGCAATGGCTGGCGCAGGCCACGGGCATGGAATCCGATCGGCGCGACAGCCCGGCCAGCAGCGCGGATCCGCTGGTGGCGAGCGCGCAGTTCTGGCTGGCGCAGCGCTTCGCGCAGGACCTGAAGATCTCGGAGCTCGCGCGCACGCTCGCCGTCAGCCACGCGACGCTGCTGCGCCGCTTCGAACGCAGCCTGGGCATGACGCCGGGCGACTATGCGCGCCGACTTCGGGTGGAGACGGCCAAGCGCATGCTGCACAGCACGCAGCGCTCGATCGAGCAGATCGCGGCGATGGTGGGCTATGCGGACGTGCGTGCGTTTCGGGCGCTGTTCAAGGCACACACCGGCGCGAGCCCGACGGCGTTCCGCCAGGCTGGGCGCGGCTGAGCAACTGAGCGATGTCGACCTGGAACGGTTCTTCACGCTGTTCTCGGACGACGTGGCGGCCATCCGCGCGCAGGTCCGCAGCGACCATCGCCTGCCGGCCGCGCTGATGCTGCTGTTCAGGCGCGTGGCCGGCCGACCACTGGACGGCTTCGACGTCCCGCCGCGCAGCCTCCTGCGCAAGACGGCCGAGGCCCTGGCCGTCTCTGCCGCGCGGACCGAGCGTCCGTCGATCCAGGCAGCTCGGAAGTTGCTGGACATACCCGGGTGGCGGACCAGGCGGGTGGGGAAGTGTCCGCGGGTGTGGTGTGGCTTCGAGCGCGCTGACCATCTGGATGTGGTCCGGCTGCCGGGCGAGCGTCAGGACATCATCGCGATCCTGGGCGGCGAGTTCGGCTCGAACTGACGCCGCCGCCTGCTTCGATGCGGCGCATGGCCGTCGGTCATCGACCAGTCCACGGCAAGCCGATCGCCGGAGCGATCGACTTGGATGGACCGGATGGCCTCCCTTCTGTCGCCGACCTAGCTGGCCTTCTGTACCTTGATGCCTCCTGCGCGCAGCGCCGTCATCGTCTTCGGTCGCGTATTGGCCGGCACCACCAGCAGTGACAGCCCGTGCATTGGCGCGACGACAAAGGCAGAAGCACTCAGCAGCTTCTCGCTAGACGCCAGCACGATGGTCTCTGCCGCGCGCGCATGCAGGGCACGCTTCACGTCGGCCTCTTCGGAATCACCTGTGCTCAGTCCCGCTTCAGGGTGCACGCCTGTCACGCCCAAGAAGAACAAATCGGCGCGAAACCGCGAGGCCGCCTCGATGACCGAAGCGCCCACATTCACCATCGAATGCCGGAACAGCCGTCCACCTAGAACGATGATATCGATGTACCGATTGGCTGCCAGCTCCACTGCCACGTTGGGGCTGTGCGTGATCACCGTGGCGCGCAGGTCTGCCGGCAGATGGCGCGCTAGTTGGATGGCGGTGGTTCCACCATCGATGATCACCACCTGGCCGGGCTGGATCAGATTCGCACCGCAGCGACCCAGCGCCTGCTTTTCAAGGGACGACACCTGCTCGCGCATCAGCAGGTCTCCCGCTGCCACCGAAGCCGGCAGCGCGCCACCATGCACACGCTGGAGCTTGCCCTGCTGCGCCAGCTCGCGCAGGTCGCGGCGAATCGTGTCTTCGGAGGTGCCGAGTTCCTCGGCCAGCTCCACGGCCACGATCTGTCCGTGGGCGGCGAGGCGGCTGAGGATGAGTTGTCTGCGCTGGGCGGTGAGCATGTGCCTCAGGAGTGGGTCTTGCGCCTCAGGCGTGCGCTGCGATAGGATTGCACGATATTACACGACATTGCATGAAACTGCACGATGACGATGAGCACCCACGCACCTCCATTCGCGAGTCGTCCGCTGCTCGTGCTCATCGCGGGCCCCTATATGTCTGGCACCGGTGGCGATCCAGAGCGCATCGCCGCCAACCGCGCGCGGCTCGAGAGCCAGACGTTCCCCATTTACCAGCGCGGGCATCCACCGCTCGTAGGTGAGTGGATGGCGCTGCCCATCATTCATGCCGCAGGGGGCCGAGTGCACGGCGACGAAGTGTTTCAACAGTACCAGTACCCCGTTGCGCACCGGCTCATCGGACGCTGCGATGCCGTGCTGCGCGTGCCGGGCGAATCGAAGGGCGCCGACATGGACGTGGCCCGGGCTCGGGAACTCGGCTTGCTTGTTTGCTTCGACGTGAGCGAACTGCCCGATCGTTCCGAGGCTGCCTGACATGCCGCGTCCGCA
>NZ_BADL01000392.1 GCF_000333615.1 Ideonella sp. B508-1 | reverse complement strand
GACCGAGGTCTGGGACCCCTTATACGCATCAACCTGCGCGGCACGATGGTCGCCTGCCCCTCCGCCATCCCCCACCTGCGGCGCAGCGGCGGCGGCAGCATCGTCAACACGAGTTCGGACGCTGCACTCGCCGGCGCGCTGTCGCACACGGCCTATAGCGCGTCCAAGGCGGCGATCAATTCGCTGACCCAGAACGTCGCGACGCAGCACGGCCAGGACAACATCCGTTGCAATGCGGTGTCCCCCGGGCTCATCGTCACGCCGGCCACCCGCGGCGCCTACGTGGACTCGAGTCTCGGCCGGGTCATGCTGCGCCACCAGCTGTCGCCGCGCTTCGGCGCGCCGGAGGACATCGCCGCCGCGGTCGTCTTCTTGGCCTCCGACGAGGCCGGTTTCATCACCGGCCAGGTGCTGTGCGTGGACGGAGGCGCGCTCGCGCATCAGCCCTACGTGGCGGACTTCGGCAAGGAGTCCGCGGCGTGAACGATTCGTTCGAGCGCCGCCTGGCGCGTGTCGAGGCGCAGCTGGAGATCCAGCAGCTGCCCGCTCGCTACGCGCTGGCCGTGGATTCGCGCGATGCGGCGGCGATGGCGGCGCTGTTTGCCGTTGATGTCGACTGCGGCCGCTGGGGCCGGGGACGCGAGGCCCTGCAGCGCTTTTACGAGAGCCCCAGGATCATGGGAGGCTTCTACCGTTCGGTGCACCTGATCTGCGGGCAGACGGTGGACTTCGTCGATGACGGGCATGCCACCGGCACCGTCTATTGCCGCGCGGGCCACGAGGACAAGGGCCACTGGGTCGAGATGGCGATCTGCTACTTTGACCGCTACGTGCTCAGCGAAGGCCGCTGGTGCTTCGAGCACCGTGACGAGAAGCACTGGTACTCCACGGACTGGCAGGAGCGCCCGCACGGCCCGAACTTCCAGCGCTGGCCCGGCCGGTACGAAGGCCCGCGCCATGCGCCGCAGCTGCCCCATGCCTGGCCCAGCTGGGAGCGCTTCTGGACCGCCGCGGGCGACCAGGCTCGCGCCCAGGTCACCGACGCTCCTTGAGTACCGCGGAGATCCGATGCCTCTTGATGTCGAGCCCCTGTTCCAGCCGCTGAGCGTGCGTGGGCTCACGATCCCCAACCGGATCGTGATGGCGCCGATGACGCGCAACTTCTCGCCCGATGGCGTGCCCGGTCCGGAGGTCGCCGCCTACTATCGCCGACGCGTCGACGGCGGCACGGGCCTGCTGATCACCGAAGGCGTGGGGGTCGACCACGCCGCGGCGCTCGGCGAGGCCGGACTCGGCGAGAGCGACCTGCCGCAGCTGCATGGCGATCGCGCCCTGGCGGGCTGGAAGCGGGTCGTCGACGAAGTGCATGCGGCCGGAGGCAAGATCGTTCCGCAGCTGTGGCACCAGGGCGTGATGCGCTCGATCGGCACCGGTCCCCACCCGCTGGTGCCGTCGGTGCGGCCGTCGGGCCTGTGGGGACCGGCCGACCGGGTGACGTCTAGCCCGCCCTCGTACGTCGAGCGCATGATCGCGCCGACCGCACCGGCCACCGAGCGCGACATCCAGGACGTCATCGATGCCTACGCCCGCAGCGCGCGCCATGCCCGCGACCTGGGCTTCGACGGCATCGCCATCCACGGCGCGCACGGTTACCTGATCGACAGCTTCCTCTGGGGCGAGACCAATCGCCGCACCGATGCCTGGGGCGGAGACCGCCGCGCTCGGGCGCGCTTCGCGGCCGAGGTCGTGCGCGCGATCCGGCGCGAGGCCGGCGAGGCGCTGCCCATCTTCTTCCGCTTTTCGCAGTGGAAGCAGCAGGACTTCAAGGCCCGCCTGGCGGCCACGCCGCAGGAGCTGGAAGAAGTGCTGGGTCCGATCGCCGACGCCGGCGTCGATGTCTTCGACGGCAGCGTGCGCTATTTCGACCGCCCCGAGTTCGAGGGCTCGCCGCTGAACCTCTCGGGCTGGGCTCGCAAGCTGACCGGCAAGCTGGCGATGGCGGTCGGCGGCATCGGCCTGGACCGTGGCTTCTACGACTCCCGGCGCGACGGCCGCGCAGGAGGATCCGACAACATCGCGCTGCTGATGGCCCGCTTCAACCGGGGCGAGTTCGACCTCGTGGCCGTCGGCCGCGCGCTCCTCAACGAACCGAACTGGACCCGCAAGCTGCGTGCCGGCGAGGAACTGCCGCCCTTCGACGAATCGCGCCTCAAGGAATTGATCTGATGACCGACCCGACCTCCCGTGCCGCCATCCGCTCGGAGCTCAGCGACAGCGGTGTGCTGACGCTGAGCTTCGACCGCCCCGAGACCAAGAACGCCATCGACACGGCCGGCCAGAACCTGCTGGTGCGCCAGCTGGTCGATGCCGCGCGCCATCCGGGGGTCCGTGTCGTCGTGCTGACCGGTGCCGGCTCGTCGTTCTGCACCGGCGCCGATGTGCGCTCGATGGGTTCGCCCGACCCGACCGACCCGATCGCGCAGGCGTTCGGCGAGACGCCGGCATGGCAGGCGCACGAGTCGCGCGTCGACCGCCTCAAGCACATGGCCCAGGCCTCGTACCTGCTCCACACGATGGGCAAGCCGACCATCGCCAAGCTGCGCGGTCCGGCCGCCGGCATGGGCTTCTCGATGGCGCTCGCGTGCGACTTCCGTATCGCCGCGGACAACGCGTTCCTGATCTCCAGCTTCGCGCGCATCGGCACCTCGGGCGACTACGGCGGCAGCTACTTCCTCACGCAGCTGGTCGGACCGTCTCGCGCCAAGGAGATCTACATGCTGTCGGATCGCATCGGGGCCGCGGAGGCGCTCGCGCTCGGCCTGGTGAACCGGGTGCTGCCCGATGCCGAGCTCGACGCGGCGGTCGACGCCTATGCGCTGCGGCTCGCGCAGGGACCTGCGCTGGCGTACCGCTACATCAAGGAAAACATCCATGCCGCGGCCAACGAGACCGTTGAGCAGGTGCTCGACCTGGAAGCGCGCAACATGATTCGCTGTCGCCTGAGCGAGGACTGCATCGAGGCGCTGGCGGCGTTCCAGCAGAAGCGCGAGCCGCGCTTCAACGGCCGTTGAGGAGGCTGCCGCGATGCGCAATTCCGCCGACCGCCCCGAGGACATGGTGCCGCTGACCCGGACGGGCGCGGTCGCCGTTCTGACGCTGACCTATCCGGCGCGCCGCAACGCCTTCTGCCTGCAGATGCGCTCCCAGCTGCGCGAACGCCTCGAGGCCACGATGGCCGATCCCGAGGTGCGCGCCTTGGTGATCACCGGGGCGCAGGGGCATTTCTGCGCTGGCGGCGACATCAGCGAGATGGCGCCGCGCACGCTGTTGCAGAACCGCGAGCGCTGGAATCTCGTCACCGCCTTGATCCGCCAGATCGCGCTCGGCCAGAAGCCCGTCGTCGCGGCGGTGGAGGGCAGCGCCATGGGGGCCGGGCTGTCGATCGCCTCGCTGTGCGACTTCGTCGTCACCGCGCGCGACGCGAAGTTCGGCGCGGCCTTCATCAAGGTGGGCCTGCTGCCGGACATGGGCGCGCTGTGGAGCCTGCAGCACCGCGTCGGCCGCGCGAAGGCCCGCGCGATCCTGGGCCTCGGGCGCATGTTCGACGGCCTCGAGGCCGAGCGCATCGGCCTGGCCGACGAAGTCGCCGAGCCGGGGCAGGCGCTGGCCCGCGCGACCGCCGTTGCCGAGGAATATGCTGCGCTGCCGCCGGTCGCGACCGCGCTCCTGAAGAGCGCGCTGGCGCAGGGCGTCGACGGGCTGGAGGCAGCGATCCGAACCGAGGTCGACTATCAGGCGGCCGCGATGGATTCCGCCGACCACGCCGAGGCGGTGTGCGCGTTCATGGAGAAGCGTGCGCCACGCTTCACGGGCGAATGAGCGCCGGCGCTCTCGACATCGATGCGCTGCGCGCTTGGATCGGCCGGCGCGAGACGCGCACCGAGCTGCTGACCGAGGCCCCGCTTTGCGCGCTCGACGCCACGCTCGACCGTGAGGCGCCCGTGGGCGCTGCGCCGGTGCCGCCGCTGCACCATTGGCTGTTCTTTCTTCCGGTGGTGCGCCTCTCGCAGGTCGGGGCCGACGGTCACCCGGCGCGTGGCGGCTTCCTGCCTCCGGTGCCGCTGCCGCGCCGGATGTGGGCGGCGGGGCGCCTGCAGTTCGCACGGCCGCTGCGCGTCGGCGAAGCGGCGACGCGCACCTCGGAGATCCTCGACGTTTCCGCCAAGAGCGGCCGCAGCGGCACGCTGGTGTTCGTGAAGGTGCGCCACGAGCTGGCGGACGCCGTGGGCGTGGCGATCGTTGAAGAACAGGACATCGTTTACCGCGAGGATCCCCGGCCCGGCGATTCCGTTCCCGAACCCCGGCTCGCACCCGTCGGGCAAGACTGGATGCGCGAGATTCGCCCGGACCCGGTGCTGCTGTTCCGCTATTCCGCGCTGACCTTCAACGGCCACCGCATTCACTACGACAGACCCTACGCGACCGGGGTCGAAGGCTACGCCGGACTGGTCGTCCACGGCCCGCTCCTGGCCACGCTGCTGGCCGACCTGGTCCGTCGTCACCTGCCGGATGCCAGGCTGTCCGCCTTCGAGTTCCGCGCCGCGCGCCCTGTCTTCGATGCTGCCCCGTTCCATCTCTGCGGCGAGCCCGCACCCGACGGTCGCAGTGTGCGTCTGTGGGTGCGCGACGCCAATGGCGCGCTGTGCATGGACGCCAGCGCGACGCTTTTCTGAAACTCTGCCGACTTCCGAAGGATCCCATCGTGCTCGATCAACGCATCGACAAATTCCAGGACATCCGCGACGCCGTTCGGGCCTTGTGCGCCGAGTTCCCGGACGAGTACTTCCGTCGGGTCGACGAGCAGCGTGCCTATCCGGAGGCCTTCGTCGACGCGCTGACCAAGGCCGGCTGGATGGCCGCGCTGATCCCGCAGGAGTACGGCGGCTCGGGCCTGTCGCTGGTCGAGGCCTCGGTCATCATGGAAGAGATCAACCGCAGCGGCGGTAACTCCGGCGCCTGCCACGGCCAGATGTACGTGATGAACGCGGTGCTGCGCAGCGGCTCGAAGGAGCAGAAGGAGAGGTACCTGCCGCGCATCGCCAGCGGCGAGCTGCGCATCCAGTCGATGGGCGTCACCGAGCCGACGACCGGCAGCGACACCACCAAGCTGAGGACGATGGCGGTCAGGAAGGACGGCCGCTGGGTCATCAGCGGCCAGAAGGTGTGGATCTCGCGCGTGCAGCACAGCGACATGATGGTGCTGCTCGCCCGCACCACGCCGTTGGCTGAGGTTCAGAAGCGTTCCGACGGCCTGTCGTGCTTCCTGGTCGACCTGAAGCAGGCCATCGGCAAAGGGCTGACGGTGCGGCCCATCCTCAACATGGTCAACCACGAGACCAACGAGCTGTTCTTCGACGAGCTCGAGATCCCCGAGGAGAACCTGCTGGGCGTGGAGGGCAAGGGGTTCCGCACCATCCTCGACGGCCTCAATGCCGAGCGCACGCTGATTGCCGCCGAGTGCATCGGCGATGGCTACTGGTTCATCGACCGGGCGGCCAAGTACGCCAACGAACGCGTGGTGTTCGACCGCCCGATCGGACGCAACCAGGGCGTGCAGTTCCCGATCGCCGAAAGCTACATCGAGATCGAGGCCGCCAACCTGATGCGATTCAAGGCCGCCGAACTCTTCGACGCGCAGCAGCCCTGCGGCGCCGAGGCCAACATGGCCAAGCACCTCGCCGCCAAGGCGAGCTGGGAGGCCGCCAACGTCTGCCTGCAGACGCATGGCGGCTTCGGCTTTGCCTGCGAATACGACATTGAGCGCAAATTCCGCGAGACGCGCCTCTACCAGGTCGCGCCCGTCTCCACCAACATGATCTTCGCCTTCGTCGCCGAGCACGTGCTCGGGCTGCCGCGTTCCTACTGAATCACGTTCTGACTTCCGGACCTCGCCATGACCTCACCCGAACTCTTCGTCGTCAGCGCCGCGCGCACCGCCATCGGCGCCTTCGGCGGCGGCCTCAAGGATGTCCCCTTGTCCGCACTCGCCACGTGCGCCGTGAAGGCCGCGCTGCTGCGTTCCGGCGCCCCCGCGGATGCGGTCGGCCATGTCGCGATGGGCAATGTCATCCCGACCGAACCGCGCGACGCCTATCTCTCGCGTGTCGCGGCGATCGACGCCGGCCTGCCCAAGGAGGTGCCCGCCTTCAACGTCAACCGCCTGTGCGGTTCGGGCCTGCAGGCGATCATCTCGGCCGCGCAGTCGCTGCTGCTGGGCGATGCCGAGCTCGCGATCGGCGCGGGCGCCGAGGCGATGAGCCGCGGCGCCTACCTGATGACGGCGGGCCGCTGGGGCATCCGCATGGGCGACTCCACGCTGCTGGACTACACCCTGGGCGTGCTGCAGGATCCGTTTGGGCGCGTCCACATGGGCATCACGGCCGAGAACGTGGCCGCGAAGTTCGGCATCAGCCGGGAAGACCAGGATGCGCTCGCGCTTGAGAGCCACCGGCGCGCGCTGCAGGCGCTGGCCGAGGGGCGCTTCGCCCAGCAGATCGTGCCGGTGGAGATCGCCTCCCGCAAGGGGACTCAGATCGTCGACAAGGACGAGCACCCGCGCGCCGACACTTCGCTCGCCTCGCTCGCGACGATGAAGCCCGCCTTCAAGAAGGAAGGCGGCACCGTCACCGCCGGCAACGCCTCGGGCATCAACGACGGCGCCGCCGCCGTGATGCTGGCCACCGGCGATGCGGTGCGCCGCCACGGGCTCGTGCCGCTGGCGCGGCTCGTCGGCTATGCGCACGCCGGCGTCGAGCCGGCGCTGATGGGCATCGGCCCGGTGCCGGCCACCCGTGCGGTGCTCAAGCGCACCGGGCTGAAGGTGTCGGATCTCGACGTGATCGAGGCCAACGAGGCGTTCGCGGCGCAGGCCTGCGCGGTCGCGCGCGAGCTCGACCTCGACCCGGCCAAGGTCAATCCGAACGGTTCGGGCATCTCGCTCGGCCACCCGATCGGCGCGACCGGCGCCATCATCGCGGTCAAGGCGATCCACGAGCTGCACCGCACGGGCGGCCGCTACGCGCTCACGACCATGTGCATCGGCGGCGGGCAGGGGATCGCCGCGGTCTTCGAGCGCGCCTGAGGATCATCATGACGGCTATTCGTCCGCTCGACGGCGTCACCGTGGTGACGCTCGAACACGCGGTGGCGGCCCCCTTCGCCACCCGGCAGCTGGCCGATCTCGGTGCGCGCGTCATCAAGATCGAGCGGCCCGGCGAGGGCGACTTCGCCCGCCACTACGACACCCGCGTGCGCGGCCAGGCGTCCTACTTCGTCTGGATCAATCGCGGCAAGGAAAGCCTCACGCTGGACCTGAAGCACCAGAGCGCGCAGGGCGTGCTGGGCAAGCTGCTGGCCCAGGCCGACGTGCTGGTGCAGAACCTCGCGCCCGGCGCTGCCGCGCGCCTGGGGCTGTCCGCACAGGCGCTGCGGCCGACGCATCCCGGGCTGATCGTCTGCGACATCTCGGGCTACGGCGGAGACGCCGGAGGCGCCGGCCCCTACCGCGACAAGAAGGCCTACGATCTCCTGATCCAGGCCGAGGCCGGGCTGCTCTCGGTCACCGGCACGCCGCAGGATGTCGCGCGCGTCGGCATCTCCGTCGCCGACATCTCCGCCGGCATGTACGCCTACAGCGCCATCCTCGCCGCACTGCTGCAGCGCAATCGGATGGGCCGAGGCTCGCACATCGATGTCTCGATGCTGGAGACGCTGGCCGAGTGGATGGGCAATCCGCTTTACTACGGCTTCGAGGGCCAGCCGCCGGCGCAGCGGTCGGGCGCGAGCCATCCCAGCATCTACCCGTATGGCCCGTTCACCGCCGGCGACGGCCGTACGGTCTTGTTCGGCTTGCAGAACGAGCGCGAATGGGCGTCGTTCTGCAACAAGGTCCTGCGGCGGCCTGAGGTCGCCGTCGACGTGCGCTTCGACACCAACGCCAAGCGCAGCGCGAACCGCGGCGAGCTGAAGGCGCTGATCGAGCAGCTGTTCGCGCCGCTGACCGCGCCGGAAGTGATCGAGCGTCTGGACGCGGCGCAGATCGGCAATGCCGCGGTGAACTCGATCGCTGACGTTTGGGCGCACCCGCAGCTGCAGGCGCGCGACCGCTGGCGCGAGATCGGCACGCCGGGAGGGCCGGTGCCCGCGCTGCGGCCCCCGGCGTCCATGGACACCTTCGATCACGCCATGGGCGACGTGCCGGCCTTGGGGCAGCACACGGAGGCCATCCTCCGCGAAGTCGGCTGCGATGCGGCCGAGATCGAGCGTCTGCGCGCCGAAGGCGCCATCTGAAGATGGCGGCCATGATCGAAGGTCCTGCGTCGAAGGTGCTGCGGTGAGCCCGCGCTCGTACCTGTTCGTGCCCGGGGATCGACCGGAGCGCTTCGCCAAGGCAGAGGCCAGCGGCGCTGACGCGGTGATCGCCGATCTCGAGGATGCCGTCTCTCCCGCGGCCAAGTCCGCGGCGCGGAATGCCGTGCACGCGGCGCTGGCGGGGCGCCGCGTCGTCCTGCGCGTCAACGGCCGCGACACTCCCTGGTTCGACGACGACGCGCGGCTGGCCGCCCATCCCGGCGTGGCCGCGGTGATGCTGCCCAAGACGGCGCAGGCCGACGATGTTGCCGCGCTGCGTGCCCGCTGCGGAGACAAGCCGGTGCTGGCCCTGGTCGAAACGGCGCGGGGCATGGCCTGCCTGGCGGCGATTGCTGCGGCTCCGGGGGTCGACAGGCTGGTGTTCGGCAGCGTCGACTTTCAGCTCGACATGGACATCGAGGACGACGACGAGGCGCTGCGCACCTGGCGCGCCCACCTCGTGTTGGCCTCGCGCGTGGCGGGCCTGGCCGCGCCGGTGGACGGCGTCACCGTGTCGCTGGACGACGCGGCCCGGATCGCCGCCGATGCTCGGCGCGCGCGTGCCTTCGGCTTCGGCGGCAAGCTGTGCATCCACCCGCGCCAGGTGGCGCTCGTCAACGCGGCGTTCACGCCGCCACCGGAACGCCTCGACTGGGCCCGGCGCGTCGTCGCCGCCAGCGAGGCGGCGGGCGGCGCGGCGGTCGCGGTGGACGGAAAGATGATCGATGCGCCGGTGCTGGCGAGCGCGTTGCGGCTGCTCCGCGCGGGCGCGGCAGGGCCGCGCCAGGCATGACCCCATTTCGCAGTTCCACCCAGGACCAGATCCCATGAGAAGAGCCGCTATCGTTTCCCCCTTGCGTACCGCTGTCGGCGCCTTCGGCGGCAGCCTGCGTCCGCTGCCTGCAGACCAGCTCGCCTGCACCATCCTGAAAGCGCTCGTCGAACGCAGCGGCATCGACCCGGCACGCATCGATGACGTCGTCATGGCCCAGTCCTACAGCAACAGCGAGGCGCCGTGCCTCGGCCGCTATGCGGCGCTCGAAGCCGGCCTGCCGATCGAAGTGAGCGGGATGACGCTGGACCGCCGCTGCGGCTCGGGCCTGCAGGCCGTGATCGACGCCGCCATGCAGGTCCAGACCGGAGCGGCGGATGTCGTTGTGGCTGCCGGCGTCGAGAGCATGAGCAACATTGAGTATTACTCCACCGACATGCGCTGGGGTTCGCGCGCCGGCTCGGTGAACCTGCACGATCGCCTGCAGCGTGGTCGCGAGCGTTCGCAGCCAGTGAGCCGCTTCGGCGTGATTTCCGGGATGCCGGAGACGGCCGAGAACCTGGCGCGCGATGTCGGCATCACCCGTGAGCAGGCCGATGCGTTCGCGGTCCGCAGTCATGCCCGCGCCGCCGCGGCCTGGCGCGAGGGCAAGTTCGCCGATGAGCTCGTGAAGGTGCCGGTGCCCCAGAAGAAGGGGGATCCGCTGCTGTTCGACCGTGACGAAGGCATTCGTCCCGAGACCTCGATGGAGTCGCTGGCGCGGCTCAAGCCTGTCCTCAAGGAAGGCACGGTGACGGCCGGCAATGCCAGCCAGCAGAACGACGCCGCCGCCGCCTGCCTGGTGGTGGCCGAGGACAAGCTCGACGAACTCGGCCTGCGCCCCATGGCCTGGGTCGTCGGTTGGGCCGCGGCCGGCTGCGAGCCGTCGCGGATGGGCATCGGACCGGTGCCGGCTGTGAAGAAGCTGTTCGCGCGCACGGGCCTGTCCTTCGATGCGATGGATCTCGTCGAGCTGAACGAGGCGTTTGCCGCTCAGGTGCTCGCGGTGCTGGCCGGCTGGGGCTGGAACGATCCGGACCGCCTGAACGTCAACGGCGGCGGCATCTCGCTGGGGCATCCGATCGGAGCCACCGGCGTGCGCATCCTCGCGACCATGCTGCACGAGCTTGAGCGTCGGGAGGGCCGGTACGCGCTCGAGTCGATGTGCATCGGCGGCGGCCAGGGCCTGGCGGCGGTGTTCGAGCGTGCGCGCTGAGACCCCCCTCGAGGCCTCGCCCGCCGAGGCGCCGCCGCCGGGCTTCACGGCCATGCGTCCCTACGGTCCGTTCGCCGTGCTTGTCGGCCCAATCTGCGAGCGGGTCGACAGCGAGCAGGTGGTCCTGGGGCTGCGCGTGCAGGACAAGCACTGCAACCGCCTCGACGTCGTGCACGGCGGCATGCTGAGCACGCTCGTCGACACGGCGCTCGCGTTCGGCGTGCGCCGCGCGGCCGAGGCCAGGCTGGGAACCGGGGATTTCGCCCTGGTGACCACGCAGATTTCCGTCAACTTCCTCGGCAACGCGGTTCCCGGCCAATGGATCGAGGCGCATGTCGAGGTGCAGCGCACCGGCCGCCGGCTGGGCTTCGCGACCTGCCGCATCCACGCGGGCGATGCGATCCTCGTGCAGGCATCGGGTCAATTCATGATCACGATGCAGGACCCTTTCAATCCGCTAACGGAGCAACCATGAGCTTTGAAACCATCCTGTACGACGTCGCGGAAGACGGCGTCTGCACCGTGACGCTGAACCGCCCGGAGGCGCTCAACACGGTCACCTTCGGCATGATCGACGAGCTGATCGCCGCGATCGACCGCGCCGATCGCGACGATGCGGTGCGCGTGATCATCGTCACCGGCGCGGGGCGCGTGTTCTCCGGCGGGACGGACCTCAGCCGCCCGGGCGGATTCGGCGGCGGCCGCGAGGGCTACAAGCCCTTGCAGGGCGGCAATCGCGACAGCGGCGGCGCGCTCACCATCCGCATGTTCGACGCGATGAAGCCGGTGATCGGGGCCATCAACGGCCCGGCGGTCGGCATTGGCGCGACGATGCTGCTGCCCATGGACATCCGCATTGCCGCGGCCACGGCCAGGTTCGCCTTCCCGTTCGTGCGTCGAGGCATTCTGCCGGAGTCGTGCTCCAGCTGGTTCCTGCCGCGCATGGTCGGCATCTCGCGCGCGCTCGCCTGGACGGTGACCGGGCGCACGATTCCCGTGGCCGAGGCGCTTTCCGCGGGCCTGGTGCACGAGGTCGTCGAGCCGTCCGAGTTGCTGCCGCGCGCGCGGGCCATCGCCCACGAGATCGCGCGCGAATGCTCGCCGCTGTCGGTCGCGCTGACCCGGCAGGCGATGTGGCGCGGCCTGGATGCGCCGCACCCGATCGAGGCCAACCGGATCGAGTCGCGCGCGCTGGCGGCCCTGGTGCCGGGCGGCGACACGAAGGAGGGCGTCGCCGCTTTCCGTGAGAAGCGCTCGCCCGAGTTCGGCTCGCGCGTTCCGCGCGACCTGCCGGACTTCGTGCCCTGGTGGCCGGCGCGGGACTTTGACGACGCGGCCTGAAACCGCGCAAGCCGCCCGCGGGTGCCGCGCTTCGGCCGGCCTGCCGACCCCGGCGCGCGCCGGGAAGGCGGCGACGAGCGGGCGCATTCTCGTCGCCGGCGCGTGGCCGCGCTGCCCGGTCGACAAGTCGCTCGATGCCGGATAAGATATCTTAAATGATATCAAACCAAGGCGAATCGAGGGGAGATCGCGCCTGCGGGCCGGATGACGGCGCCGCAGCGCCGGCGTCCTTTGCGCAGGCCCTGCGCGCCGCGCGGCTGGCCGCGGGCTGGTCGCAGCGCGAACTGGCGCGGCGCGCGGGCGTGCACCAGCCCCAGGTGGCGCGGGCCGAGCGGGGTGAGGACGTGCAGCTGTCGCTGATGGCGCGCCTGGCGGCGCCGCTGGGATGGCGTCCGGGGCTGCTGAGCGCGGCGGGTGATGCGTCGCCGCCCCCCATGCGCGATCCGGTCGACGTCAGTGTCCCGACCTGGCTCGATGCCTGGCCGAAGGAGCATTCGGATGTGTTCGCGGTCTATGCGCGGCTGTTCCGCGCCGGCCGCCATGTCGAGGCGGCGATCGAGCACATTGCGTCGCTGCACGGCCTGGCGGGCGGCGATGTCGTGATCCTCGGGGCCCTGCGGCGCAGCGGGGCGCCGTTCGAGAGCACGCCGACGGCCCTCAAGCGCTTGCTGTGGATCTCCCTGCCGGGCATCAAGAAGCGGCTCGACCGCCTCGAGTCCCTGGGCTTTGTCACGCGCGAGACCAACCCGCTCGACGGCCGCGGGCTCATCGTGCGAGCCACGCCCGCGGGCATCGCGATCGTCGACGGCATGGTCGCGGGATCGACGGAGCGCGTCTGGCTCGCGCTGCGCGAGATGCCTGCGCCGGAACGGGCCGATCTGTCCGCGCGCCTGCGTGCGCTGCTGGCCCGATTCGAGGGCGATGATCCGCCCGCGGACAAACCCCGATAGGTCGTGGGCAGTGCTTCTATATGATTATCCAGGTTAATAAAAAAGGATTGCTGCCATGACCTCCTCGTCGTCCTCCAAGCGCTGGCTCATCACCGGTGTTTCCAGCGGCTTCGGCAACGAACTGGCGCGCGCTGCGCTCGCCCGCGGCGACGTCGTCGTCGGCACCGTGCGCCAGCCGGAGCAGGCCAGCCGTTTCGAGGCGCTGGCGCCGGGTCGCGCCCATGCGGTGCTGCTCGATGTGACCCGGGCTGACGCGATCGAACCTGCCGTGCGCGAGGCCATCTCGCGCGCAGGCCAGATCGACGTGCTGGTCAACAACGCAGGCTACGGCCTGTTCGGCGCCGTCGAGGAGGTCTCCGACGCCGAGGCGCGCGCGGTGATGGAGACCAACTTCTTCGGCGCGCTGGCCGTCACGCGGGCGCTGATCCCGCACCTGCGCGAGCGCCGCACGGGCCATGTCTTCAACGTGTCCTCGGTGGCCGGCGTGCTCGGCATTCCCGGCGGCGCGCTCTACAGCGCCTCCAAATTCGCCCTCGAGGGGCTGAGCGAGGCCCTGGTCGGCGAACTGCGTCCCTTCGGCATCCGCGTCACGCTGGTCGAGCCGGGCGGCTTCCGCACCAACTTCGCCGGCGGCTCGCTGCGCCAGGCCGCGCGTGTCGTCGAGGCCTATGCCGACACCCCGGCCGGGAAGACGCGCGTCCAGATGGGCCAGTATGCCGGCCACGAGCCCGGCGATCCCGCCAAGGCCGCGCGGGCCATCCTGCAGGTGGCCGATGCGCCGAACCCTCCGGTGCGCCTGGTGCTGGGCCAGGATGCGGTCGACATGGTCCGCCGCACCTACGCCGCCGCGCTGAAGGACGTCGACGAGTGGGAGCCGGTCTCGGCCGCCACGGCGCTCGACGCCTGAGTTTCCGCCGCGAGGCGATACCCCGGCGTCGACC
>NZ_BADL01000393.1 GCF_000333615.1 Ideonella sp. B508-1 | reverse complement strand
CGGCTAGCGGACATCGGCTCCACCATCGCGGCCATCAACCAGCCCTAGATCCACCGCTACATCGCCAAGCCCTGGAACGATCCCGACCTGCTGCTGACCGTGCAGGAGGCCCTGCGGCGGCGCCAGCTGGAGCTGGAGAACCAGCAGTTGCTGGACCAGGTGCGGGCGCAGAACCAGGCGCTGGCCGAGCTCAACCAGGGGCTGGAGCAGCGGGTCAAGGCCCGCACGGCCGAGATCGAGCAGATCAACGACATGCTCGAGAAGGCCTACGAGGAGCTCAACGAGAACTTCATGGTGGCGGTCACCGTGTTCTCGGGCCTGCTGGAGATGCGCGAAGGCGCCGTGGCCGGCCATGCCCGGCGGGTGGCGGCCCTGGTCAAGCGCATGGGGCCGCATCTGCGCCTGGATGAGCGCGCGCAGCAGGAGGTCTACCTGGGCGCGCTGCTGCACGACATCGGCACCATCGGCTTCCCGGACCGCATGCTGGGCAAGCCCCTGTCCCTGCTGGGCCCCGAAGACCTGGCCCGCTACCGCCACCACCCCAAGGATGGCGAGGCAGCGCTGATGCCGCTGGCCCGGCTGCATGGCGTGGGCCGCATCGTGCGCCAGCACCACGAGCGGGTGGATGGCAAGGGCTTCCCCGACGGGCTGGAGGGGGAGGGCATTGCGCTGGGGGCCCGCATCGTCGCGGTGGCCAGCGACTACGACGACCTGATCCACGGGGCTCTGTCCGAACAGCCGCATGCCCGGCCCCAGGCCTTGCAGGCCATCCGCGGCGGCATCGGCACCCATTACGACCCCCAGGTGGTGGCCGCCCTGGAGGCCGTGCTGGCCGAGCCCGAACCCCTGGAGCGCGAGGACGAGTGCATCGAGGCCATCCAGCTGCGGCCGGGCATGGTGCTGGCCCGCGATCTGCTGTCGACCAAGGGCGCATTGCTGCTGGCCGCCGGCTATGTGTTCGAGGAGCGGGTGATCCGCCAGATCCGCGAGTTCGTGTCCAGCGAGGGCGTGCGGCTGACCCTGCACGTGCGTCGCCAGCCGGGGGGCGAGGCGCCGCGCCTGACCCCGCCGCGGCCCCAGGTGGCCACCCCCGCCGCGGAGCTGCGCCATGGCTGAGGGCGCCCCGGGGCCCGTGGCCTCCCCCCCGGCCGTCCTGGCGGCCTATGACGTGGTGGCGGTGCCCTTGCTGCTGCACCGCAGCGGCGTCGTGCTGCATGCCAACCCCGCCATGCTGCGCCTGCTGGGCTGCTCGCTGGAGGAGGCCCGCGGTCTGGATGTCGCCGTGCTGGTCATCGAGGAGGACCGGGACGCCCTGCGCGACCAGGTCCAGGCCGGCCTGGCACCCGATGCGCCCGAGCCGCCCGCCCAGACCTTCACCCTCGAATCGCGCCAGGGCGTGCGGCGCCGGGTGGAATGGACCTCCCGGGCCTGCACCATCGAAGGCCAGCGCACGCTGGTCGTCACCTGCCAGGACCTGAGCGACATGCAGTTCGTGCAGGACAGCCTGCAGCAGCTCAGTCAGATGCTGCACCAGATCATCGAAGGCGGCCCCATCCCCACCTTCGTGATCGGGGTGGATCACCGGGTGACCCACTGGAACCGCGCCTGCGAGCGCCTGACCGGGGTCTCGGCCATGGAGATGCGCGGGGCGGATGGGGCCTGGCGGGGCTTCTGGCGGGAGCCGCGCGCCTTGATGGCGGACCTGATCGTCGACGAGGCGCCCGAGGCGCTGCTGCGCAGCACCTATGCCGATGGCGATGCCCGCCAGATCGAGGGCGGCGATGGCGCCTGGGAGGTCGAGCAGTTTTTTCCGCAGCTGGGCCCCGAGGGGCGCTGGGTGCATTTCACCGCGGTGCCGCTGCGCGACACGGCGGGCCGCATCATCGGCGCCATCGAGACCCTGCTGGACGTGACCGAGCGCCGCCAGGCCGAGGAGGCGCTGCGCCAGCACCGCAACGAGCTCGAGCTGCGGGTGCAGGAGCGCTCCGCCGAACTGCGCGGCACCCTGCACCAGCTCGAGGCCTTCATGGCCAACGCCCCGGTGGGCGTGGCCCGCACCCGCGGCGCCCGCATCGAGCACCATAACCGCAAGATGGCGGAGATCCTGGGCTGGACCGATGACCGCCCTCCCCAGGACACCGCCGAGCTCTTCCGCAGCCGCGAGGATTTCGAGTGGCTGCGTGAGCGCTCCACCCCGGTGCTGCGCACCGGCCAGGCCTGGCGCCACGAGATGTGGCTGCGCCACCGCGACGGTCGCCAGCTCTGGGTGCAGCTCATCGCCTACCCGGCCGATGTCGAGCACATCGAAAGCGGCGCCTGGTGGCTGCTCGAGGACCACACCGAGGTGCGGCTGGCCCAGGACGAGCTTCGTTCGAACTACGACCGGCTCAAGCAGACCCTGCGCAAGCTCGAGGACGCGCAGAACCAGCTGCTGCAGTCCGAGAAGATGGCCTCCATCGGCCAACTGGCCGCCGGGGTGGCCCACGAGATCAACAACCCGATCGGCTTCGTCAGTTCCAACCTGCACACCCTCAAGGGCTATGTGGGCCAGCTGCTGGCGCTGGTGGGCGCCTACGAGACCGCCCAGGCCCAGCCCGGCGCGCAGGCCCTGGCCGCGGTGGAGCAGGCCCGCCACGCGGCCGAGATCGACTACCTGCGCGAAGACCTGCCTGCCCTGATGAGCGAGAGCGAGGACGGCCTGGCCCGGGTCAAGAAGATCGTGCAGGACCTCAAGGACTTCTCGCGCCTGGACCAGTCGGAGTGGCAGGAGGCCGACCTCAACGCCGGCCTGGAATCCACCCTCAACGTGGTGCGGCACGAGGTCAAGTACAAGGCCGAGGTGCGCAAGTTCCTGGAGCCCCTGCCGCTGGTGCGCTGTCTGGCGGCCCAGCTCAACCAGGTCTTCATGAACCTGATCGTCAACGCCTCCCACGCCATCCAGGGCCACGGGGTCATCACCCTGGCCAGCGGCCACCAGGAGGGCTGGGTCTGGATCGAGGTGGCCGACACCGGCTGCGGCATGACCGCCGAGGTGCAGCGGCGCATCTTCGAGCCTTTCTTCACCACCAAGCCGGTGGGCAGCGGCACCGGGCTGGGCCTGTCCCTGTCCTTTTCGATCGTGCAGAAGCACGGTGGGGTGATCCAGGTGCATTCGGCCCTGGGCCAGGGCAGCGCCTTCCGTGTCTGGGTGCCGGTGGCCGGTCCGGGCACGGACGGCAAGGCCGCCACGCCGCCGGCCCTGCCCTGGGTGGACCGGCAGGCCGCTTCAACGCAGGGGGGCGCATGAGCACGGCGCAAGGCCCGCGGCCGACCTCGGTGGACGGGGCGGTGGATGTGAGCGCGCTGGTGGTGCCGGCAGGCGCCACCCTGCCATGGTTCGCCGCCGTGCTGGAGCGCACCGAGGTGGCGCTCATCTTGTTGCAGGCCGATGGCCTGCGCTACGCCAACCCGGCGGCGCGCCGGCTGTTGGCCTGGGGCGAGGGGCCGGTGGCGCAGCACCAACTCACCGATTGGGTGGTGCCCGAGGACCGAGCGCTGATTGCCGAGCAGCTGCGTCGCCGCCTGGCCGGCGAGCCCGGCCAGTTCTGGGAAGTGCAGGGCCTGCGCCAGGATGGCAGTCGCTTCGACGTCCGGCTGTACGGGCAGGCCGTCCAGGTCGAGGGGCAGCCAGCCGATCTGGTCACCCTCTTCGACATCAGCGAGACCCGCCAGGCCCTGCGCCAGGCCCAGTGGCATGCCGAGCTGCTGGACCACAGCGAACACCTGTCGCGCTCGGGCTCCTATGTGCTGAGCTGGCCCGAAGGGCGTCTGCGGCCTTCGGCCGGGCTGCGCCAGCTGGTGGGCACCCTGGCGGATGTCGGCGCCGCCGACCCGCAGGAGGCCTGGGCCTGGGTGGTGCCCGAGGACCGTGCCCGGGTGCAGCAGGCCTGGCGCGAGGCCCAGCCCGACGAGCCCTTCCAGCTCCAGCATCGGGCCTTCGGATCCGAGGGCCAGTCGCTCCAGGTGATGCACCGCGGTGTGCTGCGCAGGGGCACGCAGGGGGAGGCATGTCAGGGCATCGGTCTGGTGCAGGACATCACCCGCCAGCACGAGGCCGAGCAGAAGGCCCAGACCCTGGCCCAGTTCGATGTGCTCACCGGCCTGCCCAACCGCGCCCACTTCATCGAGCAGTTGGCGGCCCGGATGCAGATCGCCCGCTGGGACCGCAGCGCCTTCGTGCTGATGGTGGTGGAGCTGCCCCAGCTGCAGGAGCTGCGTGTCACGCTGGGGCACGAGGCGGCCCAGAGCGTGCTGCGCACCCTGGCGTCCCGCCTGCAGCAGCAGGCCCGCGAGCAGGCGCAGGTGGCCCGGGTCGGTGGGCAGGAACTGGCCCTGATGGGCCGAGCGGAAGCCGATGTGGCCCCCGAGACCCTGCTGGAGCAGGCGCGCCAGCTGCGCGACCAGCTCCAGGCCCCGATGCTGATCGGCACGGCCGAGGTGCTGCCGCGCTGCCGCATCGGCCTGGCCATGTTCCCGGGGGACGGCCAGGACGGTCCCCTGCTGCTGGAGGCCGCGGAGAAGGCCTGCATGCTGGCCGACGAGGCCGGTGGGGTCGCCTTCGCACGCCCCGAGGCCCATGCCCATGCCCTGCGCGAGATGCAGATGGCCAGCGCGCTGCGTCACGCCCTGGAGCGCCAGGAGCTGCGTCTGGTCTACCAGCCGCAGGTCTCGCTGAGCACGGGGGCCATCGTTGGCGTGGAAGCCCTGGCGCGCTGGCGTTCGGCGCAGTGGGGCGAGGTGCCGCCTGCCGAGTTCATCGGCGTGGCCGAGCGGACCGGGCTGATCCGCGAACTGGGCCACTGGGTGCTGGAGACCGCCTGCCGCCAATGGGTGGGCTGGCGCGCCGCCGGCCTGAGCCCACCGCGCGTGGCGATCAACGTCTCGCCCCACCAGCTGCGTCGGGGCGATCTGGCCCTGTCCGTGCAGCGTGTGCTGCTGGACACGGGCATGGACCCGCGAGGCCTGGGCATCGAGCTGACCGAGAGCGCCGTGATGGACGACCCGACCCGGGCGGGCCAGGCGCTCAGCGAGCTGCGCGCCCTCGGGGTGGAAGTGGCGCTGGACGATTTCGGCACCGGCTATTCCAGCCTGGCCTGCCTGCGCAGCCTGCCCATCGACGTGGTCAAGCTCGACCGCAGCTTTGTCAGCGACCTGGACAGCGCGCCCGAGAGCATGGCCCTGACCCGCGCCATCCTGACCATGGCCCACGGCCTGGGCATGCAGGTGCTGGCCGAGGGCGTGGAGAACGAGGAACAGCTCAACCTGTTGCGTTCCAAGGGCTGCGACCTGATCCAGGGATACTGGTTCAGCCCGCCGGTGGAGCCTCCCGCCCTGGCCGAGCGCCTGGCCACCGGCTGGCGCCTGGCGGCCCAGCACCTGTCGCGCGACGACGGCCGCCGCACGCTGCTGCTGGTGGACGACGAGGACAACATCCTGGCCGCGCTCAAGCGCCTGCTGCGGCGCGACGGCTACGACATCCTGACGGCCCGCAACGGCGACGAGGCCCTGCGCTGCCTGGCCGAGCATCCGGTGGACGTCATCCTGAGCGACCAGCGCATGCCTGGCATGACGGGCGTGGAGCTGCTGCACCGCGCCGCCGCCCTCTACCCGGACACCGTGCGCATGACGCTGTCGGGCTTCACCGATCTGCAGTCCATCATCGACGCCGTCAACGAGGGGGCGGTCTACAAGTTCCTGACCAAGCCCTGGGACGACGACCGCCTGCGCAACCACGTGGCCGAGGCCTTCCGCCGCAAGGGCATGGCCGACGAGAACCGGCGCCTGAGTGCCGAGGTGGAGACCACCAACGCCCTGCTGGCCCATGTGAACAGCCAGCTCAGCGCCGCGCTGGATCGCCAGCGGGAGCAGGGCCTGCTGCTGCAGGCCAGCGTCGGCGGCGTGCGCGAGATCCTGGACAGCCTGCCGCTGGCGGTGATCGGGGTCGATGCCGACGACCTGCTGGTCTATGCCAACGCACAGGCCCATCAGCTCTTTCCGCCCCAGGTCCTGGCCCTGGGTCTGCCGGCCCAGGCCGGCATCGCCCGGCTGGCCCCGGTCGGGGGCGAGGCGCGCTGCCGGATCCAGGGCCAGGCCTGCCGTGTCTGGCGCCACCGCCTGGGCGGCGGGCCCGGGCCCTGGCGGGGCGATGTGCTGATCTGTCTGCCCCTGTCCGAGGATGTCTGCCATGTCGCCGATTGACGAGCCCACCGCCCCGGCCCCCGGGCAGCCGGCGCCGGCCGCCCCCACCCCGGCCGAGGCGCGCCTGGCCCATTTGTTCCGTCACAGCCTGCGCGACGGGCGGCTGCACCCGCTCTACCCGCTGCTGCGCAAGTACCGGCAGGAGGCCGGCCAAGCATGATCGCCCCCGCCCTGTCACTGGAGCGTGTCCAGACCTGCGTGGAGACCCTGCCGGCCCTGCCGCAGGCCGTGCGCGAGGTGATGCAGGCCCTGCAGCGGGACGACGTCTCCGTGGAGCGCAGCATCCACCTCATCGAGCAGGACCAGGCCCTGGCCGCCCGCACGCTGCGGGTGGCCAACTCGGCCTTCTACGGCATGTCCGGGCGGGTCGGCCGCATCGGGGATGCGGTCACCCTGCTGGGTCTGCGGGCGGTGTCCGGCGTGCTGCTGGCTGTGTCCTACAGCAGCGGCCTGGACACCCGCCGCTGCACCGGTTTCAGCTTCCGCAGCTACTGGCGCCACAGCATGGCCACCGCGCTGGCCGCCCGCCTGCTGGCCCCGCGCCTGCGGCTCGACCCCGACGAGGGCTTTGTGGCCGGCCTGCTGCATGACATCGGCAAACTGGTGCTGGCCGCGCATTTCCCGGCCGAGGGGGCCCAGGCGATTGCGCTGGCCCGTGGCGCCGACGTGGCGGATGTGGCGGCCGAACGGGCCACCCTGGGTCTGACCCATGCGGAGATCGGGGCGGTGCTGGTGCGGCACTGGCGCTTTCCGTCCGAGGTGGTCCAAGCCGTCGAGCACCACGGCCTGCCCTCGGCCGCCAGTGATCCGACGGCCCGCGCCCTGGCCGAGCTGATCGAGGTGGCCAATGCCGTGGCCCATGCCCTGGACCTGGCCGAGGACCCGCTGGACGTGGTGCCGCCGCTGGATCCGGCACTCTGGCTGCGGCTGGACCTGAGCGACACCGCGGCCCTGGCCCTGTTGGCCGACGTGGAGCTGGGGGTGGAAGACATGTGCCGCGCCCTGGCCCTGTGAGGCCTGTTTCAACCTGGAGAAGACCATGCCCCGACTGCTGCTGGTGGATGACGAAGCCTCCCAGCTCAAGGCCTTGCAGCGCACCCTGCGGGGGCTGTGCCCAGATCTGCACCTGGACCTGGCGCTCAGCGGCGAGGAGGCCCTGGCCCATGTGCGTGCCCGCGCCCACGACGTGATCGTGGCGGACCTGCGCATGCCGGGAATGGATGGCCTGACCCTGCTGGCACAGGCGGCTCGCTGGCAGCCGCTGGCGGTCACCATGCTGCTGACCGGCGTGGCGGACTTCGCCACCGCCCAACGGGCGCTGAACGAGACCGGCATCTTCCGCTACCTCACCAAGCCCTGGGAGCCCGAGCTGCTGCGCAGCCAGATGCGCGGGGCGCTGGCCGAGTTCCAGCGCCGGGCGACCCAGCAGGCCCAGGCGACGGCCTGGCGGGCCGGTCAGGGCCAGCTCACGGCCCAGGAGCTGGAGCGGCTGCGGCTGGAGCAGGAGGAGCCGGGCCTGACCCATGTGGAGTGGGCCGACGACGGGGCGGTGCTGATGCCTGCGCTCGACGCCGAGGAGGCCCCTGCGCACATGTCAAGTTCTGGCTGGGATCGTCGATAAGACGCTCAGCCTTCCACCCGTTTTTGCCCGCGCCCCTGCCATGTCCAATCCGGCCCTCTCTTCCTTCAGTCTGTCGCCCGATCCGGGATGGCGCAGCTGGATGCCGACGCGTTGGCGCGGGTCGCTGCTGCTGCGCCTGAGTGTCGGGGCGCTGCTGGCGGGGGTGCTGGCCACGGCCAGCACGTCCTGGTTGCTGGTGCGGGATGCGGAGATCGACACCGAAGCGCGGGGCCGGCAGGTGCTGCTGCAGGATGCCACGCGAAGCGCCGACTCGCTGACCCAGCGCATCGTGGAGCGGCAGCGCAGCCTCTGGGCTGTCGCTGAGGAGATGAAGCAGTCCGGCGAGTGGGCTGGCCACGGAGGCGGCGATCCCGCCTTGCGCGTGATGTTCGACGCCCTGTTGCAGGCCGACCGTGCGGGGCAGGTCACTTACCGAGAGGGACCGTCCGAGCTTTCGCGTTCCTGGACGTCCCGGCGGTTCGCGCCCGGCTTCAAGTCCACCGTGCGCGAAGGGCGGCCCATGGTGTGGTTGGTACAGCCCCACAGCGATGCGGACCATGATTCCGGCCCAGCCTGCCGAGGCAGGGCACGCCGTGCCGATCACGGTGGTGATGCTGACCCAGCCGGTGATCCGCCAGGGTGAGATCCGGGCGGTGCTGGGGGGCGTGCTGCGGCTCAACCAGGATGGCCTCATGCGGGAGGTTTCCGAGGCGGGGCTCGACCTGGGCGAGGGCGCGATCTCTCAGCTGCTGGCCGTCACGGATGGCCAGGGCCGACACCTTGTCGACGGCGTGATCGACGAGGAGCAGATCGGGGCCGAGGCCCGGCAGGATCTGGCGCTGGCCATGGCCCACTGGCGCGATCAGGGCAGTCCTGTCGAGCCCGAGGGCGTGATCTGGACCGGGCAGAAGCAGATCGTGGTGGCGGCTGGTGTCCCCGGGGCCGACTGGGTGGTCTGGCGACGCTATTCGCGGGACACCTTGCTGGAGCCGCTCAACGCGATGCGCAGCCGGTCTCTGCACTGGTCGCTGGGCCTGTGGGGCGGCCTCTCCCTGCTGCTGCTGCTCTACCTCGGCTGGCAGCTCCACCCCCTGGCTCTCCTGGAGCGGCGGGTCGTGGGCATGCTCGATGGTGGGCAGGACCCTCACGCCGGCTGGCCCCGGGCTCGGGGCGAGATCGGTGCGCTCAGCGCCACGCTCAGCGGCGTGGCCCTGGCGCTGGCCGACAAACAGGCCGAGAACCAGCGGCTGCTGGAGCAACGCGAAAGCCTGATGGCCGCAGCGCCCCTGGGCCTGGCCTTCGTGCGCGAGGACCGGCTGACGCTGGTCAATGCCGAGTTGGAGCGCCTGTTGGGCTATGCGCCCCAGGAGTTGAAGGGGCTGCCGGTCCAGTTGCTGATGGCCGATCCCGAAGAGAGCGCCCGGATGGCAAGCGAGATGCGCGCGGCGCTGACCGAGGGGCGGGCCTACGAGGGCGAACACCGCTTCCTGCGGCGGCAGGGCAGCACCTTCTGGGGCCAGGTGCACGCCCGCCAGGTGAGGGCCGGGCAGCCTGAGGCCGGCGTGGTGTGGACCTTGGGCGACATCACGACCCAGGTGGCATCACGCCACCAGTTGGAATGGTCGGCCACCCACGATCCCTTGACGGGTTTGCTCAACCGCCGCGGCTTCGAGGACCGGATGGAGCGCTTTGTCGAGGGCCGGCTGCGTCGCCCCGCGGCCCTGCTGATCATCGACCTGGACCACTTCAAACCGATCAATGACAGCGCCGGGCATCAGGCCGGTGACGCCATGCTGCAGGCCATTGCCCGGGGCCTCAACGAGGGCGTGCGCGCCAGCGACGCCGTGGGCCGGCTGGGGGGCGACGAGTTCGCCGTGCTGCTCGAGGGCTGCCCGCCCCAGTGGGCCCGGCGTCTGGCGCAGAAGCTGCTGGAGCGCATCCGTGCCGTTCAGGTGCCCTGGAACGGACGGCAGCTGCAGGTCAGTGCCAGCATCGGCCTGGCCATGTGGAACGACAGCATGGGCAGCTCCCATCACTGGATCCACGCGGCCGACCTGGCCTGCTACGAGGCCAAGCGCGCCGGACGGGCCAATGTGCAGGCCAGCGCTGACGAGCCCCTGGACGAGGCCCTCGGCTGAGCGACCCGCCGTCAGGCCTTCAGGAACAGCCCGATCGTCAGGGCGATGCCCAGGGCCACGATGGCCATGCGCAGCACCCGCTCGTTGACCCGGTGCAGGGCCCAGGCCCCGGCCAGGCCGCCCACCAGCGCGCCCGCGCCCAGCACCAGGGCCTCCAGCCAGTGCACCTGGGGCGACAGCACGAACAGCGTCACCGCCGAGGCGTTCATCACGCCGGCCAGGGCGTTCTTGGTGGCGCCGGCATTGCGGGTGGCCATGCCGGCCATGGTCAGCGCCGCCAGCATCAGAAAGCCGATGCCGCCGCCGAAGTAGCCGCCATAGATCGCGATCAGGAACTGCGCCACGCCCGCGCCCACCGGGCCCAGATGGGTCCCGTTGGCCCCGGACTTGCGGAAGAAGCTGCCCCAGGCGAACACCGTGGTGGCGAACAGCACCAGCCAGGGCACCAGCCGCGCAAAGATGGAGGAGGGCGTGTTCAGCAGCAGCAGGCCGCCCAGCGCGCCGCCGGCCAGGCTCAGGATGAACAGGGCCTTGAAGGGCAGGGGGCCGCAGCCGCTGACCATCTTGCGCCCGGCCAGGCCGGAGCTGACCTGGCCCGGGAACAGGGCCACGGTGGAGGTGATGTTGGCCGCCAGCGGCGACATGCCGGTCAGCATCAGGGCCGGCAGGGTGACGAAGGAGCCGCCGCCCGCGAGGGCGTTTTGCAGGCCGGCCCACAGGCCGGCGGCCAGGACGATCAACAGCATCGAAGATTCCGAACAGGGGATGGAGGGGAGAGGCGGATCAGGGCGCCTTGGGCTTCCAGGCCGAGCACCAGCCCGCGGCCTTCACCTCGACCCCGTAGAACAGCTGGCAGCCGCCCTGGCTGTCGGCGGCCTCGCCACCGTACAGGTCGCAGTTGCGGCAGGTCTGGCCGGTGGCGTACTGGGCAAAGCGCGTGCGGTCCACCCGCTGGGCGTCGGCCACATAGCCCAGTTGCTGGGCCGCGGGGTTGTCCTCCTGCAGCAGGGGCAGCGTCTGCGCCCGGGCGCTGACGGGAGTCAGCCACACCACCGGCAGGACGGTGGCGGGCAGGGCGCGCAAGAGCGCGCGGCGGGTGGAAACAGGCTGGGGCATGGGTGCTCCTGGCGGGCGAAAGGGGTTGCCGGTGTTCAGACCGCCGGTGCACCCAGGGCCTTGGCTTGGCTGCGCGAGCGTACGACAAGCAGCGCCCCTGCGAAGACCAGCAGGCCCAAGACCCCGATGCCCGCTTCCACATTCAGCATCGCGGACATGCCCCAGCGCTCGTAGGACTGGCCATCGACCCAGGTCATGTAGCCGATGGGCACGTTCGACAGCGAGGCCATGATGTTGTACTTGGTGGCCGCCGCGCCGCGGCCGATGACCTCCAGCACCAGGGCCGAGAAGCCGGCGTAGGCCATGCCCACCGCCACGTTGTAGGCGCTGGCCAGCACGATGAAGCTCAGCTCGCTTTTGGGCGACAGGGCCATCATCACCGCCAGCACCACCTGCAGCAGGCCGAACAGGCAGTAGGCCGTCTTGCGCTCCAGCCGGTCGCAGACCCAGCCGCCCAGCAGGCAGCCGGCGGCCGAGGCCAGCCCGCCCAGGCCGCCGTTGACCAGGGCCACCGTGTTGGCGCTGGCATGCCAGTCGCCCGCCATGACCGACCACAGGTTCGAGACAGCGCCGCTGCCGATGGGCAGGAAGCAGACGATCAGGGCCAGCAGGCCCGCGCGCGAGGACAGCACCGACCACAGGTCGCCCCACAGGCCCCACAGCACGCCCTTGAAGCGGGCCAGCACGCTGGCGTGGGCCGCACGCGATTCATGCGGGGTCTTGACCGGCTCCGGCAGCAGCAGCAGGGGGATGCAGCTCAGCACGCACAGCGCGGCCATCACCCAGCCCGAGGCCAGCACCGAGACCTGCCAGTCCTGCACCAGCCACAGGGCCAGGCCACCGCCCAGCGCGCCGCCCCCCAGGTTGCCGGCCTGGAACCAGCCGGCCGCCCGGCCCTTCTCCTCGTCGGCGGTGCTGTGGGCCATCAGGCTGTCCACCGCCATGCCGGAGACGGTGCTGGTGATGTTGGTGATCAGCATCACCACCGTCAGCGCGCCCCAGTGCAGCGCATCGCGCGAGAACCAGGCCATGGCCACCATGCCCAGGCCGGTCACCAGGGTGGAGGCCAGGTACCAGTGGCGCCGCGTCCAGCTCAGGTCCACCAGCGGGGCCCACAGGAACTTCCAGGTGTTGGGCACATAGCTCAGGGCGATCAGGCCGGCGATGGCCGCGGCCGAGATGCCCGCCTGCTTCAGCTCATAGGCCAGGGCCACGCCCAGGAAGCCGCCCACCAGCCCGAAGGGCACGATCAGCACCATGAAGATCCACGGCGGGGCCGAAGGGCTGGCGTGCGGGGCGGCGGAGTCGGAGGCCATGGTGCTTGCAGGGGACAGCTGTGAAGGCGCGGATGGTAGCCGGCGGCCGGGCTCGGGTCCTTCCCCAGTTCCCCTGGGGCGCCGCCAGCTCCCGCCAGCGCGGCCCCGTAAAATCAGCGGTTTTTTCCGTCCGCACCCGTGAACTCCCCGACGGCGCGTTCTGCGCGCCCCGCGTCCTCCTCTGCCATCACCGCCACCAGTGCCCTGGCCGGCTCGGACTTCCTGCGCCTGCTGGCCGCCTGGGGCCTGGCCGCGCCCGCGGGCGGGGCGGGGGCGGCCGCTGCCTTCGGCCAGCGCCTGTCCGAGTGGTTCAGCTGGACGGATGCCATCGCCCTGTCCGGCGCCCTGGGCGGCCCGGCCGAGCCGGTGCCCGCCGGCCTGCTGACGGCGGCCGAGCGCCTGGCGGTGGAAACGCGGGAGCTGGCCCGGGTGCGCCAGCAGCTGCTGGGCCACATCCGCGGCGAGCCGGCCGGTGCCCGCAGCCGCCCGGCCGCGCGGGTGGCGGTGTCGCCCCACGTCCAGGCCCGGCTGGCGGCCGAACAGCTGGGCGACGAGGGCTTCGCCCCCCACCGCCAGCGCTGCCTGGCCGTGCACAAGGCCATGGACAACGCCATCGGCGCGCTGCGACAGCGCGTGCGTGACGCGGTGGCCGCGGCCTCGCCCGCGCTGGCCCACCTGGCCACGCTGGACGTGGTGATGGAGGACGTGGTGGGCGGCCGCGAGCGGGCCCTGCTGGCCCAACTGCCGGGCCTGCTGGCCCAGCGCTACGAGCGCCTGCAGGCCGAGGGCACCGAGGACCTGAACCCGCGCTTCCAGCGCGAGCTGCAACAACTGCTGGAAGCCGAGCTGGACTTCCGCCTGCACCCCGTGGAGGGCCTGCTGGACGCCTTGCGCCAGGCCGCCACGCACTGATCTGATCGACAAGGAACCGATGAACCGCACGCTGCAACTGCTTGTCTTCCTCGCCGGCCTGGCGGGCATCGCCTGGGTGGGCGTCGGCTATCTGGGCACCCATGTCCTGGCCCTGGCGGTCACGGCGCTGATCGCCGCGCTCTACGCCACCGGCGCGCTGGAGCTGCGCCGCTTCGCCCGCGACACCGCCGCGCTGGACCAGGCCGTGGCGGCCCTGGACAGCCCGCCGGCCACCCTGGCCCCCTGGTTGGATGGCCTGCCTGCCGGCCTGCGCAGCGCGGTGCGCCGCCGGGTGGAAGGCGTGCCCGCGGCCCTGCCGGGCCCGGCGCTGGCGCCCTCGCTGGCGGGCCTCTTGGTGCTGCTGGGCATGCTGGGCACCTTCCTGGGCATGGTGCTGACCTTGCGCGGCACCGGAGCCTTGCTGGAGCTGTCCACCGACCTGAGCGCCGTGCGCGACGCCCTGGTCACCCCGGTCAAGGGCCTGGGCCTGGCCTTCGGCACCTCCATCGCCGGCGTGGCCGGCTCGGCCGCACTGGGCCTGCTCTCGGCCCTGCTGCGGCGCGAACGCCAAGCGGTGGTGCAGCGGCTGGACGCGGCCATCGCCGGCCCGCTGCACGGCTTCTCGGCGGCGGCCCAGCGCGAGGCCTCGCTGCAGCTGATGCAGCAGCAGACCGCGCTGATGCCGGCCCTGGTGGAGCGTCTGCAGGCGCTGGTCGACGGGCTGGACCGCCGCAGCCAGGCTCAGCAGAACCAGCTGCAGGCCGGCCAGGCCGAGTTCCACGCCCGGGCCGAGGCCGCCTACACCGGCCTGGCGCGCTCGGTCGAACAATCCCTGCAGCAGAGCCTGGATCGGGCCCTGACTGAGAGCGCCCGCGCCACCAGCGCCACCCTGGCCCCGGTGGTGGAGAGCACCCTGGGCGGCATCGCCCGCGAGGCCCAGGCCCTGCAGCAGACGCTGGCCGGCGCCGTGCAGGCCCAGCTGGCCCAGCTGGGCCAGGGCTTCGAGGCCAGCCAGGCCCGCGTGGCCGAGGGCTGGCAGGCCGCGCTGGCCGAGCAGGCCCGCGCCCACCAGGCACAGGCCGAGACCCTGGGCCAGACCCTGCAAGGCTTCAGCCAGCAGTTCGAGGCCCGGGCCGCCGCCCTGGTCAGCACCCTGGCCGAACAGCAGCAGCAGGGCCAGGCCGGCCAACTGGCCCAGTGGCAGGCCCAGATGGACCAGGCCCGCGAGGCCCAGCATGCCGCGGCCCAGCGCTTCGAGCAGCAGGCCGCCGCGCTGGTGGAGCGCCTGGCCCAGGCCCAGGTCACGCTGGCCGACGAGGCCCGCCAGCGCGACGCCGCCCAGCTGGCCGAGGTGCGGGGCAGCCTGCAGGGCCTGGGCGAACGCCTGCACGCCACCTGGACCGAGGCCGGCCAGCAGGCCCTGGCCCAGCAGCAGCAGGTGGGCCAGGCGCTGGAAGGCGCCGCCACCCGTTTCGAGGCGCATGCCGCCACCCTGGTGGCCGGCATCCAGCAGGCCCAGGCCGCACTGGAGACGGCCGCCGGCGAGCGCGACGCCGCCCGCCTGAGCGCCATCACCCAGGCGCTGGACGGCGTGTCCGCCCAGCTGCGGCAGCACTGGACCGAGGCCGGTGCGCAGAACCTGGCCCAGCAGCGGCAGATCTGCGAGACCCTGGCCCGCACCGCCCAGGAGATCAGCGCCCAGGCCGAGGCCCATGCCCGCAGCACGGTGGGCGAGGTGGCCCGCCTGGTGGACACCGCGGCCCAGGCTTCGCGCGCCGCCGCCGAGGTCATTGCCGAGCTGCGCCAGCAGCTCTCGGCCAGCATGGCGCGCGACAACGCCCAGCTCGACGAGCGGGCCCGTCTGCTGCAGACCCTGGACACCCTGCTGGGCGCCGTGACCCAGGCCGCGCAGGAACAGCGTGGCGCCATCGACGCCCTGGTGGCCTCGTCGGCCCAGACGCTGGAAGCCGCCGTCACCCGCTTCAGCGAGACCCTGGCCGCCCAGGCCCATCCGCTGGGCGAGGTGGCTGCGCAGCTGAGCACCGGCGCGGTGGAGGTGGCCAGCCTGGGCGAGGCCTTCGGCCAGGCGGTGCAGCTCTTCACCCAGTCCAGCGGCCAACTGGCCGGGCAGCTGGAGCGCATCGAGGCGGCCCTGGGCCAGTCCCTGGCGCGCAGCGACGAACAGCTGGCCTACTACGTGGCGCAGGCGCGCGAGGTCATCGACCTCAGCATCCTGTCGCAGAAGCAGATCCTGGATGACCTGCAGCGCATCGCCGAGCGCTCCACCCAGGCGGCCGAGCGGGTGGAAGGGGCCGCCGCATGATGGGCGAGGCCCAGCACGGCGACGTGGCCGAGGCCGATCTGGAAGCCACCGCGCCGGTCTGGCCGGTGTTCGCCGACCTGATGTCCGGCCTGGTGGGCGCGCTGGTGCTCATTCTGCTGTGCGTGCTGGGTGCCCAGTACGAGCTGAGCAGCCGGCTGGACCGCGAGGTGCAGCAGCGTCAGCTCGAAGCCCAGCGCCGCCAGGCCCTGGAGCAGGCCCTGGCCGGCCCGCTGGCCGCCGGGCGGGTGACGCTGGACCACGGCCGCATCGGCATCGCCGGCAGCGTGCTGTTCGCCTTCAACTCGGCCGATCTGCAGCCCGAGGGGCGCCAGCTGCTCAAGAGCCTGGCCGCGCCGCTGGGCGCCTACCTGAAGGCCCGCGACGAGGTGCTGATGGTCAGCGGCTTCACCGACGACCGCACTGTGCGTGCCGGCAGCAAGCCCGCGGCCAAGGGGGCCGCCAAGGGCGCCGCGGAGCCGCGGCCCTTTGCCGACAACTGGGAGCTCTCCGCCCAGCGGGCGCTCACCGTCACGCGGGCGCTGATCGAGGAGGGCGTGCCGGCGGCCAATGTCTTTGCCGCCGCCTTCGGCGCGCAGCAGCCGGTGGCCTCCAACGCCGATGCCGAGGGCCGGGCCCGCAACCGCCGGGTGGAGATGGCGCCGATGGCGCGACCGGCCCGCAGCGGGGCCTCGGCTGCGTCCGCCGCCGCTGCTGCCGCCTCTTCCGCCCAGGCCGACCATGGCTGAGCCCTGGTCGCCCGAAGCCGAGCTGGCGGCGCTGCGGGCCGCGGGCCTGGACCGGGCCGACCCGGTGCGCTTTGCCTATTTGCAGGCCCTGGCCCGGCGCCTGCCCGAACAGCCCGCGCGCGCCCAGGCCCTGCTGGCCGAGCGGCTGCAGCAGGCCGCCGCCGCGTTGCGTGCCGCCGGCACCCAGCGCGTGGCCCAGGTGCCGGTGCCCGCAGCCGCCCAGGCCGGTGCGCTGGCGGGCCTGCTGGCCCGGCTGACGCCTCCGTCCTCTGCGCAAGCGGCCCCCGCCGCGGCGGCTGCGGCCGTGCCGGGCCGGTCACCGGCTGCGGCCCCGCCCGTGTCCGCCACCGCGGCCCCGGCCGAGCTGAAATCCGTGCGTCATTTCCGCCAGGCCTGGAAGCGGCTGAATGCCGAGCAGCGCCTGGCCCAATCGCGCGCGGCCCTGCCGCAGAACGCCGGCCCGCTCAACTCCCAGCACCTGGTGCACAAGGCGCTGCAGCAGATGCGCCAGCTCTCGCCGGCCTGCTTCGAGCGTTTCGTCGCCCAGGTGGACGGGCTGATGTGGCTGGAGCAGGCCCTGGGCGAGGCCGCCGCGCGCGACACCGCCAGCGGCCGCTCCCGGCGCTGAGCGGCCGGGGCCGCGCTCAACCCTGCCGCGGCGGACGCAGGTTGGCGGCGATCTCGTCCAGCCGGGCCAGCATGGCCCGCATCAAGGCCAGCTGTTCGTCCTGCGGCGCGGCGCTGCCGGTGCCGGCCTGGGCGTGGCGCTGGCGCAGCACATCCCGCTGGGCCAGGATGCGCTGGCGCAGCTGCGCGGCGTCGATCACCCCCACCAGCTTCATCTCATTGCCCTGGTTGGCGCTCTGGCCGGCCGTCTCGAAGCGCAGCACGCTCAGGTTGAAACGGCGCAGCAGCGGGCCTTCGATGAAGGTCACGTCCTGGATGTTCTCCAGCGGAATGGTCTTCTCCACCTGCACCAGGATGCCCTTGCGAAAGCGCAGCGCGGTCTCGCCCAGCTCGCACTCCAGCCGCTCGAAGTAGTGCCGGGCCCACCATTGGCCCACGCCGCACAGCCAGATCAGGGCCAGCGGGATGCCGACGAGGGTCATGGCCAGCACGCCGGCCCCATAAACCACGAAATAGGGCCGCAGCAGCGGGTTGAAGGCGGCGCGCAGGGGCAGGGCAGGCGTGGTGGGGGGCATGGTGGGCGCAGGGTAACCCACTCCGGGCCGGGGCATGGGGGACAATCCGAAGCCTGATCTTGATCCGAAGCAGGTCCGGCGCCGCCCTGGCGTTGTCCACTGTGCTTCGGGAGGTCCGAGATGAACGGTATTGCGCAGTTGAACATGCTCCCCGAACACCTGCACCAGGCCCTGGACGGCTACCCGGTGGAGGAACTCTTTCACATGGGGCTGGACCCCTCGTCCGCCCGCCGGGCGGTGCGTGCCTGGATCGACACGCTGGACCATGACCTGGCCGTGTTCCCGCCGGCCTCCACCGACGTGCTGGTGAACATCAAGAGCCAGATGGAAATGGCCCGTGAGGGTCTGGTCGAGGTGATCGACACCTGCTGGTGAGCCAGCAGCCCTGGCGTGCTGCCGGGCTCAGTGCAGGAAATCTCGCAGGGCCGCGGCCACCTGGTCCGGCGCGGTGAGGTGGGGCAGATGCCCCTGCGCATCCAGCAGCCGGAGTTCGGCATGGGGCAGGGTGCGGGCCATGTACTCGGCCACCGGCAAGGGCACCAGGCTGTCGCGCTGGGTCTGCAGGATCCGCACCGGTTGCTTCAGCTGGGGCAGGCTTTGCCGGTGGTCGGACTGCAGGATGGCGCACAGGATGGTCAGCGCCCGCTCGGGCGGAATGGCCTTCAGGGACCGGGCGAAGCGTTCGGCCAGATCGGGGCCATTGGCCTGGCCCACGGCCACCGGGGCGTAGGCGTCGGCCCAGCCGCTGTAGTTGGCCATGGCCATGCGGTAGACCTGCTCGATGTCCTGTTCCTGAAAGCCCCCGTGGTAGTCGCCATCGTCCAGGTAGCGGGGCGAGGCCCCGATCAGCGCCAGGCGGCTGAAGCACGCGGGGACCTGCAGGGCGGCCAGCACGCCGACCATGGCCCCGAAGGAGTGGCCCACCAGGATGGCGTCGCGCAGATCCAGGCTCTGCGCCAGCGTGGCCAGATCCTTGGCGAAGCCGTGCAGGTTGAGGTAGTGGTGCTGCACGAACACCGACGGATCACACTGGCCGCAGCCGGCCTGGTCGTAGGTGATGACGCGCAGCGCCGGGTCCAGCAAGGGCAGCAGATCGTGCCAGATGGTCTGGTCCGTGCCGAAGCCATGGACCAGCAGCACGGTGCGGGCGGCGTCGGCCGGGCCGTGGAGGGTGACGCGGTGCAATGCCTGGGGCGACTTGGGCTCGGGGGCAAGATTCAGCATGTGCACCATGCTAGGCAGACAGGCCGTTCATGCCGATCCGGACACACCCGATTGATCAGCAGAGCAGGGGACGACTGTGGAGTCAAGCAGCCAGCTGATTCCTAGAATCTGTGGCGGCTGTGGTGATCAATCTGGGCATGAACCGTCTGGGCGGCTCGCCACTCAGTGCGCCATGCGGTCGGTACTTGTTGTACTGGGTCAGCCAGTCGCCGCCGATGGCCTGCACCTGCTCCATGGCTGGTCATCTCCGGACCGTTGTCCATGCAAATCGACAAACGGGGGCAGTACCACTCCGCCAGGTTCTCCATCGTGCGGATCAGCATTGAGGCAGGCAACGACAGGGCCACCTGGATCGCCAGAGCTTCGAGGTCGGCCTCGTTGATCACGTTGAGCGTGCGGAACCGGCAGCCGTCATAGAGCACGTCGTGCATCAGGTCCAAGGTCCAACCCTGGTTGACCAACGATCCCGCAGCCAGCGGCTCCGGCTCCCGCTTGGGAATGCGCCGCTTCGTGCGGCGAGGAATGTTCAGGCCCAGCTCACAGCACACCCGCCACCTCCGCTTGTGGTTCCAGGGCCGGCCATCCAGACGCCGCAGCCGGTCGAACCACTTCCAGAACCCCCAAGCGGCCATTGCGCTCGACAACGCTGTTGAGCACGTCGATGACCTCGGCGTCCTTCTCCTGAGGCAGCGGCGGCGCCTAGCAGTACTCCGCCCACGACAAGCCTGTGGCTCTGCAGGCTCGCTGAATCAACAGGTGGTGCTCGGTCGCCATGACTGCCATTACTTGGCGCCTCGCGGACGGCGTCAGAGTTCTCCTGTCGGCACGTCCGTGATCGCTGCGTTCTCCAGAGCCAAGTCGGCATACAGAGATTGTCAGACGTTCGTATTGCTAAACATCGTTCGTATATAGTAACATTGCCAGGTGCCGTTTCGATGACGGGTCATCGGCCGATGCGGGGCCGGATGGGGATGTGGGGACGATGAGTTCGAGTCACGTGTTGGTGGTGGTCGGAGCGGGGCATGCGGGTGCCGAGCTGGCGGTGCAGGCGCGCGAGGCCGGCTGGGACGGACGCATCGTGCTCGTCGGCGAAGAGCCTGCGTTGCCGTACCACCGGCCGCCGTTGTCCAAGGCCTATCTGGCCGGCGTCGCGACCGAGGACGCACTGCTGCTGAGGGCTGCAGCCGCCTACGAGAAGGCGGCGGTCGAACTGATGCCCGGTCGTCGTGTCGCCGCGATTGACCGGGCGGGCAAGCGGGTGCGGTTCGAGGCCGGAGGCTCGCTGGCCTATTCCCGGCTCGCGCTCGCCACCGGGGGGCGGGCGCGTCCCTTGCCCGCCGCCGAAGATGCGGTGCTCGGCGCCGGGAATTTCCACTACTTGCGCACGAAGATGGACGTCGATCGCATCCGTGCGGGCTTGCACGAGGGCGCGCGTCTGGTGATTGTCGGCGGCGGCTACGTCGGGCTGGAGGTCGCGGCCTCGGCCGTCAAGAAGGGACTGAGGGTTACCGTCCTCGAGGCAGCGCCTCGGGTTCTCGCGCGGGTGACCGAGCCGCGGGTCTCCTCGTTCTATGAGCAGGTGCACCGCGCCGCGGGCGTGGACATCAGGGTCGGCGTGCAGGTTTCGGGGTTCGAACTCGACGCGAGCGGGCAGCGCGTCACGGCGGTCCTTTGCGCCGACGGCGAGCGCGTGGCAGCCGACCTGGTCGTGGCGGGCGTGGGGTTGCTGCCCAACACCGAGCTGGCGGCCGAGGCTGGGCTGGAGGTTGATGACGGCATCCTCATCCGGGAGGGCGCGCGCACCAGTGACCCGGACATCGTGGCGGCCGGCGACTGCACGCGTTTCTACAGCGCGCTTTACGGCCGCTGGCTGCGCCTCGAGTCCGTGCCCAATGCGCTGGAGCAGGCGCGCAGCGCGGCCGCATCTGTCGTGGGGAAGGACCGTTCGTACGACGCCGTGCCGTGGTTCTGGTCCGACCAGTACGACTTGAAGCTCAAGATGGTGGGGCTGTCGCAGGGCCACGACCGGTTCGTGCTGCGCGGCGATCCGCAGCAGCAGTCCTTCAGCGCCTTCTACCTGCAGGGAAACCGCGTGCTGGCCGTCGATACGGTTAATCGCGCCCCCGAGTTCATGCTGGCCAAGCGCCTCGTTGCCGAGCGCGTTGCGGTCGATGCGGCCGCGCTGGCGGACGACAAGGTCCCGCTGAAAACGCTGCTGCCCGCCGCCTGATCCCTGGTGCCGCAGATTCCTTCATCACAACACTGGAGACCAATGTGCCGAAAGTCACAATCATCGAGTTCGGGGGCAAGGAGCACCATCTCGAATCACCGGTCGGCACGTCGCTGATGCAGGCGGCGGTTGACGCCATGGTGCCGGGCATCCTCGCCGACTGCGGCGGCGCGTGCAGTTGCGCCACCTGCCATTGCTATGTGGACGAGGCCTGGGTCACTCGCCTGCCGGCCGCGGAGAGCAGCGAACGCGACATGCTCGATTGCGCGCTTGATCCGCAGGACAACAGCCGCCTTTGCTGCCAGATCCGCCTGACTGAGCAGTGCGACGGTCTGGTGGTCCGCCTTCCGAAGTCCCAAGTCTGAAGCGACCTGCCCCCTTTTCATCCTGTCAGGAGAACTGCATGAGCACATACGACACGACGGCCCCGGCTGGGGAAGCCCAGGCTGTCTACACCGGTTCGATCTTCGATGGAGACACGCACCTGTACGAGACGCCGGACGCCTTCAGCCGGTACCTGCCCGAGAAGTTCAAGAAGGACTGGAGCTATGAATGGAAGGTGGGCGCGGACGGCGAGTACGCGCTGTATGTCGGCCAGCGCAAGATCGAAGTGAGCGCGGGATACTTCGCGGAGGACGGCCGTGTGCCACCGCCGGGAAAGCTGCACGAATGGCTGCGGGCGCAGAAGGAAGGCAAGGAGAACGTGGACATGCGGGTGCCGATGACGCCCGACATGTACGCGCGCGAGCCGCGGCTGAAGAAGATGGACGAGTTCGGGGTGGAAGGCTGCCTGCTGTACTGCGGCAACATGGTGGCCACGATCAGCTACCTGGACGAGCCGCAGGCCGCGGCGGCGGTGATGCACGCGTACAACCAGTGGATGTACGACGAGTGGGAGTTCAACTTCCAGGACCGCATCTACTCGGCGCCGCTGGTCTCGCTGGACAACCTGGAGGCGGCGTGCATCGAGGCCGAGTGGGCGATCAAGAAGGGTGCGCGGCTGTTCCTGATGCCGATGGGCCCGTCCAACGGGAAGCCGCCGGCGCACCCGGACTTTGACCGGTTCTGGTCGATTCTGAACGAGGCGCACTGCCGCGTGGTGTACCACGTGAGCGAGGCGATCTACATGAAGGACCACATGGCGGTCTGGGGCGAGCCGGTGCAGCAGTCGCGCCAGAGGCAGACGGCGTTCATCTGGATGCATGGCTACAGCGAGCGGCCGGTGGTGGAGACAGTCTCGTCGCTGATTTTCTGGAACTTCTTCGCGAGGTTTCCGAACCTGAGGGTGATGTCGGCGGAGAACGGGTGCGAGTGGGTGCCCAGCACGCTGATCAAGATGGACAAGTGCCGGGGGATGGCGAAGAACGGGTACTGGCCCGGGGGGCAGCTGAAGGAGCGGCCGAGCAACATATTCAAGCGGCACATCAGCGTGGTGGCCTATCCGGAGGACGACCTGAAGACGGTGATCGATCAGGTGGGCGCGCACGAGTGGGCGGTGATGGGGTCGGACTATCCGCACGCCGAAGGGGTGCCGACGCCGCGGGAGTTCGCCGACGAGGCGTGCAAGAAGTTGACGGCGGAGCAGACGCGCGGGGTGATGCACGACAACGGCCGCCGCTTCCTGGCCCGCGTGGCCTGAGCCGCACGGACGAACGATGAAGACCCGCGTCACCGAGTTGCTCGGCATCCGCTATCCGATCGTGCAGAGCGGCATGCGCTGGCTGTCGCGCGCCGAACTCGTCGCCGCGGTGTCGCAGGCTGGTGGCTTCGGCCTGCTGTCGGCGCACACGCTGCCCGATGCCGAGGCGCTCCGCGAGGAGATCCGGCGCACGCGCCGGCTGACCGGCAAGCCCTTCGGTGTCAACCTCACGCTGCTGGCGGCGAACGCCGGGATCGACGTTCCCGGCTATGTTCGCGTTGTCTGCGAAGAGCGCGTCCAGGCGGTCGAGACCTCCGGCTCCAGCCCGGCGCCCTACCTTGAGGCGCTGCAGGGCGCCGGGGTGAAGGTCATCCACAAGGCCACGAGCGTGCGTCATGCGCTCAAGGCCGAATCGCTGGGCGTCGACGCGGTGATCATCGATGGCTTCGAGTGTGCCGGCCATCCCGGTCAGGACGACGTGCCCGGCCTGGTGCTGATTCCCGCGGCCACCCGCGCGTTGAAAGTTCCGGTCCTCGCCGCTGGCGGCTTCGCCGATGCCCGTGGCCTGGTCGCCGCGCTGGCGCTGGGCGCCGACGCCGTCTGCATGGGCACGCGCTTCATGCTGACGCAGGAATCGCCCCTGCACCCGGCGCTGAAAGAGCGCATGCTCGCCGCAAGCGAGACGGACACGACGCTGGTGGGCCGCCGCTTCGGTGACAGCATCCGCGTGATGAAGAATGCCCGGGTCGCCGAGGCGCTCGTGCTCGAATCCCAGCCGGCCACGACGCACCACGACCTGATGCCGCTGATCGGCGCGCCGCGCTGGATGCGTGCCATGGAGACCGGCGATGCAGAGGATTCGGCGCTGCCGGTCGGACAGTGCGTCGGCCTGATCGACGACCTGCCGACCTGCGCAGAGTTCGTCGAACGGTTGATGGGCGAGGCCCGCGGCTTGATCACGGATCGCCTGGCCAGGCTGGCTCAGGCCGACTGATGGCCTGACGCTCTCCCCCTGAGTTTGCTACGGGAGCGTGCAGCGCGCCCGAGGTGATGGAACGCGGTCTGCGAGAAGGACGGGCCGAATGCTGATGCGGCCTGGGTCGCGACAAGGAATGGAACGGATGACCCGGCAGGAATTGATCGAACAGTACGGCCCGCGCGAGGCCATGGAATACGACGTCGTGATCGTCGGCGCCGGCCCGGCGGGCCTGTCCACGGCCATCCGGCTGAAGCAACTGGCCGCGGACGCCGGCAAGGACATCTCGGTCGTCGTCCTCGAGAAGGGATCGGAGCCGGGCGCGCACATTCTTTCCGGCGCGGTGATGGACCCGGTCGCGATCACCGAGCTGCTGCCGAGCTGGAAGAACGATGGCGCGCCCTTGCTGCAGCCCGTCACCGGCGACGAGTTCCTGTTCCTGTCCGAATCGGGATCAAGGAGCGTGCCCGAGTGGCTGATGCCCTTGCCCTTCCACAACAAGGGCAACTACGTCGTCAGCCTGGGCAAGGTCGTCCAGTGGCTGGCGACGCAGGCCGAGGCGCTGGGCGTCGAGATCTTTCCCGGCTTCGCCGCCGCGGAAGTGCTCTACGACGACCAGGGGGCGGTCAAGGGCGTGGCCACCGGCAATGTCGGCGTGGGCCGCGACGGCCAGCCGCACGACGGCTTCCAGCTGGGCATGGCGCTGCACGGCAAGTACACGATCTTCGCGGAAGGCGCGCGCGGCCATCTCGGCAAGCAGCTGCTGGCGAAGTTCAGGCTGCAGGACGGCCGCGACCCCCAGAGCTGGGCCATCGGCCTCAAGGAACTGTGGGAAGTCCCGGCCGACAAGGCCCGGCCGGGCCACGTGGTGCACACCGGCGGCTGGCCGATGGCGGACGACACCTTTGGCGGCGGTTTCCTCTACCACCTCGAGGGCAACAAGGTCACGCTCGGCTTCGTCATCGGCCTTGACTACAAGAACCCGTGGATGAGCCCGTTTGAGGAGATGCAGCGCTGGAAGACGCACCCGGCGATCCGCCGGCACATCGAGGGCGGCCGGCGCCTGTCCTACGGCGCCCGCGCCATCAACAACGGCGGCCTGCAGTGCCTGCCCAAGCTGGTGTTCCCGGGCGGCGCGCTGGTGGGCTGCGACGCGGGCACGCTCAACGCGTCTCGCATCAAAGGCAGCCACGCCGCGATCAAGACCGGCATGCTGGCCGCCGAAGCCGCGTTCGCCGCGCTCCAGGCCGGCCGCCAGTCCGACGAGCTGTCGGCCTATCCCGCCGCGTTCGAGAAAAGCTGGCTGCACCGCGAGCTGCGGCGCGCCAGGAACTTCAAGCACTGGTTCAAGAAGGGCAAGCTGATCGGCGAGCTGATGACCGGCATCGAGCAATGGCTGATGCCCAAGCTGGGCGTGATCCCGCCGTGGACGCTGCACAACGCGAAGCCGGACCACGAGGCCTTGCTGCCCGCTGACCAGTGCCCGCGGATCGCGTACCCGAAGCCGGACAACACGCTGAGCTTCGATCGCCTGAGCTCGGTGTTCGTCAGCAACACCAACCACGCCGAGGACCAGCCGGTCCACCTGACGCTGAAGGACGACTCGGTGCCGGTACGGGTCAACCTCGCCAGGTACGCGGGCCCGGAAGGCCGCTACTGCCCGGCCGGCGTCTACGAGTTCGTGAAGAACGAGGACAACACCGACCGGCTGCAGATCAACGCGCAGAACTGTCTGCACTGCAAGACCTGCGACATCAAGGACCCGACTCAGAACATCGTCTGGGTCACGCCGGAAGGCGGCGGCGGTCCGAACTACGCCGGCATGTAGGCCCGGGGGCCGCCGCCTTGCGCGGCGGGCCGGGTCGACGGGCGTGCGCCCTCAGCGGCTGCCCGCCTTGACGCGCTCCGTCGCCGGCAGGAATTCCTCGTAGACGCTGTGCGGCAGGTGGTAGCGGCCGCGGTCGGTGATCTCGCCCCAGTGGGCCTCCACCTCTTCCGGCGTGGCCAGGCGACCGACGCCGTTCGACCAGCCGTCGGCCGAGCCGATGAAGACGTGCGCATAGCGGCCCGCGACCGCGGAATAGGCGGCGTGGGTGGACCGGCAGCGCTCGCTGACCAGGTACAGCGCCAGCGGCGTGTTGTGCTCGACGCCCATGTTCGGCGCCAGGGTGGCGAAGTCGATCTCGCCGAGGAACTTCGACACGTTGGTCGCTTCCATCCAGCCTTCGTGCATCTCGGCCGCCAGCCGCGTGTGAGCGGTGGGCAACAGCGCGTTGGCCAGGATGCCGTGGCGCTCGCCTTCGAGCGAGACGACGTGCATCAGGCCCAGCAGGCCGGCCTTGGCGGCGGCGTAGTTGGCCTGCCAGGGGTGACCGAACAGGCCGGAGGCCGACGCGGTGAACAGGATGCGGCCGTAGCCCTGGTCCTTCATCACCCGGTAGGCCGGTTGAGTCACGTAGAAGGCGCCCTTCAGGTGGACGCCGAGCACCGCGTCGATCTGCTCGTCGGTGAGGTCCTCGAAGCGGTTGTTGCGCAGGAAGCCGGCGTTGTTGATGACGATGTCCACGCGTCCGAAGGACTTCACCGCGGCCTCGATCACCGCGGCGCCGCCTTCACGCGTGGCGACCGAGTCGTGGCTGGCCACGGCCTCGCCGCCCGCGGCGCGGATCTCGTCCACCACCTTGTCCGCCGCCGCGTGCGAGGCGCCCTGGCCCGCACCGCTGCCGCCCAGGTCGTTCACCACCACCTTGGCGCCGCGTTGTGCGAGGTGAAGGCAGTAGTCCCGGCCCAGGCCGTTACCGCCGCCGGTCACGACCGCGACGCGGCCGTCATATCGAATTGTCATGTCGTCTCCTTGTCGTTGATGAGGATGGTTGCGGGCTCGGGCGGTCGGTCGGCGTCGCGAAGGATGAGGTCGGCTGCGTGCCAGGCCATGGCCATCATCGGACCGTTGGTGTTGCCGGAAATCATGGTGGGCGTGACGGACAGGTCCATCACGCGCAGGCCCTGCACGCCCCGCACGCGCAGCTGCGGGTCGACCACGCTGTCGGCGTCGCCACCCATGCGGCAGGTGCCGCAGGTGTGGTATCCGCTCTGGCCGCCCTGACGGAAGGCATCCAGCAGCTCGGCATCGCTCTGCTCGCGCAGCCCGGGACGGGTCTCCTCCGCGATCAGCGCCGACAGGGACGGCGCTGCGGCGAGCCGGCGCATGAAGCGCAGCGAGCGCACCGCGACATCCTGGTCCACGGGGTCGGCGAGGTAGTTCGGGTCGATCTCGGGCGGCACATCGGCATCGGGGGAGACGATGCGCAGCGAGCCCTGGCTGCGCGGACGCAGACCGTAGCTGAACATCTGGAAGCCGGGAAACGGCTCCATGCGGGTCATGCCGGCGCTGAAGTCCAGCGACAGCGGCGACAGCATGAGCTGGGCGTCGGGCCGGTCCAGGTCCGGCCGCGTGCCGAAGAAGCCGCCGACCGGATAGCTGCCGATGCCGAGCTTGCCGCCCTTGCCGAGCGCGTAGCGCAGCACGTTGAGCCCCAGTCGCCAGCCGGCGTACTCGCGGTTCTCAGACAGCGCGGCGTCCTTCAGCCGCCACTGCGCCATGTAGAGCAGGTGCTCGCGCAGGTTGGCGCCTACAGCGGGGCGGTGCGCCCGCACCGGGATGCCGAGCGACTGCAGGTGCGCACCGTCGCCGATGCCCGACAACTGCAGCAGCTTGGGCGATTCCAGCGCGCCGGCGCAGACGATGACCTCGCGGCGCGCGTTCATCTGCGCGGCGCTGCCGTCGGCCTGGCGCAGCGCGACACCGCTGGCACGGGCGCCGTCGAACAGGATGCGGGCGACGCGGGCATCCGTGAGCACGCTCAGGTTGGCGCGACCGCGCACCGGTGCGAGGAACGCGCTGGCCGCACTCTGGCGGACGCCGCCTCGTATCGTGTAGGTCAGGTAGGCCACGCCCTCGTGGTCGACGCGATTGATGTCGCGCAGCTCGCGCAGGCCCAAGGATCCGGCTGCCGCGATCAGCGCATCGCCCAAGACGCTACGCTCCGCATGCGGCGACACCTTCAGCGGGCCGCCTGCGCCTCGCAGCTCGTCGGCCCCCAGCGCATGGTCCTCGATGCGGCGGAAGCAGCCGGCCATCGTCGACCAGCCCCAGCCCGCCGCGCCGTGTTCCCTCTCCCAGTCGTCGTAGTCGGCCGGATGGCCCCGCATGTAGACCATGCCGTTGATCGAGCTCGAGCCGCCCAGCATCTTGCCGCGCGCCCAGATCTCCTGCCGATGACCATTGCCATCGTGCTGCTTGACCGGATAGAAGTGCGCATGCTTCGGGTCGGCCAGCAGCTTGCCGAAGCCCTTGGGCATGCGGATCAGCGGCGAGGTGTCGGCCGGCCCCGCCTCCACGAGGAGCACGCGCAAGGCCGGATTCGTCGAGAGCCGGTTAGCCAGAACGCAGCCGGCCGAACCCGCGCCGACGATGATGTAGTCGAAATCGCTCAAGAGGCTTCTCCCGAGGGGCGTCAGTCGAACACCACGTGGATGTGCTTGGGCACGCGCATCATCGTGCCCTGCACCCGCGGCGGCGGCATGTCGGGGTCCAGGCGCAGGTTGGGCAGGCGGTCGAGGATCGCGTTGAGCGCGCGGGTCATCTCGACGCGCGCCAGATGCTGGCCGATGCACACGTGCGGGCCGAAGGCGAACGAGAAGTGGCGGTGCTTGCGCTCGCGGAAGATGTCGAAGCGGTCCGGGTCAACGAAGCGTGACGGGTCCCTGTTGGCAGAGCCCGAGGCCACCGAGAGGCAGGCGCCCGCGGGAATCCGGACGCCGGCGAGTTCCACGTCCACGGTCGGCGTGCGCGTCGCGATCAGCACGGGGCCATCCCAGCGCAGCGCCTCCTCGATCGCCTGCGGCACCAGCGAACGGTCCTCCCGCACCGCAGCGAGCTGGTCCGGGTTGGTGAGCAGGCCGGTCAGCAGGATGCTGGTGGCGCGGTAGGTGGTGTCGCCGCCCGCATTGACCAACTGGCGCAGGAAGGAGACCAGGATCTCTTCCGGCAGCACGTCCCCGTCGACCTCAGCCTGGGCGAGCAGGCTCACCAGGTCGTCGCCGGGATTGGCGCGCCGCTCGTCCAGCAGGGCCTTGAAGTACACGCCCAGCTTGCGCGATGCCTCGGTGCCGTGGGCGACGTCGTAGGACACCACGGTCTGGGCGATCGCCAGCTTATGGAAGACCTTGACGTCCTCGGGCGGCAAGGCCAGCTGACGATAGATGATGTGGAACGGGTAGTGGTGCGTGAACTCCTGCACCAGGTCCGCCTTGCCGCGGCTGGTGAACCGGTCCATCAGGGATTCGACGACCGGATCGACCAGGGTGTCGCCCCATTTCGCCACGGTGTTGGGCAGAAAGGCCTTCTGGAAGATCTTGCGGAACCGGGTGTGCTCGGGGGCGTCCATCGTGCTGACGCTGTGGCCGAAGGAGATGCCCAGGTTTCGGGCATAGACCTTGTTGGAGTAGGTCTGCGGGTCGAGGAAGATCTTCTCGACCGCGTCATAGCCGGTGACCAGGAACGAGGGCAGGTCGCGCATCGTCACGTCGGGATAGAGCCCCATGGCGACGCGGTAGTCGAATGCGTGGACATCGGCCTGTTCGCGCCAGCGCGCGAGTTGGGGATACGGGTCGTCGCAGGTGCCGAAGGCGTCGTCGTCGGAGACGAACGGGTCGTAGGCGGGATCGTCGAAGTCCTGGATGCGGGCGATGGTGCTCATGGCGGCGTCTCCTTCAGCGGCTCAGAGGCCGAGCGCGGCGTGCACGGCGTCGGCGATCGTCAGGATGGCGTCCTCCTCGCGCGTGCCGGGGTTGAACAGGCGGTTGTGGCAGATGGCCACGGCGAGCTGCCGGTCGGGGTCGGCCCAGCCGATCGAGCCACCCTGGCCCGGGTGGCACAGGGCGCGCGGGCTGCGCGCGGAACAGACAGGCGGGTGTTCGCCGCCGAACCAGAAGCCGCCGATGGTGATCGGGATCGGGAAGCCGAACATCACCTGATCGGGCTCCTCGCTGCGGGCCCGCGGCGTGTTGAGCGTGGCGACGCGCTGCGGCGACAGCAGTCGAACGCCGTCGAGTTCGCCGCCCCCGGCCAGCATCGCCCAGAAGCGCGCTTCGCTGCGCGCGGTGAAGATGCCGCCGACGCCGGCCACTTCCGCGCGACGCACGTCGGGGCGCTCGAACACCGGCGGGACCAGCGCGACGGCCGCCGGCATCGAGGCGAGGAACAGGGGCGGCAGGTGCTCGGGCGGAACCGGCACCATCGCGTCGACCTGGCGGGCGATGCGCGGGAATTCGGCGTCGGGAACGCCGATCCACAGGTCCGGTGCGCGCAGGGGGCCGGCGATCTCCTCACGGACGAAGCGGCCCAGCGAGCGGTGCGTCGGGTCGGTGCGGCGCACCAGTTCGCCGACGATCCAGCCGAAGGTCATCGACAGGTACAGCGTCTTGGTGCCGGGCTCGGCCAGGGGGGCGAGTTCGGCGATGGCGCGCGTCATCCAGTCCCAGTCGCACATGCGCTCGGGCGTCACGCCCTCGGGCATCTGCGGCACGCAGGCGCGATGCGTGAGAACGTCGCGCACGGTCGTGCCGGCCTTGCCGCGGACGCCGTACTCGGGCCAGTAGCGCGCGACCGGCGTGTCGTAGTCGATCAAGCCGCGCTCGGCCTGCAGGTGAAGTGCCGTGGCCGCGACGGCCTTCGTGACCGAGTAGACGTTGAACAGCGTGTCGCCGTCCACGAGGCGGCCGGTGGCCGGATCGGCCACGCCGCCCCAGGCGTCGACCACCAGGCGTCCCCGGTGATAGGCGGCCACCTGCAGGCCGATCTCCCGGCCCGAGGCAATGACCTCGTCGATCGCGCGTTGCACAGGCGCATTGGCCTCGAGGGGGGGGGAAGTCGTCAAGCTCGTCTCCTGGGGTCGGTCGGGTTGATCAGGCGGGTCGATGGGCCCGAATGAGATTCCGAAAACCGAATACTATGCGATATGTAGAACGATTGCACATCCGTGCAAGCACCAGTCGATTCGCATGCCGCAGCTCGCCAACATCCATCCATGACGTCTTTCCAGGAACCGTCCGGCCCGGACGTGCGCGACGCTGCGCCGGACGACGCCCGTTCGACACGCGAACGCATCCTCGATGCGGCGGAGGACGTCTTTGCGCACCGGGGCTACTTCGCCGCGACGATTCGCGGCATCACCCAGTCGGCGCGCGTGGAGCTGAGCCTGGCGCGCTACTACTTCGGCTCCAAGGATGAGCTGTTCCGGCAGGTGGTGCTCCGTCGTGCCGATGCCATCTGCGAGATGTTGGACGCCTCGCTCGCGCTCGCTCGCCAGGAAGCCGGACCGGATCGCCCGCCCGGTCTGCGCGCGGTCGTCGAAGCGATGATCGGGCCGGCCCTGAGCAAGCTGGCGTCGGGTGACCTCGGCTGGCGCAATTACCTGCGCCTGCTCTCGGGCTTCGCGCTGCTGCACGACCAAGCCGCGCTGCTCGCGCCCTGGCGCGCCCGCTACGCATCGACGGCCAGGCAGTTCCATGCCGCGCTCGCGGCCGCCCAGCCCGACGCGCCGGAGTACGTCGTCGGCTGGGCCTTGCACTTCCTGCACACGCTCATCGGCCACGCCTTGCTCGACGTCGGCGTCACGCGCCACCTGGCGGGCATGACCGAACTGCCCGTGCCCTGGGAGCAGTTGCGCGAGCAACTGGTGCTGCATGTCGTTGGTGGGATTTCGGCGCAGGCGGCGGGCTCGAGGGCCTGAGTGCCCACGGTTGTCATTCGGCTGATCTTGATTTATATTGCCGAACAGCGTTCATATATTGGACTCATACAAGATCAACGGACGATGGGCCGTGCTCCCGCAGCCGGCGGCGGGTTCTCTCTAGGAGCGAGGCAAGTGGGCAATCAAGCGAATGGAGTGGCGGTGCCGGGATGGCTGGTCGATCGGCGTGTCATCGTCACGACGCCGGGCATGGCACTCGGTCGCGCGCGGCGACGGGGCTTCAACGGCATGGCGCGCGCGTGGTGGAGACCGCTTGCCTTTCGAGTCCAGGGCCATTGCGGGGCAGGGCATTGACGCGGCGCGGCGGGAGCTCGGCGGCGTCGATGTCGTCGTGCACGCCTGCGCGATGCCGGCGGCGCTGTCCTCCCGCCCTCTTGACGAGCTGTCGGCTGACGACTGGCGGGCCGCATTGCATCAAAGCATGTGGGTAGCCTGTTCTGCCTGCAGGCCGCCCATGCGGCGCTGCGCGAGCGCGGCGGCAGCGTCGTGCTGATCGGGCCGTCCGAATCGCTGGTCGGCGCGTCGGGCCAGGTGCCGCTGATGACCCTCGCCGAAGGCCAGCGCTCGTTGGTGAAGTCCGCTGCGCGGCAATGGGGCTGCCTGGGGATTCGCCTGAACTGGGTCGGCGTGGCGGGCAGTCACTATGCGCCTGCGCTGGCGCAGGCGGCCTTTCCCTTGTCGCCCGAGCTCGGGGATCCGCCGCCGGCACTCGGCGTGGCCCCCGAGCCGGACGGCGCCGTGGCCGATGCCGTCGCCTGGCTGGCCGGCGACGCGGCGCGCGGTGTCACGGGCGCGAGCCTCAACCTGGACGGCGGCGATTGGATGGTGCCATGAGCGAAACCCTGTCGAAGCTCCCTGAATCCCGGCTGCTGGCCGGGCGTGTCGCCTTCGTCACCGGCGCGGGCGCCGGCATCGGGCGCGGCATCGCGCAGGCGCTGGCGGGCGCCGGCGCGCACGTGGCGGTCACCGGGCGCCGTCGCGACACCTGCGACGAGACGGCCCGGCTCATCGCCGGCGAAGGCGGCAGTGCCTGGGCGCTTGAGGTCGATGTGAGCGACTTCGCCGCCGTCTCCCGTGCGGTCGAGGCGACCGTCGACCGCTGGGGCGGGCTCGACATCCTGGTGCAGAACGCCAACGCGGGCGGCGATTCCGCGTTGCCGATCGCCTTGGAAGACGTCACCGAAGAAGACTGGATGCGGCAGGCGCGCGTGGCCTGGGATGGCTCCTTCCACTGCGCCCAGGCGGCATTCACGCACTTGAAGGCCAGCGGGCGCGGCCGCTTCATCGTGCTGGGCTCGGCCTTCGGCCTGCATGGCGCGGCGATGAATCCGGTCTACAGCGCGCTCAAGGGCGGTGACCGCGGCTTCGTGAAGTCGCTGGCGCGCGAGTGGGGCGGGCACGGCATCACCGTCAACGCGATCCAGCCCTCGGCGGCCACCGAGCCGACCCGGGTGTTCTTCGCGCAGAACCCGGCCGTCCACCAGGCCTACCTGAGCATGTTCCCGCTGGGCCGCATGGGCGAGCCGCGCGAGGACATCGGTCGCGCGGTCGTGGCGCTTGCCAGCGATCTGATGGGTTATGTCAGCGGCCAGAACCTGCCGGTCGACGGCGGGCTCTTCACCGCGCTCTGAACGGGGGCAGCATGACGATCTCGACGACCGGCCGCCTGCGCGGCAAACGTGCCCTGGTGACCGGGGCGGGCAGCGGCATCGGCGCGGCCTGCGCGCTGGCCTTGGCGCGCGAAGGCGCCGCCGTGGCCGTGGCCGACATCGACCTCGCGTCCGCGCAGCGCCAGGCGGCGCTGATCGGGGCCGAAGGCGGCCGCGCGATCGCGCTGCAGGTCGACCTGGGCGACGAGGCGGCGGTCGCCGCGATGGTGGACGGCGCCGCGGCGCAGCTGGGCGGCCTCGACATCCTGCACAACAACGCGGCCGACACGCGCCTGTCCGCGACCCGCGACCGGCCGGTGGAGACGATGGAGACC
>NZ_BADL01000394.1 GCF_000333615.1 Ideonella sp. B508-1 | reverse complement strand
GGCGCCTGAGCCGGCCGAACAGCTGCTCGTTGAGCAGCGATGCGATCTCGGCGCCGACGCCGAACTTGCGGACGGCTTCATGCACGATCACCGCGCGGCCGGTCTTCGAGACCGAGGCGAGGATCGTGGCTTCGTCGAGCGGCGAGATGGTGCGCAGGTCGATCACTTCGACCTGGATGCCCTCCTGGGCGACCTTCTCGGCGACCGCCACACAGTCCTGCACGGTCCGGCTGTAGCTGATCAGCGTCACGTCGGCACCGGCTCGCAGGATGTTGGCCCGGCCCAGCGGAATGCGCTGCCCCAGCACCGGCGGCGCGCCGGGGTTCCAGTAGCTCGGCATGTTCTCGATGAACAGGCATGGGTCGTCGTCGAAAATGCAGGACAGCATCAGGCCGTAGGCGTCGGCCGGCGACGAAGGCGCCACCACCTTGATGCCGGGCGTGTGGGCGAACCAAGCCTCGAGGTAGTCGGCGTGCTGGCCGCCCGTGCCGAAGCCGGCGCCGGTCATGGTCCGGATGGTCAGCGGCACATGCGTCTGCCCGCCCGACATGTAGCGCAGCTTCGCGGCGTGGTTGACGATCATGTCCATCGCCACGGTCGTGAAGTTCATCAGCATGATCTCGGCGACCGGACGCATGCCCACGATGGCGGCACCGATCGCCGCGCCGATGATGGCCTGCTCCGAGATCGGCGTCGAACGCACGCGCTCCGTGCCGAACTTGCTGGACAGCCCCTTGGTCACGCCGACGATGCCGCCCTCCTGGCCGTCGGCGATGTCCTCGCCGAGCAGGAAGACGTTCGGGTCCTGCGTCATCGCGTCGGCCAGCGCGAGGTTGACCGCCTGGATGGTGTTCATCGGCTTGACGTTCTGAAGCACATTGGTCGTCGTGCTCATTTACTGCACCTCCGCGGCAAGAACATCCGTATGGAGTTCGGACAGGTCGGGCACCGGGCTCTCGAGCGCGAACTTCACCGCCTCCTCGATCTCGCGGTCGATCGTGGACTCGATGTCTGCCAGCTCGCCCTCGGCAACGCCCCCTTCGATCAGCCAGCTGCGGAACAAGGGCACCGGATCGCGCGCCATCGCGGCAGCCTTCTCCCCGGGCGCCATGTAGGCGTCGGCGTCGCCGAAGACGTGCCCGTGGAAACGAAAGGTCTTGGCTTCGATGAGGGTCGGGCCCTCGCCGGCACGCGCGCGAGCAACCGCCTTGCGGGCCACCGCGTAAACGGCGAGCGGATCGTTGCCGTCGACCGTGACGCCCGGCATCTGGTAGCCCTGTGCGCGGTCCGAGATCTGCTTGGCCGAGGTAGACAACTCGTAGCGGGTGTGTTCGCCGTAGCCGTTGTTCTGACACACGAACAGCACCGGCAGCTTCCAGACCGCGGCCATGTTCATCGCCTCGTGAAAGGCACCGATGTTGGATGCGCCGTCGCCGAAATAGGCGACGGCCACACGGTTCTCGCCGCGCAGCTGCCGC
>NZ_BADL01000395.1 GCF_000333615.1 Ideonella sp. B508-1 | reverse complement strand
CGAAACCGATCTTCCCGGCCAGCATGCGACGGCGCGCCTCGGCCAGCGTGCCGGCATTCGTCCCGGGCGGCGCACCCAGCCAGAGACCGCACTCCTCGAAGCACTCCCGCAAGGCCGCGACGGCATGGCCCATGACGGTCTCCGCGGCCAGGCCTGGTGTCCGCACCCGCAAGGCCAGCGATGCCGCCCCCTCGGTACAGCGCGCATGCGCGGCCGCTGAACAGTCCGCATCGTCCAGCGCGCCGCCCGGAAACACGTAGGAGCCCGGCATGAAGCTGGCCGACAGCGAGCGCCGGACCATCAGCAGCTCGAGGCCGGAGGGCCCGTCGCGGACGATCAGCGTGGTGGAGGCGCGACGCGCGACGGTGAAGCGGGACATTCAGCGTTCCTATATTGGAACCATGCGCAAATTCAAGAGGGCCTGGCCCCTCGCAGCATCCCTGGCGCAGGCCACGAATGGCGGGCGGACGCGACAGGCTCGCGTGCGATTCAGCGCTTCAGCGCATCGGGGAGAGCTCCCCGCGGGCGACGAGCCACGCCATGCAGGAGCCCCGAGGCGATCCGCCCTGCGATCAGGCGACGCTCCAGCTCAGCGGAAGAGCGAGGATGCCGTTGACCTGGCCCGAACTCGTGACCGCGCGCTTTCCGGGCGTGATCTCGAACTCGGGGATGCGCCTCAGCCACTCCTCGAGGAAGACCCGCAGCTCCATGCGCGCCAGGCCGGCACCCGGGCATCGATGCGGGCCGTCGCCGAAGGCGGCATGGCGCGAAGATGGCCGGCCCAGGTCCACGGTCAGCGGCTCGGGATAGCGCCGCTCGTCCAGTCCGTGCAGGGTCTTGGAAAGAATGATCTGCTCACCCGCCTTGAAGGACACACCCTTGTACTCGAAGTCATGCGTGATGACGCGCGCGGTGTTGGGCACCCCGAAGCGGCGCAGGAACTCCTCAATGGCACCGGGGATCAGCGTCGGATCCGCCGCCAGCGTGCGCCGCAGCGCCGGCGTCTGCGCCAGGTAGCGGGCGGCGAAGCCCATGCTCGCCGCAACCGTGTCCAGGCCGCCGAAGATCACGTTGATCATCATCCCGAAGGTCTCTTCCGGCGTGTACTCGCGGCCGGCGACCCGGGCGTTGACCATGGCGCTGATCAGGTCGGACTCCGGGTGCTGGCGCCGGGCGACGATCCACTTGCCGATGTACTGCTGCAGTTGCTGCGCCGCCCAGTTGCGGCGCTCGGCATTGCCGCGAACCGAGGCTTCGGTCATCTCGAGCAGCAGATCCCTGTCCTCGAGCGGCAGATTGACCAGACGCAGGAACACGACGATGGGGAGCCGCTTGGCGAACGCATCGACGAAATCGCACTCGCCGCGCGCGATCACCTTGTCGATCAGCTCGATCGCCAATTCGCGGACACTGCCCTCCAGGTCGTGCACCGGGCGCGGCCCGAACTTGGGCGACAGCAGCGCCCGAAACGGCGTGTGCTCCGGCGGGTCCATTTCCAGCGGCACGACACGGAAGGTCTGGGCCTGACGCGGGATCGTGACGGAAGACATCGAGAAGCGCGTGTGGTCCTGCTGCATGAGGTCGATGTCGTCCGCGCGGGTGGCGATCCAGTGTCCGCCGTAGTGCGGCGTCCAGAGGATGTCCGCCAGGCCGGGCCGGTGGAGCGCGCTCCACGCACGGTGCACGTCGTCATCGTGCCCCTCGGGGGCGAGGTAGTCGAAGTCGACGACGCGATCGGGGGCGACGTGCTGCGGACGTTCGGCGAGTGCATGCATCGGAAAGGGTCCTCGTGAAACGGTCAAACGAATGCCTGCGGCGTCGCGAGGCTCGCGTCGAGATGACGCAGGAAGCGCGCGGCGTCCGCGCCATTGATGACGCGGTGGTCGTAGCTGAGCGAGAGCGGCGCCTTCAGGCGCCATTCGACGGCATCGCCCGCGCCGCGCACGGCCTTCCACTCGGCGCGCGTGATGCCGAGGATGGCCACCTCGGGAGCGTTGACGATCGGCGTGAAGCCGGTGCCGCCGATCCCGCCGAGGGAGCTGATCGTCATGCAGCCGCCCTCCATGTCGGTCATCGGCAGGCCACGCCCCCGCGCCTTGTCGGACAGCGCCGAGATGTCGCTGGCGATCTGCGCCAGCGGCTTGCTGTCGCAGTCGCGAACGACGCCGACGACCAGGCCGCGCGGCGTGTCGATCGCAATGCCGATGTTGAAGTACTTCTTCAGCACCAGTTCGCGGCCACCGGCGTCCAGCGACGCGTTGAACTGCGGGAACGCCTTCAGGCCGGAGACCAGCGCCTTCGCGAAGAACGCAAGCGCGCTGGGCTTGGGGGCCATCGTCGCACGCAGGGCCTCGAGGGCCGTGATGTCCGCGTCATCGTTGTGCGTGACGTGCGGGATGGTGACCCAGTTACGGGTCAGGAATCCGGCCGTCAGGGACTGCACGCGCGACAGCGGTCGACGCTCCACCTCGCCGAAGGCGGAGAAGTCGATGTCCGGCCAGGGCGGCAGCGGGGCGGCGTCGGAGGGCGCGGCCATGCCGTCAGCCGATCTCGGCCAGCACCGCGCCGACTTCGTAGACCACGCCGGTCTGCGCGAGGATCTTCAGCGTGCCGGACGCCGGCGACTCGACCTCCTGGACGGATTTGTCGCT
>NZ_BADL01000396.1 GCF_000333615.1 Ideonella sp. B508-1 | reverse complement strand
GGCAGCACCGTGGCGCCCATGCGCTGGTAGAAGGCGATGGCGTTGGCGCTCTAGTCCAGCACGCTCCACTCGAAACGGCCACAGCCGCGTTCCACGGCCAGCTGACCCAGGCGCTGCAACAGCGCCTTCGCGATGCCCTGCCCGCGGTGGGCCGGCTGCACATAGAGGTCTTCCAGGTACAGCCCGGGCTGGCACAGGAAGGTGGAGAAATTGGTGAAGAAGAGCGCAAAAGCCACCACGTTCCCATCCACCTCCGCCACCAGGCATTCGGCCACCGGGCGCTCGCCGAACAGGTGGGGCAGGAGCTTCTCGGGCGTGGTCTGCACCAAGTGGCTGAGCTGCTCGAAGTCCGCCAGTTCGCGGATCAGGCCGACGATGGCGGGCACGTCGCGCGGCTCGGCCGCACGCAGAACATGGATCTGGGTCATGATGCGGCGATTCTGTCATCGACCAAGGGATGTCCCCAGGGGGCCCCTGGCCCTACATTTGCCGCATGACGCCCGCCGACCCCAGCGCCGCCGCCGCGCCCAAACCAGCACCGACGTACCAGCCCCGTCGCCAGCCCAGCCACCGCTGGGTGAACATCCGCGGACTGGAATACCACATCAGCCAATGGGGTGACCCCAGCCTGGTGACCCCCCAGCGACCGCCGCTGCTGCTGTGCCATGGCTTCATGGACATCGGCGCCTCCTTCCAGTTCCTGGTGGATGCGATGGCCGACCACGAGGGCGAGCGCCGCTACGTCCTGGCCATGGACTGGCGCGGCTTCGGCCGCACCCGAGGCCCGGCGACCGACGCCTACTGGTTCCCCGACTACCTGGCCGACCTGGACGCCCTGCTCTGCTGCGAGGATCTGGGCCTGGACGGCAAGACCCCGGTGGACCTGCTGGGCCACAGCATGGGCGGCAACATCGTGATGAACTACGCCGGGGTCCAGCCGGCGCGCATCCGGCGCCTGGTCAACCTGGAAGGCTTTGGCCTGCCGCGGGCAGAGGCCTCGGAGGCCCCCAGCCGCATGGCGCGCTGGCTCAACCACCTGCGGCACCCGCGCCCCTTGCGCGCCTTTGCCGGGGTCAACGGCGTGAAGGCCAGGCTGCAGGAAAACAACCCGCGCCTGCCCGACGAGCGCGCCCTGTGGCTGGCCCACCAATGGGCCGAGCCCCGGGACGACGGCCAGTGGCACATCCTGGCCGACGAGGCCCACAAGAACATCAACCCCCTGGTCTACCGGGTGGAAGAGGTGCTGGCCTGCTGGGCGCGCATCACCGCCCCGGTGCTGTGGGTGGAAGGGGCCGAGTCGGAGACCAGCCGCTGGTGGGGCGACCGCTTCCCGCGCGAGGAGTTCGAGGCCCGGCTGGCGGTGGTGGGCTGGCTGGAACGCCACACACTGGCCGGCGCGGGCCACATGCTGCATCACGACCAGCCCGACGCGCTGGCCCGCCATCTGCAGGCCTTCCTGGACCTGCCCTGAGTTCAGTCGTAGCGCGGGTAGCGCAGGCGGTCGACGAACTCCCGCACCTCGGCCGGCGGCGGTGGGGTCAGCAGGCTGACCACGATGATGACCGCGAACCCCACCGGCACGCCGAAGGCGCCGGCCGAGATGGGGTCGATGTCCCACCAGAGGTGGACCGGCGACTGAATGCCGAACAGCCCGCGCAGCCAGGGATGGGTGGTGACCATGTACCAGAAGGTCACGCCCAGGCCGCTGAGCATGCCGGCCACCGCGCCCCAGCGGTTGGCCCGCTTCCAGAACACGCCCAGCACCAGGGCCGGGAAAAAGGCCGACGCCGCCAGCGAGAACGCAGCCGACACCAGGAACAGGATGTTGGCCGGCTTCTGTGAGGCCACCCAGGCCGCGCACAGGGCCACCAGCAGCAGGAGCAGCTTGGACAGCATGACCCGGCGCGAGCTGATGGCCCGCGGCGAGACCATGCGGTAGTAGAAGTCGTGCGAGAGCGCGTTGGAGATGGTCAGCAGCAGCCCGTCCGCCGTGGACAGGGCCGCCGCCAGGCCGCCCGCGGCCACCAGGCCGGTCAGCACATAAGGCAGGCCGGCGATCTCCGGCATGGCCAGCACCAGGATGTCGCTGCCGATGTGCAGCTCGCCCAGCTGCAGCACACCGTCATGGTTGATGTCGCTCACCGACAGCAGGCTCGGATCCACCCGGCTCCAGTTGGCGATCCAGGCCGGCAGGGCGTCGAAACGGGTGCCCACCACATGGGTGAAGATCTGGTACTTGATCAGCACCGCCAGCGCCGGCGCCGTCATGTAGAGCAGCACGATGAACAGCAGCGACCAGCCCACCGATTCGCGCGCCTCGCGCACCGAGGGCGTGGTGTAGAAGCGCATCAGGATGTGGGGCAGGCCGGCCGTGCCCACCATCAGACAGAAGACTAGCGCCAGAAAGTTGCGGCGCGAGGCGTCGTAGCGCGCCCGCTCAGCCGGCGTGCCATCCGGCTTGCCGTCGAACTGGGCCGCGTGCTCGGGCATGCCGGCCAGGGGCCGCGCGCGGGCCAGCAGGTCCTGCCGCTCGGCCTGCCACTGCGCCACCGCCTGGGCCGGCGTGGCGGGGATCCGGGCCATCGTCCGCTCGGCGGACTGGATCTCGTACTGCGGCGCATGGCCGCGCTTGAGCGCATCCACCTCGCGCCAGGCCTTGTCGCGGTCGGCCTGCAGGGCCGCCTCGGCGTGGGCGATCTTGTATTCCAGCACCCTGGCCTGGTCGCGCAGCAGGCGGATCACCTCCTGCTCGCCGGGATCGGCCTTCAGCCGCGCCTCGGCCTGGCTGACGGCCGGCAGCTGGAGGCTGGAGGCCCATTGCGGCACCGGCACGCCGGTCTGGTTCATGCTCAGCCAGATCACCGGCACCAGATAGGCAATGATCAGCACGATGTACTGGGCCACCTGGGTCCAGGTGATGGCCCGCATGCCCCCCAGGAAGGAGCAGACCAGCACCCCGCCCAGGCCCAGGAAGATGCCGATCTCGAAAGAGGCGATGCTGGTCAGCCGGGTGGTGATCAGGCCCACGCCATAGATCTGTGCCACCACATAGACGAAGGAGCACAGGATGGTGGCCACCAGACCGATGAAGCGCGGCAGCTGGCCCTGGTAGCGGGTGCCCAGGAAATCGGGGATGGTGAACTGGCCGAACTTGCGCAGATAGGGCGCCAGCAGCAGCGCCACCAGCACGAAGCCCCCGGTCCAACCCATCACGAAGGCCAGGCCGCCGTAGCCGCTGAGGTAGAGCGTGCCGGCCAGGCCGATGAAGGAGGCCGCGCTCAGCCAGTCGGCCCCCACGGCCATGCCGTTGTAGAGCGCAGGCACCCGGCGGCCGGCCACGTAGTACTCGGACGGGTCGGTGGTGCGCCCGAGCACCCCCACCACCGCGTAGATGACCAGCGGCGCGGCCAGGAAGGTGAAGCCGATGTACTGGTGCGGCACGCCCCAGCGCTCCAGCATGCCCATGCCCAGCAGGAACAGCAGGAAACAGACCGTGTAGCCCAGGTACAGGCCGTGCAGGCGACGCCGGAAGCTCATGCTGGCCAGCGCCTTGGGGCGGGGAGGAACAAGCCGGGTGCTCACCGTGCGCTCAGTCCTCTTCGTCCAGGTCGTGGGCCAGGTCCATGCGGTGCGTGGCCCAGGCGTACAGCACCACCAGCGCCAGATCGACCAGCATGGCCCCCTGGGCGCCCCACCAGAAGCTGAAGGGCCCGCCGGCGAAGGGGAAATCCAGCTGCCGGGCGAAGAAGGGCACGCCGAAGCTGCCCAGCAGCCAGACCAGCAGCGACACCGCCGTCCAACGCCGCACGCCCTGCCAATGCGCCCGGTGTTGGGCCCGGCGCAGCGCCGCGGCCTGGGCCGCCGGCGACAACACCGCTGCCGTGCCTGCGTGACTGCGAAGCTCTGTGACTGCCACCTGCTGCTGCCTCTGGCCAGGGGCCGCACGGCCCCGCAAAGCCGCCATTGTCGCGTCAAACGCCCTGCGCGGACGAGCCCGGCGTCCCCGGAGATGCCCCTGGGGATCCGGGGGCGTCGCGGGCCCGCCGTCTTGAGCGAAAATCCAGCGTTTGAACACAAGTCAACGAGGACACACACCATGGACGTCGAACGCATCAATGCCATTGGCACCACGCTGGCCGACCTGACCCAGCGCACGCTCGACCTACGGGGGTATCTTTGACTACGACCGCAAAGCACTGCGGCTGAACGAGGTCAACGCCACCCTCGAGAACCCGGACATCTGGAACGACCCCAAGCGGGCGCAGGAGCTGGGCAAGGAAAAGAAGCAGCTCGACGAAGTCGTCGGCACCATCGACCACCTGACCACGAACCTCTCGGACAACACCGAGCTGTTCGAGATGTCCAAGGAAGAAGATGACGTGGCCGGGCTGGAGGCCATCGAGGCCGATGCGGACAAGTTGCGCGAGATCGTGGAGCGGCTGGAATTCCGCCGCATGTTCAGCAACCCGGCCGACCCGAGCAACTGCTTCATCGACATCCAGGCGGGTGCCGGTGGCACCGAGGCCTGCGACTGGGCCGGCATGCTGCTGCGCCAGTACCTGAAGTACTGCGAACGCAAGGGCTTCAAGACCACGATGGAAGACGAGACGCCGGGCGACGTGGCCGGCATCAAGAGCGCCACCATCAAGGTGGAAGGCGAATACGCCTTCGGCCACCTGCGCACCGAGACCGGCGTGCACCGCCTGGTGCGCAAGAGCCCCTTCGACTCGGCCGGCGGCCGCCACACCTCGTTCGCCTCGCTGTTCGTCTACCCGGAGGTCGATGACTCGATCGAGATCGACATCAACCCGGCCGATGTGCGCACCGACACCTTCCGCGCCAGCGGCGCCGGTGGCCAGCACATCAACAAGACCGACTCGGCCGTGCGCCTGACGCACATCCCGACCGGCATCGTCGTGCAGTGCCAGGACGGCCGCTCGCAGCACAGCAACCGCGACGTGGCCTGGCGCCGCCTGCGCTCGCGCCTGTACGACCATGAGATGAAGAAGCGCATGGAAGAGCAGCAGAAGCTGGAAGACACCAAGACCGATGTCGGCTGGGGCCACCAGATCCGCTCCTATGTGCTGGACCAGAGCCGCATCAAGGACCTGCGGACCAACGTGGAAATCTCCAACACCCAGAAGGTGCTGGACGGTGACCTCGATGCATTCATCGCCGCCAGTCTGAAGCAGGGCCTCTGAGCCCACCTCAACCCACCCAAGGACACCCCACATGCGTGAAGGCACCACCACCCTGGTGCGCCGGGAAGACTACCTCGCCCCGGCCTACTGGATCCGTACCGCGGACCTGACCTTCGACCTGGACGCGACCAAGACCATCGTCTCCAGCAAGCTCGCCATCGAGCGCAACAGCGCCCTGCCGGTGCAGCCCCTGCGCCTGCACGGCGAGGACCTGAACCTGCTGCGCGTGCTGGTGGACGGCCAGAGCGTCTCGTTCCGCCACGAGGACGGCATGCTGGTCATCGACGCCCCGGCGGCCGATGCCTTCACGCTGGAGATCCGCAACACCATCTCGCCCGAGAAGAACACCCAGCTCAGCGGCCTGTACGCCTCGGGCTCGGGCCTGTTCACCCAGTGCGAGGCCGAGGGCTTCCGCCGCATCACCTACTTCCTGGACCGGCCGGACGTGATGGCCGTCTACACGGTCACCCTGCGTGGCGACAAGAAGAAGTACCCGGTGCTGCTGTCCAACGGCAACCTGGTGGAACAGGGCACGCTGGACGGTGGCAAGCACTTCGCCAAGTGGCACGACCCCTTCCCCAAGCCCAGCTACCTGTTCGCGGTGGTCGCGGCCGACCTGGTGGCGCGCGAGCAATGGGTGCGCACCCGCTCGGGCAAGGAGCATCTGCTGCAGGTCTACGTCACCCGCGGTGACCTGGACAAGACCGAGCATGCGATGAACTCGCTGATCGCCTCCATCGTCTGGGACGAGGCCCGCTTCAAGCTGCCGCTGGACCTGGAGCGCTTCATGATCGTGGCGGTGTCCGACTTCAACATGGGCGCCATGGAGAACAAGGGCCTGAACCTGTTCAACACCAAGTACGTGCTGGCCAGCCCCGCCACCGCCACCGATGCCGATTTCGACGGCATCGAGAGCGTGGTGGCCCACGAGTACTTCCACAACTGGACCGGCAACCGCGTGACCTGCCGCGACTGGTTCCAACTGAGCCTGAAGGAAGGCCTGACCGTCTTCCGCGACCAGGAATTCAGCATGGACATGGCCGGCAGCCCCTCGGCCCGCGCCGTCTGCCGCATCGGCGACGTGCGCGCGCTGCGCGAGCGCCAGTTCCCCGAGGACGCCGGCCCCATGGCCCACCCGGTGCGCCCGGACGCCTACCAGGCCATCGACAACTTCTACACCGCCACCGTCTATGAAAAGGGCGCCGAGGTGGTGCGGATGATGAACACGCTGGTGGGCCGCGCAGGCTTTGCCGCCGGCATGTCGCTGTACTTCGAGCGCCATGACGGCCAGGCCGTGACCTGCGACGACTTCGCCCAGGCCATGGCCGACGCCAACCCGGCCAGCGCCCTGGCCCAGCACCTGGGCAGCTTCAAGCGCTGGTACGCCCAGGCCGGCACGCCGCGCCTGAACGCCCGCGGCAGCTGGAACGCCGAGGCCGCCACCTACACCCTGACGCTGAGCCAGCAACTGCCCGACACCCCGGGCCAGAGCGGCAAGCAGCCGCAACTGGTGCCGGTGGCCCTGGGCCTGCTGAGCCGCGCAGGCCAGGCCCTGCCGCTGCAACTGCAGGGCGAGGACGCCCCGCAGGGCACCGAGCGCGTGCTGGTGCTGACCGAGGCCGAGCAGAGCTTCACCTTCACCGGCATCACCGCCGAGGTCGTGCCCTCGCTGCTGCGCAACTTCTCGGCCCCGGTGGTGCTGGACGATGGCCTGACCGACGCCGACCTGCTGGTGCTGCTGGCCCACGACAGCGACGCCTTCAACCGCTGGGAAGCCGGTCAGCGCCTGGCGCTCAACCGCGTCAAGGCGGCGCTGGGCCACGGCGAGGCGGTGCAACTGGACGCGCCCTTCATCGAGGCCATGCGCAGCCTGCTGCGCGAGCCCGGCCTGGACCCGGCCTTCAAGGACCTGGCCCTGACCCTGCCCTCGGAAATCTACGTGGCCGAACAGGTCAGCGACGTGGACCCGCAGCGCCTGCACACCGTGCGCGAAGCCATGCTGGACCAGCTGGCCACCGCCCTGCAAGCCGACTGGGCCTGGGCCTGGGACGAGCACCAGGTGCAGGGCGGCTACCGCCCCGACGCCGAGCAGAGCGGCCGCCGCGCCCTGGCCAACAAGGCCCTGGCCATGCTGGTGCGCGCCGCGGCCCTCAGCGGCGAGCCGGTCTGGCCGGGCAAGGCCTACCAGCGCTTCAAGGACGCCACCAACATGACCGACCGCCTGGGTGCGCTGGAAGCCCTGGTCGGTGCCCACCACGAGCTGGCCCAGCCGGCGCTGGAGCGCTTCTACGCGCTGTTCCGCCACGAGCCGCTGGTGCTGGACAAGTGGTTCATGCTGCAGGCCCGCGCCCCCGAGAAGAACGGTCAGGTCTTCGCCCAGGTCAAGGCCCTACTCAAGCACCCGGACTTCACGCTGGGCAACCCCAACCGCGCCCGCGCCCTGCTGTTCATGCTGACGATGTCCAACCCGGCCGCCTTCCACCGCACGGATGCCGCCGGCTACGTGCTGTGGGCCGACAAGGTCATCGAGATGGATGCGATCAACCCGCAGCTGGCCTCGCGCTTCGCGCGCTCGCTGGACCGCTGGCGCAACCTGGCCGAACCCTACCGCAGCGCCGCCCGCGAGGCCATCGCCCGCGTGGCCGCCAAGGCCGAACTCTCCAGCGACACGCGCGAGATCATCGAGCGTGCGCTGCAGGACTGATCAGGAGGACATGTCATGAGCAAACGCGTCAGTCTCACGCAATACCTGGTCGAGCAGCAGCGGCTGCACGGCCACATCCCGGGCCAGTTGCGCCTGTTGATCGAGGTGGTGGCCCGCGCCTGCAAGCGCATCGCCATCGCGGTCAACAAGGGCGCGCTGGGTGAAGTGATGGGCGTGGCCGGCACCGAGAACGTGCAGGGCGAGGTCCAGAAGAAGCTGGACATCATCTCCAACGAGGTGCTGATCGAGGCCAACGAATGGGGCGGCCACCTGGCGGCCATGGCCTCGGAAGAGATGGACACCATCCACACGGTGCCCAACCGCTACCCGGCCGGTGAATACCTGCTGCTGTTCGATCCCCTGGACGGCTCGTCCAACATCGAGGTGAACGTCTCGATCGGCACCATCTTCTCGGTGCTGAAGAAGCCGCACGACGATCCCAGCCAGATCGAGCCGGTCAGCGAGGCCGACTTCCTGCAACCGGGCAGCCAGCAGGCCGCCGCCGGCTACTGCATCTACGGCCCGCAGTCGATGCTGGTGCTGACCGTGGGCGACGGCGTGGCCATGTTCACGCTGGACCGCGAGACCGGCTCCTGGGTGCTGACCGCCGAGAACGTCAAGGTCCCGGCCGACACCAAGGAGTTCGCAATCAACATGTCCAACATGCGCCACTGGGATGCCCCGGTCAAGCGCTATGTGGACGAGTGCCTGGCCGGCCAGGAAGGCCCGCGCGGCAAGGACTTCAACATGCGCTGGGTCGCCTCCATGGTGGCCGATGTGCACCGCATCCTGACCCGCGGCGGCATCTTCATGTACCCCTGGGACAAGCGTGAGCCGGACAAGCCCGGCAAGCTGCGCCTGCTCTACGAAGCCAACCCGATGAGTTTCCTGATCGAGCAGGCCGGCGGCGCGGCCACCAACGGCCAGCAGCGCATCCTGGATGTGCAGCCGGAAAAGCTGCACCAGCGCATCAGCGTGATCCTGGGTTCGAAGAACGAGGTGGAGCGGGTCACCGCCTACCACCAGGAAGCCAAGGGCGGCTGAGCCCCGCCCGCTGGCCGGTGGCCGTTCAGGCGCCGGCCAGTTGCTCTCGGATCAGCCCACACAGGCAGTGGCCGAGGAACAACTCGGCCTCCTCCCGCCGCTCGGGCAGTGCCTGCGGAAGCTGCAGGCTCAGATGGCAATCGGCCGCCAGTTCCTCCGGCGCCGGACCCAACAGCCCTACCACCAGCATGGCGCCTTCGGCTGCCGTGCGAGCCACTTCCAGCAGCGGCCCCGGCGGCAGGCCCGCCGACAGCATCACGATCGCATCGCCCGGCCGACCCAGGGCCTGGACCTGGCGCGCCAGCACGTCCATGCCCATGCCGCTGAGCGCCAGCGCGGCCAGCGGACGCCCATCGGGGCGCAGCACGCCGCTCAGCGTGGCCGCCGAGCGGTGGGCCGTGGCCACCGAGCCGCCCTGCCCGCACCACAGCAACTTGCCACCGGCGCTCAGGCAGTTGGCCAGGCGCTGGGCCGTCTGCTCCAGCGCCGCCTGCAGGCCCAGCAGCTCGTCGAACAGCGCGCGTTGCGCCTGCCAGGCGCGCAGGAAGCCACCCACCGGCACGCTCAGTCCGTGCGCGGCGGGAACAAGGAACTGCAGGGGTTCGGTCAGCAAGGCCATGGCCGGTTCCTGGGCGGGGCGTTCGGCCGCCGGACATTCCGGCGGGCATATTTCACGGTATCGGCATCTTGTCAGCGGACTGAAGCCGCCATGGACCGAACAGCGGCAGGGGCCGCGCCCTGTTTCAAAACTCAGTCCTCGCCCGGCCGGGTGGCGGCCAGCGGCAGAAAGCGCGGCGCCGGCGCCGCCTGCCAGGCGCCCTGCGCATCACGCTGGTAGACCGCCCGGGCCGCCAGATGCGGGTGCACCGCCGCCTCGTCCAGCGAGAGCACCGGCGCGAAACAGACGTCGGTGCCCTCCAACCGCGCCACCCAGTGCGCGCGGGGCTGGCTGGGCAACAGGGCCGTCAGCCGCTGCTTCAAGGCCGGCCAGCTCGCCGTGTCGTACTGGCACCCGGGTCCACATCGTCCAGCCCCAGGCGCCACAATAGCTCGGCGTAGAAGGGGGGCTCCAGCGCCCCGACGGTGATGTCGCGGCCATCCGCGCAGCGGTAGCTGTCGTAGAAGGGGGAATCGTGGAAGGGACTGGGCGCCGGCCCGCCCAGCTGGCCGCTGGCACCGATCCACTGCGCCAGCCCGCCCAGCATGGCCACCGCGTCCACGATGGCCGCATCCACCACCCGCCCCTGCCCCGTGGCCCGCGCCGCCAGCACCGCACTGACGATGCCGAAGGCCAGCGCCAGCGCGCCGCCCGCATCGCCCAGCAGCGTGGGCGGCACACGGGGCGGGGCCTCCGGCCGCGCCCCCAGGCCCATCAGGCCGCTCAGCGCCACGTAGTTCAGATCGTGCCCCGCCGCCTGGGCCAAAGGGCCATCCTGGCCCCAGCCCGTCATGCGCCCGTAGACCAGGGCCGGATTGCAGGCCGCGCAATCGGCCGGCCCCAAGCCCAGGCGCTCCATCACGCCGGGGCGGAAGCCCTCGATCAGGGCCTCGGACTGCGCCACGGCGGCCAGCGCAGCCGCCCGCCCCGCCTCGGTCTTCAGGTCCAGCACCTGCACCCGCTTGCCGCGCCGCAACGGCTGGCTGCCACCGCCCAGCCGGGCCGCCACGCCGCTGTCACTCGGGCCCCCCGGGCGCACCAACACCGTCACCTCGGCCCCCAGGTCGGCCAGCATGCGCCCGGCCAGCGGCCCGGGGCCCAGGCCCTCGAACTCCAGCACCCGCAGACCCTGCAACGGCCGGGACAGCGGCGTGGGGTGGGCTGGCGGCAATGCGGCGTCCGGGGTGTGGGGCATGGGGGTCGTCCTTCCAGCGTGCGCCGGCAGCGGCGTTGTTGCCGGATTGTCCCGAGCCCCGCAGGCCCCACACGGCCTTCCCACCCACGAAATTTCCCGCTATCATCGCGGGCTCGCATCCGCCCAGGGCTTGCCCAAGGCCTGCGATGCCGGTGTAGCTCAGTTGGTAGAGCAGCGCATTCGTAATGCGAAGGTCGAGGGTTCGACTCCTTTCACCGGCACCAATGACATCAAGCACTCAGCCCAGCCCGCAAGGTTGGGCTTTGTTGCTTCTGGGGCTTGTGTAGCCACCATGTAGCCGGTGGGGCGGGGTTCAGGGCAGCACCGGCCGACACTGACTCCTAGGGTCCTAGGGCTGTGGCGACGAATGCATCCGCACACTGGCGCCGTGATGGCTTGACTTAAACCAAGCAGCCTCCGCGGAACCCGGGTTGATTCAGACAGGGTCACGACAACCTTATGATTGTTCGAAGCCAGACCGCTCCGCGTCTCCGAACTCATCCCAGGGTTAACGATGAATCGCTCAAAGACTGCCAGTGAAGACCGACCGGACGACACTCCGTACGCTGCCGGTCCTCGCGCGCTCACACGGCTGCTTGCGCTCTTCGATGCGCTGTCGCAGGCGCCGAACGGCATGACGCTGGCCGAGATCAGTATTGCGCTCGACTCGCCTAAGAGCAGCCTTCTGAACCTGCTGCGTCCCCTCGTTGCTGAGGGATTCCTGACATACAACGCCAGCACCTACAACCTTGGGACGGCGATGTTCCGCTTGTCGGCCTCAGTCATGCAGGCGTCGCGGCTGATCAGGCTCATTCGACCCTTCATGCAGGAGCTCGTCGATACGACCGGAGAAAGCTCGATGTGGGGAGAACTCCACCGGAAGGCAGGAGAAATCATCTTCACCGACGTCGTCGACAGCCCGCACGCGCTGCGACTGCAGATTCCGGCCGGCGTTCGACGCCCGCTATGCCTCAGTCCGAGCGGCTGGGTGCTGCTCGCCTACGTCGACAAATCGTGGCGCGATGACTACCTGCTGGCGGCGGAGAAGCTGGGGCATCTGCAGGCGCCCCTCAGCCGAACGCTGATCCAGCGTGAAATGACGAAACTGCGTGCAGACGGGATCCTCACGGCCATCGAAACCGTCCAGCCTGGCATCGGATCAGTCGCAGCGCCCATCTTCAATGATCGCGGCGAATGCCTCGGCGTGATCAACGCCTCGGGTCCCGCCAACAGGTTCCGTACCAACCTGGCACAGTTGCAAAAAGCCGTCGCCGCCATCGCACAGAAGGCGACCGCTGCCACAAAGGTGGAGCATCTCGACGCCCCGTTCTGAAACCGCGAGCCGCCTCCGGCGCGGCCTGCGCCGAACCTCAGTGCTTGAACGCGACGCTCAGCATGTCCCACACCCCGTCCGTCGGGTAGTAGGCCGGCACGAAGCCCGGCGCCGACTGCCATTGGGCGCCAGAGTCCGCGACCTGGACGCTGCCCTGGCGAGCGAGGTCCACCCGGGCAGCCAGCGCGTCATCATAGGACACCTTCTGCAGGCCGAGGGTCAAGAGCGCGGCCCCCGCCGCGCAAGCGGCCAGGATCGCCATGTGTCGTCCAAACCTGTTCATCACTGCCTCCTGGAGACCAGCCGGCCTCATGGTGGGATCTGCGCCCGTCTTGTTCATATAAAGGAACGATATTCCTTTATAAAAACGATGTGACTAGGACGTACCCCTAGATCCGCCGCCGGCGCGCAACCTCGCCTGGCGTCGCGGCTGGAGGCCATCAGTGGCCGGCGTCAGACCCCCAACGAACGCGGGGCACGCCAGACACGATGCGAGCGCAGCTGATCGCACTGAGCGCGCGGACACAAACCGTCTAGGCCGTTTCGCCGGACAGGCTCGGCGGGGGGATCACCGCATCCCCCCGCCCGTCGGGATCCAGGCGCATCACGTCCTCATAACCCGCATCCTCGGAAAGCAGGACGCATCGCTCGCCCGTGAGCGTGCGGGCCACGCGCGGTTCGAAGGGCGTCAGGCTGCGCGGCTCGTGCGCCGCATTCATCAGCGACTCGGTGCT
>NZ_BADL01000397.1 GCF_000333615.1 Ideonella sp. B508-1 | reverse complement strand
TTCCCCGCCTCACCCACGAACAGGCCTTGGCCGGCCGGCTGCGCGGTCTGAGCCGCCTGGTGCGCGGCCTGCTGCTGGTCGGCCTGCCGCTGCTGCTGCTCTCGCCCCTGTGGCTGTGGTGGCATCCAGGCGCCATTCCCCTGGACGGCCGCGATTCAATGGGCCTGGGTGACGCCGGCCTGGCCGCTCCCGCCCGCCTGCGGCTGCTGGGTCTGACCTACTTCGGCCTGCTGTTCGCACTGGGCATGGCCTGGCAGCTCTGGCGCCTGTTCGGCGAATACGGCCAGGGGCGCCTCTTTTCCGACCGGGCCGTGCAGTCGCTGCGCCGGCTGGGGGCCTGGCTGCTGGCCGACTGGGTGGCCGGCCCGCTGATCCATGCTGCGGCCAGCGTGGCCCGCACCTGGGACAACCCGCCCGGCCAGCGCATGCTCGCACTGAGCTTCGGGTCCAACGACTACCAGCAGCTGGTCTTCGCCCTGCTGGTGCTGGCGCTGGCGCGGGTGATGCAGGAGGCGGCCCGGGTGGCCGCCGAGAACGAGGGCTTCGTCTGATGCCCATCGTCGTCAACCTGGACGTGATGCTGGCCAAGCGCAAGATGCGCTCGCGCGAACTGGCCGAGCGGGTGGGCATCACCGAGCAGAACATCTCGCTGCTCAAGTCGGGCAAGGTGCGGGGCGTGCGCTTCGACACCCTGGAAGCCATCTGCCAGGCCCTGGACTGCCAGCCCGGCGACCTGTTGAGCTACGCGCCGGACGCCGCCGATGCCGGCCGCAGCGAACCCCGCTGAGTTCCGCCCCGCACCCGGCTGGCGCCGCGGCGGGCTGGCTGTGCTGACCCTGCACCTGGCCTTGCTGGGCCTGTGGCGGCAGGCCCTGCACCAGACCGACGTCGCCGTGCCGCCCACCGCCACGGCCCCGCTGGTGTGGCTGAACTTGCCGGCGCCGGTGCCGGCCACGGCATCGCCTCGGCCCGAGTCCCGCCGGTCGCCCGCAGCCCCGGCCCCGGCGCGCCCCGGGATGCCGGCCGTGGAGCGCCCTGCGCCGCCACCCGCGCCGCTGCAGTGGTCGGTCCCCGCGGCAGAGGCCCCGCCAGCCGCGGCCCCCGCGCCATCGGCCCCGGCCCCATCCCGCGGGCGGCTGCTGGACAACGCGGCGACCCAGGCCGCCATCCGCGAGGGCGCCCGCCAACCGCTGCTGTCCGAGCGCGCGGCCTCGGCCACCGGCATCGCGCCGCGCACCCAGGCACAGCGTCTGTCGGAAGGGGTCAGTCAGGCCGCCCAGGGCGACTGCCTG
>NZ_BADL01000398.1 GCF_000333615.1 Ideonella sp. B508-1 | reverse complement strand
AGCTGGCCCAGCTCGCCGCCGCCTTTGTCGTTCAGCACGACAAGATGGCCGCCGGCTACCGCGACGGCCTGGAGAAGTTCAAGTCCGCCGGGCTGGAATCCTCGGTGGGCGACATGGCGGTGCGGGGCATCGACCGGGAAGCGGCCAAGCTGCTGCGTGAACTCAAGGGCGCCATCGCCCAACGCAGTGCCGACGCGTCGCAGCAGGCCTATGCCGAGGGTCGGCGCGCGGTGGCCTGGAGCCTGGGCATGATGCTGCTCGCCGCCGTTCTGGGGGTGGGCATCGGGATGCGGATCAGCCGCGACGTGGTGGGGCCGCTGCAGACCGCGGTCGAAGCCGCCGACGCGGTGGCCCGCGGCGACCTGAGCCACACCGTGCAGGTGCGCGGCCAGGGCGAGACCGGTCGACTGCTGGGCGCGCTCGCCACCATGCAGACCCAGCTGCGCCGGCTGGTGCAGGACGTGCGGGGCAACGCCGAACAGGTGGCCAGCGCCAGCGCACAGATCGCGCTGGGCAACAGCGATCTGGCCACCCGAACGGAGCAGCAGGCCTCCTCCCTGCAGGAGACGGCGTCCTCGATGGAGGAACTGGACGGTGCCGTGCGCCACAACGCCCAGAGCGCCCAGGAAGCCAGCACGCTGGCGGCCCGCGCCAGCGAGGTCGCTCAGCAGGGTGGCACGGTGGTGGCCGGTGTGGTGGACACCATGCAGGGCATCCAGGCCGCCTCGCACCGCATCGTCGACATCATCAGCGTGATCGACGGCATCGCCTTCCAGACCAACATCCTGGCCCTGAATGCGGCCGTGGAGGCCGCCAGGGCCGGCGAGCAAGGCCGCGGCTTCGCCGTGGTGGCCAGCGAGGTGCGCAGCCTGGCCGGACGCTCCGCCGAAGCCGCGCGCGAGATCAAGCAGCTCATCCAGGCCAGCGTGGAGCGCGTCGAGCAGGGCTCGGCGCAAGTCCATGAGGCGGGCCAGACCATGGACGACGTCGTGCAGTCCATCGCCAAGGTCTCGGACATCATCCGCAAGATCAGCCGAGCCAGCCAGGAGCAAAGCGCAGGCGTAGGTCAACTGGGCGACGCGGTCAGCCGCATCGATCAGGGCACCCAGCAAAATGCCGCCCTGGTGGAACAGACCAGCGCCGCCGCCGAAAGCCTGCGTGGCCAGGCCCACCAGCTGGTGAACCTGGTCGGCACCTTCAAGCTGGCCTGAGGGCTCCGCTCACACCCCCTCCAGCGGATGGGCCTGCAGCCAGGCCCATTCCGCATCGGTCCACAGCCGCTGCGTGGCCACGAAGTGCATGTCCTCGGCATCTTCCAGCGAGAAAGTGCCCAGGGCGCCGGACTTGGCGTGCAGCAGCACCTGGCCTCCCTCGAGGTACTCGAACTGGGTTCGGCCCACCCAGAACGGCACGCCCCCGATGCTGCCCAGACGCACGTCGGCCTGCCCCAGCGTCATCTCCCCCACCCGCAGGCACATCGGCGTGCTGCCGTCACAGCAGCCGTGCGACTGGTAGAACATCACCTCGCCATGCCGGGCCTTCAGCCGCTCCAGCAGCGCCAGCGCCTCGGGCGAGGCCACCACACGCTCCACCGGTGTCTCCAAGGTGTCCATCCTGCGTCTCCTTGCCTGTGTCGCCCCAAGAAAAAAGGGCGGCCGAAGCCGCCCCGTCCTGAACTCGCGAAGGGTCAGAAGAAGCCCAGCTTGTTCGGGTTGTAGCTGACCAGCAGGTTCTTGGTCTGCTGGTAGTGGTCCAGCATCTGCTTGTGGGTCTCGCGGCCGATGCCGGATTCCTTGTAGCCGCCGAAGGCCGC
>NZ_BADL01000399.1 GCF_000333615.1 Ideonella sp. B508-1 | reverse complement strand
TCCAGCCCCCAGCGCTCGGCCATGCCGGGCGACAGCGTCTTCAGGTTGCGAATGACCACCGGCGACTTGTTGACGTGGATGGTCTGATCGGGCAGCGCGTCCAGGCCCTCGGGCAGGTCCTCCGTGCGGGTGTACAGGCGCTGACGGATCTGCTCGGCGTTGAGCGTGAACAACTCCGCTGGATCCTCGGCCAGGTCCCAGACGATCAGCTCGTTGCGGTTGGTGGGGTGCGGGGCCAGAGGCCAAACCACGCCCAGGCAACCCCGCTCCGGCCCGTACATGCCCGAGATGTGAAGAAAGGGCCGTCCCACGCCGATTTCGGCCCAGACGGCGTCCTTCTTTCGCAGCTTCAGGCAAAACTCCCACAGCCGCGGCTGGGCTTCACGGATCTTGCGGGCCAGGGCAATCGTGGCCCGCACGTCGGACAGCGCATCGTGCGCGGCCTCGTGCAGCAGGCCATTGGCCGCGCTCAGGTGCTCCAGCTTGAACGAAGGTCGCCCGTCCTCGTGGCGCGGCCATTCGATGCCCTCGGGCCGCAGCGCATACATGCAGCGCACCGTGTCCAGCAGGTCCCAGCGGCCGCAGTCGTTCTTGTACTCGCGGGCATACGGGTCCATCAGGTTGCGCCAGAACAGGTGGCGCGTCACCTCGTCGTCGAAGCGGATGGAGTTGTAGCCCACGCCCACGGTGCCTGGCCGGGCCAATTCGGCCTCGATGGTCGCGGCAAAACGGTGCTCGGGCAGCCCCTGGGCCAGGCACTGCTGGGGCAGGATGCCGGTGAGCAGGCAGGACTCCGGGTCGGGCAGAGAGTCGGGCGCGGGCTGGCAAAAGACCATGACCGGCTCGCCGACCTCGTTCAGGTCGGCATCCGTGCGCACGCCGGCGAACTGGGACGGCCGGTCCCGGCGGGGCACGCGACCGAAGGTCTCGTAGTCGTGCCAGAAGAAGCTGAAATCGCTCATGGACGCACGATAACCCAGGGCGGACACGGCGCTCAGAAACCCGGCTCGCGCACCCGCAGCAGGGTGGCGAAGCGGGGCAGCCCGGTGGCGGTCAGACCCCGCCAGCTGTAGGTCACGCGGCTGCCCAAGGGGGGCGGCTGGTGACGCTGGGCATCCTTCAGACCGCTGCCCAACAAAAAGACCTGTCCGGCCTCGTTGCGCACCCGCAAAGCGCCCACCAGACCGGCGTACTTGCCGTGGCCGGCCTCATGACCGATGACCACGGCCTCCGCATCCTGCACCGGCTTGAACTTGAAGAGTGCCTCGGTCCGCCCGGTCTGGTAGGACGCATCCGCACGGTGCAGGACCAGGCCCTCGCCCCCTTGCGCCACCACGGCATCGAGCAGACCCTGGAGTTCGGAGGCGTCCGCCACGGGACGTTGGGTCACGGCGACCAGCTGCGGCCAGGCCGCGGCGGCCACCAGAGCCTCGATGTCCCGCGCCCGCTGGCTGAACGTCCCGGGCGCCCCGGGGAGCTCGAAGACCCGGTATTGCAGGGCATGCCAGCCTGGATCCTCCGGATCGCCCCGGCGCAGCAGACCGGACACCTCGTCGAAGCGTCCATGCCCCAGCCACAGCTCGCCATCCAAGGCCTGCGGTGGCAGCCGCGCCAGAAACCACGCGGGCGCAGGGACCAGGCCACCGCCTCTAAATCGCAGCTGCCGTCCGTCCCACAGGGCCCGCACACCGTCGAACTTCTCGCTGACGAGAAAGCCCTGCGGCGACTGGCCGGCAGTCCAGTCCCGGGCCAGCAAGAGCGCAGGTGCGACCTCGGCCCGTGCCGAGGGCGGCGTCCAGGCCATCAGGGCAGCGAGCGACGACAGGGACAAGCCCAGCGCGGGGGAATGGGACAAGGCCATCCGGTCCTCCTGATCTGTGAAGGCCTCCAGCCTAGGTTGCGCGACGGCCGCGCACATCCCGCCGAGGGGGGCGAGCCCTCCCCTCCCCTGAGGAGACCGGGGCCGTGGCAGGCCCCGCCACCGGCCGGCATCCGACAAGGGAAAACGCTGGGCCTTGCCCGCGCTTTTCGGCCGCTTGCCCGGCTTTGACCCCATGCAAGATGTGGCTACTCGCACGCCGACGATGTACTCATTCGGCGCCCCCCCGACCGAGGAGTCCATCCGTGAATCTGAGTCGAAAACTGCCCCTGGCCTTCGGCCTCACCCTGCTGCTGACGCTGCTGGCAGGTTTTGCCGGTCTGTGGACCGCTCACCA
>NZ_BADL01000400.1 GCF_000333615.1 Ideonella sp. B508-1 | reverse complement strand
GGCACGCAGGTCGTTCGCCACGGTCTGCGCGTACTCGCCGGAGGTGCTGGACTCCAGGCGCGCCAGGCGGGCCAGGGTCTTGTCGGCCGCGTCGGCCGGCAGCGGCTTGTGGGCCTTGGGCTCGCTCTTGAGCGACTCGACGATGTGGTTGCCCGCGGCGCGGCCGAAGACCACCAGGTCCAGCAGCGAGTTGGTGCCCAGGCGGTTGGCACCGTGCACCGACACGCAGGAGCATTCGCCCACGGCATACAGACCCGGGATCGGGCTGCGGTGGTCGTCGCCCTTGGGCACCGACACCTGACCATGGATGTTGGTCGGGATGCCGCCCATCTGGTAGTGGATGGTCGGTACCACGGGGATGGGCTCCTTGGTGATGTCGACGTTGGCGAAGTTGTGGCCGATCTCGAACACCGAGGGCAGACGCTTCAGGATGGTCTCGGCACCCAGGTGGGTCATGTCCAGGACCACGTAGTCCTTGTTGGGACCACAGCCGCGACCTTCCTTGATCTCCTGGTCCATGCAGCGCGAGACAAAGTCACGCGGTGCCAGGTCCTTCAGCGTCGGGGCGTAGCGTTCCATGAAGCGCTCGCCATTGGCGTTGCGCAGGATGGCGCCTTCGCCACGGCAGCCTTCGGTCAGCAGCACGCCCGCGCCGGCCACGCCGGTCGGGTGGAACTGCCAGAACTCCATGTCCTGCAGCGGGATGCCGGCGCGTGCCGCCATGCCCAGGCCGTCACCGGTGTTGATGAAGGCGTTGGTGGAGGCCTGGAAGATGCGGCCGGCACCCCCGGTGGCCAGCAGCACGATCTTGGCTTCGAGGATGTGGATGTCGCCGGTTTCCAGCTCCAGCGCGGTCACGCCCACCACGTCGCCGTCGGCGTCGCGGATCAGGTCCAGCGCCATCCATTCGACGAAGAAGTTGGTGCGGGCACGGACATTCTGCTGGTACAGGGTGTGCAACAGAGCGTGGCCGGTGCGGTCGGCCGCGGCGCAGGCGCGCTGAACCGGCTTCTCGCCGTAGTTGGCGGTGTGGCCGCCGAAGGGGCGCTGGTAGATGGTGCCGTCCGCATTGCGGTCGAACGGCATGCCGAAGTGCTCCAGTTCGTAGACGACCTTCGGTGCTTCACGGCACATGAACTCGATGGCGTCCTGGTCACCCAGCCAGTCCGAGCCCTTGATGGTGTCGTAGAAGTGGTAGTGCCAGTTGTCCTCGGACATGTTGCCCAGCGAGGCACCGATGCCGCCCTGCGCTGCCACGGTGTGGGAGCGGGTCGGGAACACCTTGGACAGAACCGCCACGTTCAGGCCAGCCTTGGCCAGTTGCAGCGAGGCGCGCATGCCGGAACCACCGGCACCGACAATGACAACGTCGAACTTGCGCTTGGAAATATTGTTGGTCTGTGCCATTTTGCTTACAGCCTCCAGAGCACTTGAACAGCCCAGCCGGCACAGCCCACCAGCCAGACGATGGAGAAGACCTGCAGCGCCAGGCGCAGACCCACCGGCTTGATGTAGTCCATCCAGATATCGCGCACACCCACCCACGCGTGGTAGGCAAGCGCCACGATGACCGTGAAGGTCAGGAACTTCATCCATTGGGCCGAGAAGATGCCAGCCCACTTGTCGTAGCCCAGTTCACCGGGCAGCAGCACCTGCACCAGCAGGACCACCGTGAACAGCGCCATCAGCACTGCCGTGACGCGCTGGGCCAGCCAGTCGCGCAGACCATAGTGCGCACCGACGACGGTGCGCTTGCTTCCGTAGTTGATTGCCATTTGCGGAGAACTCCGATCAGTACAGGCCGAAGAGCTTGGCGCCCAGCAGCACGGTCAGGCCCAGGCTGATCACCAGGGTCGCAATGGCCGACGAGCGGCCCTGTTCCTTGGTGACGCTGTGGGTGGCGTCCATCCAGAGATGGCGCACGCCGGCAGTGAAGTGGTGCAGATAGCCCCAGATCAGGCCCAGGCACACCAGCTTGACGAACCAGCCCGGGACGAAACCGATGCCGGCCACGAAGGCGCTGCGGAAGGATTCGAACGAGACTTCGGAGGTCACGCTGACATCGAACAGCCACACCACGAAGGGCAGCAGCACGAACAGGATGGCGCCGCTGACGCGGTGCAGGATGGAAACGATGCCGGCTGGAGGGAGCCGGTAGTTGCGGATTTCCGTCACATGGATGTTGCGGAACTCCGGACGTTGCTTGAGCGTATCTGCCATGGCGTCTGTCCTGGTTGTGTCAGTCCTGGTTGTGGTTGTCTCTTGCCGAAACGAGAATTTCAGAGGAGAGCGCGGGACGTTGAGGCCCTTGTAACCTCAGCGAAACCGAATGATTTTATTGCAACGCACCAGGCTTTCAGGGGCCTTTCCGGAGGCCCAGCGAACATCACAGGTTTTCAATTGAGCTCGTTCCTGTAGTAGTGGGCGCTGGTGTCATACCAGCCTCGGCGCAGTTCCACCGGCTTGTCGTGATAGGTGTGGGACAGCCGCTCCACATTCAGCAGCGGTGCCCCGATCGCCACCTGGAGGATTTCCGCGGTCCGGGCATCGGCGGTCACGGCGCGGATCTTTTCCTCGGCCCGGATCATCCGTACACCGAACTCGGTCTCGAACAGGCCGTACATGGGCCCCGCATACTGGGCCAGCCGCTCAGCGGTGAGCCCCTTGAAGGGCGCCGCGGGCAGCCAGATCTCGTCAAGCACCACCGGCCGGCCCATGCGCGACAGGGTGCGATGGATCTGCAGCACGCTGTCGCCCGGCTTGAGCTCCAGCGCCCGGGCCACCTCGGCGGGCGCCCGCATGCGGCGGCAATCCATGAAGTGCCGCGCCATGCCGCTGGCCGGGCCCTTATCGGGCGCCAGACGCAGGAAGCGGTACTGGATGTTCTGCTCGGTGTGCGTGGCCACGAAGGTCCCCCGACCCTGACGGCGGGTCAGCAGGTTCTCCATGGCCATCTCGTCAATGGCCTTGCGCACCGTGCCCTGGCTGACGCCAAAGCGCGAGGCGAGCTCCTGCTCGCTGGGGATCAGTTCACCCGGCTTCCACTCGCCGCTGTTGAGACTCTTGACCAGCAAGGCCTTGATCTGACGATAGAGCGGGCTGAAGGCCGGCCCCGCGGAGGCAGCGGCGGGCGCGGCGTCCATGGAATCAGGGGCAGGCAAGGCAGGCATGGGGCGGCATTGCAGCACACGCGGAGCCGGTCGTCCATCGCAATCGCGAGTTGTCTTATATAAGACATAAGATTCTTGACCGAGGGTCAACACCCCCCTAGACTTGCGAGCTACACTCATGCCCGGTGCGCGCTTGCAACGCGTGCGCGCCACTCACAGAGTGCCGGTGGCGACACGGCCCGTCCGCGCAGTCGGAAGACCCTGCCACGCGACCCATTCCGCTCCCCTACCCTTCCTCGGAGATTTCCACATGAGCAAGAAACCCGTGCGCGTGGCCGTGACCGGCGCCGCAGGCCAGATCGGCTACGCCCTGCTGTTCCGCATCGCTTCCGGCGAGATGCTGGGCAAGGACCAGCCCGTGATCCTGCAACTGCTGGAGATCCCGGACGAGAAGGCCCAGAACGCGCTCAAGGGCGTGATCATGGAACTGGAAGACTGCGCCTTCCCGCTGCTGGCCGGCATCGAGGCCCACAGCGACCCGATGACTGCCTTCAAGGACACCGACTACGCCCTGCTGGTCGGCGCCCGTCCCCGCGGCCCCGGCATGGAGCGCGCCGATCTGCTGGCCGCCAACGCCCAGATCTTCACCGCCCAGGGCAAGGCCCTGAACGCCGTGGCCTCGCGCAACGTCAAGGTGCTGGTCGTCGGCAACCCCGCCAACACCAACGCCTACATCGCCATGAAGTCGGCTCCGGACCTGAAGCCGGGCAACTTCACCGCCATGCTGCGCCTGGACCACAACCGCGCCGCCTCTCAGATCGCCGCCAAGATCGGCTGCGCCGTGGGCGACATCCAGAAGCTGGCCGTGTGGGGCAACCACTCGCCCACCATGTACGCTGACTACCGCTTCGCCACCGTGAACGGCAAGTCCGTCAAGGACACCATCAACGACCAGGTCTGGAACAAGGACGTGTTCCTGCCCACCGTGGGCAAGCGTGGTGCCGCCATCATCGCCGCCCGCGGCCTGTCGTCGGCCGCCTCGGCCGCCAACGCCGCCATCGACCACATGCGCGACTGGGCCCTGGGCACCAACGGCCAGTGGGTCACGATGGGCATCCCCTCGCAAGGCTGGTACGGCATCCCCAAGGACGTGATGTTCGGCTTCCCGGTGACCTGCGAAAACGGCGAATACAAGGTCGTCGAGGGCCTGGAGATCGACGCCTTCTCGCAAGAATGCATCGACAAGACCCTGGCCGAGCTGGAAGGCGAAAAGGACGGCGTCAAGCACCTGCTGTGATGCCCGCGGCCCTTCTCCCGAAGGGCACGCTAAGCTGCGAAGCCGGTCGGCGTCTGTGCGCCACCGGCTTTTTTCATGCCCACTCCGAACCTGCCTGCCATGACCGACGCCTCGCTCCGCCATCCCCGTGACGTGCTCTTCGAGGAAGGCGATGCCGTTCCCGATCTGCCCGTCTGCGACCACTACTGCGGTGTCGAGGCCCGCATGCGCAAGAGCCTGGACCTGCAGGCCGAGCTCGGCCCGGTCTTCGACGTGACCTTGGACGGCGAGGATGGCGCCCCCGTGGGGGGCGAGGTCGAACATGCCCACCTGATCGCGGAGCTGGCCACTTCGGCACAGAACCGCTTCGGGCGGGTCGGCGCGCGGGTGGTGCCGGTGGATCACCCCGCCTTCGTCCCCATGCTGGAGGTGCTGCTGCCGCGCGCGGGCGAACGCCTGGCCTATCTGATGATCCCCAAGCCGCGGCATCTGGCCGACCTCGAGCAGGCCGTTGATGCGATCGACACCCTGGCAGCGCAGGCGGGCCTGAGCCGCCCCCTGCCCCTGCACGCCCTGGTCGAGACCCATGGCGCCTTGCGCGATGTGTTCGCGATGGCGGCCCACCCCCGCATCGAATCCCTGTCTTTCGGCCTGATGGACTTCGTCTCGGCCCACCGTGGCGCCATTCCGCAGTCGGCCATGGGTGTCGAGGGGCAGTTCCAGCACCCCCTGGTGCTGCGCGCCAAGTTGGAGATCACCGCCGCCTGCCACGCTGCCGGCAAAGTGCCCTCCCACTGCGTGGTGACCGAGTTCAAGGACAGCGACGCGCTGCAGCAGGCCGCCGAGAAGGCCTGCAAGCAGCTGGGCTACACGCGGATGTGGAGCATCCACCCCGATCAGATCCGGCCCATCGTCGACGCCTTCTCCCCCACGGCGGCGGAGATCGACCAGGCCGCGGAGATTCTGGTGGCCGCCCAGGCGGCGGACTGGGCGCCCATCCGCCACCGCCATCTGGGTCGGGACCAGCTGCACGACCGCGCCAGCTACCGCTACTTCTGGCAGGTGCTGCAGCGCGCACACCGCACGTCCTTCAGCGAAGGACCGCAGCTGCCGGCCGAGGTGCGGGCCCGCTTTTTCACAGATCCATGGGGCGCATGACACCAAAGGTCACGAAAAATCAGGCTTTAAGGCGCACAATCTCATCTGTTTTCTACCCAACCGTTTCCCCGAGGAGTGATACGCATGATCCGTGCGTTCCTGACCGTTGCACTGTCGCTGGGCCTGCTGGGCGCCCAGGCTGCTCACGCCGTCCAGCCTGCCAAGGCCAAGGCCAGCAAGAGTGCGCATGCCAAGGCCGCCCCCAAGCCCGAACCCGAGCTGGTGCTGCCGGATGCCGACGGTCCCCAAAATGCCGCAGCCGCCCTGGTCGATTTCGGCCACTACGACTGCGAGTTCAGCCAGACGGTCAATGTGACCATGAACCCCAAGCACGAGGGTTATGTGGACGTGACCTTCGGCAAGAGCGTCTACACCATGAAGCCGGTGCTGTCGTCCACCGGGGCCGTGCGCCTGGAAGATGTGCGCGGCAAGACCATGATGCTGCAGATCGCCTACAAGTCCATGCTGATGGACACCCAGGCCGGCCGCCGCCTGGTGGACGAGTGCGTCAGCCAGAAGCAACTCGAGGCCAAGAAGGCGGCCGAGGGCGCGCCCCAGCAGGCGCTGCTGGTGGATCCGAACGTCGCCAAGACCGAGGTCAAACAGTAAGGCGTCAGCCCACCGAAAGAACGGACCCTCAGGGTCCGTTTTTTTTCGCCGGTTCCCGAGCCTCCTCCCCCATTGCGGCTGCGCATGCAGGGCGAAGTATGTAGAATTCATGCATACCGAATCTTTCGGATCAACCCGGAGACGCAGATGGAAGCCACGGTGGCCGAGCGCGGACAGATCACCCTGCCCAAGGCGGTGCGGGACGCCCTGGGCCTGACCAAGGGCACCGTCCTCAAGGTGGAGCTCGATGGTGCGCGCATCGTGCTGCGCAAGGATGTCTCCGACGCCATTTCCAAGGCCCGAGGCCGCTTCAAGCTCGATGGCTTTGCCGACACCGACGACGCGATGCGCAGCATCCGTGGCCGCGCACCCGGCGATCCCCTGGACGTCTGACCCCCATGATCGCCATCGACTCCTCCGTGCTGATCGACCTGCTGGCCGATGGCCCTGCCGCCGACGCGGCCGAGGCCTGCCTGCGCCAGTCGCTCAGCGTGGGGCCCGTGGTGGTCTGCGACGTGGCCCTGACCGAGGTCTGCACCGCCCTGCGCAACGGCACCGAGGTGCTGGACGTGCTGGAAGAAATGGGCGTGCGCTTCTCGGCCACCGAATCCAAATCGGCCATCCGGGCCGGCGAGATGCAGCGGCGCTATCGCCAGCGCGGCGGTAGCCGCGAGCGCACCCTGCCCGACTTTCTCGTGGGCGCGCATGCCCTGTTGCAGTGCGACGCCCTGATCACCCGCGACGACACCTTCTTTCGCGACTATTTCAAGGGGCTCAAGGTCATCGTGCCGCACGCGGCCTGACGCCCCCGTTTCCGTTTCACCCCTGGAGAGCACACCATGCTGCAAGCCTATCGCCAACATGTCGCCGAACGCGCCGCGCTCGGCATCCCGCCGCTGGCCCTCGACGCCAAGCAAGTGGCCGAGCTGATCGAGCTGATCAAGAACCCGCCGGCTGGCGAAGAGGCCTTCCTGCTGGACCTGCTGACCCACCGCGTGCCCCCGGGCGTGGACGATGCCGCCAAGGTCAAGGCCAGCTTCCTGGCCGCCGTGGCCCATGGTGATGTGAAGGTCGCCCTGATCTCCAAGGCCAAGGCCACCGAGCTGCTGGGCACCATGGTGGGCGGCTACAACGTGCATCCCCTGATCGAACTGCTGGACGACGCCGAAGTGGCGGACGTTGCCGCCGCGGGCCTGAAGAAGACCCTGCTGATGTTCGATTACTTCAACGACGTGGCCACCAAGGCCAAGGCCGGCAATGCCAAGGCCAAGGAAGTGATCCAGAGCTGGGCCGATGCCGAGTGGTTCACCAGCCGCCCCGAGGTCGAGAAGAAGATCACCATCACCGTCTTCAAGGTGCCTGGCGAAACCAACACCGACGACCTGTCCCCGGCCCCGGATGCCTGGAGCCGCCCGGACATTCCCATGCACTACCTGGCCATGCTGAAGAACACGCGCCCTGACGCGGCCTTCAAGCCCGAGGAAGACGGCAAGCGCGGCCCGATGCAGTTCATCGAGGATCTGAAGAAGAAGGGCCATCTCGTGGCCTACGTGGGCGACGTGGTAGGCACCGGCTCCAGCCGCAAGTCGGCCACCAACTCGGTGATCTGGGCCACCGGCCAGGACATCCCCTTCGTGCCGAACAAGCGCTTCGGCGGCGTGACCCTGGGCGGCAAGATCGCACCGATCTTCTTCAACACGCAGGAAGACTCCGGCTCGCTGCCGATCGAGGTCGATGTCTCCAAGCTGGAGATGGGCGACGTGGTCGACGTGCTGCCCTATGACGGCAAGATCGTGAAGAACGGCGAGACCGTCGCCGAGTTCAAGCTCAAGAGCGATGTGCTGCTGGACGAAGTGCGCGCCGGCGGCCGCATCAACCTGATCATCGGCCGCTCGCTGACCGCCAAAGCCCGCGATTTCCTGGGCCTGCCGGCCTCCACCGCCTTCCGCCTGCCCGTGGCCCCCAAGGACACCGGCAAGGGCTTCACGCTGGCCCAGAAGATGGTCGGCCGCGCCTGCGGCCTGCCGGAAGGCCAGGGCATCCGCCCGGGCACCTACTGCGAGCCCAAGATGACCACCGTCGGCAGCCAGGACACCACCGGCCCGATGACCCGCGACGAGCTGAAGGACCTGGCCTGCCTGGGCTTCTCGGCCGATCTGGTGATGCAGTCCTTCTGCCACACCGCCGCCTATCCGAAGCCGGTGGACGCCAAGATGCACCGCGAGCTGCCGCCCTTCATCAGCAGCCGCGGCGGCGTGGCCCTGCGCCCGGGCGACGGCGTGATCCACAGCTGGCTGAACCGCCTGCTGCTGCCCGACACCGTGGGCACCGGCGGCGACAGCCACACCCGCTTCCCGATCGGCATTTCCTTCCCGGCGGGCTCCGGCCTGGTGGCCTTCGGCGCCGCCACCGGCGTGATGCCGCTGGACATGCCCGAATCCGTGCTGGTGCGCTTCAAGGGCAGCATGCAGCCGGGCGTCACCCTGCGTGACCTGGTCCATGCCATCCCGCTGTACGCCATCAAGGCCGGTCTGCTGACCGTGGCCAAGGCCGGCAAGAAGAACATCTTCTCGGGCCGCATCCTGGAAATCGAAGGTCTGCCCGACCTGAAGGTGGAACAGGCCTTCGAGCTGTCCGACGCCTCGGCCGAGCGTTCGGCCGCCGGCTGCACGATCAAGCTCAACCCCGAGCCGATCAAGGAGTACCTGCGCTCCAACATCGTGCTGATGAAGAACATGATCGCCGATGGCTACCAGGACGCGAAGACCCTGCAGCGCCGCATCGAGAAGGTCGAGGCCTGGCTGGCCAAGCCCGATCTGCTGGAAGCCGACAAGGACGCCGAGTACGCCGCCGTGATCGAGATCGATCTGGCCGACATCAAGGAGCCCATCGTCTGCTGCCCGAACGACCCGGACGACGCCAAGACCCTGTCCGACGTGGCCGGCACCAAGATCGACGAGGCCTTCATCGGCTCGTGCATGACCAACATCGGTCACTTCCGCGCGGCCGCCACGGTGCTGGGCGGTGCCCGTGACATCCCGGTCAAGCTTTGGGTGGCTCCGCCGACCAAGATGGACGCCTCCGAGCTGATGAAGGAAGGCCAGTACGCCGCCTTCGGCGCCGCCGGTGCCCGCACCGAGATGCCCGGCTGCTCGCTGTGCATGGGCAACCAGGCCCAGGTGCGCGAAGGCGCCACGGTGATCTCCACCTCGACCCGCAACTTCCCCAACCGCCTGGGCAAGAACACCAACGTGTTCCTGGGCTCGGCCGAACTGGCGGCCGTGGCCTCCAAGCTGGGCAAGCTGCCGACCAAGGAAGAGTACCTGGCCGCCACCGGTGTGATCACCGCCAAGGCCGACCAGATCTACAAGTACATGAACTTCGACCAGATCGAGGAATACGCCGACGTCGCCAAGAGCGTCTGACGCGGGCGCCTGGTGCGCCTTCCCCGAGAGAAGCCCGCCCTGTGCGGGCTTTTTTCATGGGCCGGTGCGCTGGTGGATCCTAGAAGCACTCGCGTTCGAGCCGGTCCAGATCGTCCAGGGCCAAGGTGTCGGCATGGCGTTCGAACAGCTCCCGGATGGGATTGACCAGGCTGTGCAGCAGCAGCAGGTCGTCGCGCCGGGCCCCCTGGGTGCTGGCCCGCTGGCGATCGATGTAGTCGATCAGCCGGGCGGCCTGCGCATCGCTGCCGGTCCGGCGACGGTCCAGGTGGGCCAGCACCCGGGCCACGTTGCCGTCGTAATCGATGCCCTTGAAGCTGATGTAGCGGTCGGCGACCGCGGGGTCGTGGGCGGTGGACATGGGCGCAAGCCTCCTTCGCGAGGGTCGGGACAGAAGGCTGGCAGCGTAGGCGGCCGGAGCGGTCGATGTCCGTCAACTGGGCGACGCTTTGGCTGCGGTGTGACATTCCAGCAGGGCCAGATCGGGGATGTTCAGCCACTGCCGCCCCTCCCGCCGGACCAGCCCCTGTCGTTCCAGGGCCGAGAAGGCCGCCGACACGCTCTGCCGGCTGCTTCCCAGCACCCCGGCCAAGTCGGTCAGGGTGAAGGGCAGAGGGCAGCGCCACGCGCCCGAGGGCTGGTGCAGCCCCTGGCGCCGCACCAGCGCCAGCAGCAGGCGGGCCAGCCGCGCGTGGACGTCCCGGAACACCAGATCCTCCAGGCGCTCCACCGTGTGGGCCAGCAGACGCCCCAGCACCCGCATGATGGAGACCACCGCCGGCGTGCCTCCGGCCTCCAGGGCCTGGGCGAAATGGCGCGTGGGCATGGCCAGCAGCTCCACCGCCCCCGCCGCGGTCAGCGTGGCACCGGTATGGGTGGAGAAGACGTCACCGGGCTCCAGGAACATCAGAGTCAGTTCGCGCCGGCCATCGCTGGTGTGCACCCTCACCCGCCCGCGCCGCAGCACCAGCACCTCGTCGCGGGTCGTGCCGGGACCGCACAAGGTCTCTCCACGGCGGCACCGCCGGGACATGAAACCGGCACGCAGCGCCATGCCTTCCGGACTCTCCAGAAAGCGCAGGAAGTCGTGGGGGCTGGCGGCCGGCTGCATCGGGGCATCTCCTGTCGGGGTCCGCACCCGCATGCGAAGCGCGTGCCAGCACACGCCCCTCACGGCACGAGCGTCACCCCGCCAGCGGCTGCAGCATGCTCAGTCGGTTGCCTTCCGGATCGACAAAAACGACATAGTCCCCCACGCCCGGGATGGTCATGGGATCCCCCAGCACCTGTCCACCGGACGAGGTGACGCGGGCCATGGCCTGGTGCACGTCGGACACCCCCAACACCACCGAGGGCTGCTGCAGCGGCGCGTCCGGCATCAGGGGATACAGCCCGCCGTTGATCGAACCGCGCAGTGCCTGCGGTTGCGTGCTGTCCTCCGAGGCGGTGGTGGCCAGGATGTAGTGGCCCATCTCGGCGCCCAAAGGCTGGAGCTGCCAGCCGAACACGGCCTCGTAGAAGGCAGACACCCGGGCGGCATCCCGGTAGGGCAACTCGAAGTGGATGACAGGGCAGGCGGTGGTGCGCATCGTGAGCCTCCAGGGCGTTGAGGTCGGCGGAGGGCGGGACAGCCTCCGGTCGCCACGATGCACGCCCCCAGGCCCCTTGTGCTCCGGTCAAACCCGCAGTGCCTCAGGGGGCACCCGCGCCGGGCCCGCCCGGGGCCGGTCGCCAGGTGTCAGAGCAGGCGGGCCAGCAGGGCGCCGTCCACCGGGCCGCCCAGCGGCACGAAGACCTTCAGCGGATTGCCCTGGGCCACCTGGATGGTCTCGCCCTCGGGGTTCTGCATGGTCTCCAACGTCAAGATGCGATTGCCCGCCGGATGGATCACCTCGATGCGGTCACCCACCGCGAAGCGGTTCTTGGTTTCCACCTCGGCCCAGCCGTCGGCCCGCACACCCAGCACCTCGCCGACAAAATGGCTGCGGTGCAGCTCGCTGTGGCCGCTGATGTAGTTCTGGTAGTCCTGCGCCGGGCGGCGCTCCAGCAGGCCCCCGGTGTAGCCACGGTTGGCCAGGCCTTCCAGCTCCAGCAGCAGCTCAGGGTTGAAGGGCTTGCCGGCCATCGCATCATCAATGGCGCGGCGGTAGACCTGGGCCGTGCGGGCGACGTAGTACAGGCTCTTGGTGCGACCCTCGATCTTCAGCGAATCGACACCGATCTGGCACAGCCGGGCCACATGTTCCACCGCCCGCAGGTCCTTGCTGTTCAGGATGTAGGTGCCATGCTCGTCTTCCATGATGGGCATCAGCTCGCCCGGACGGCCCTTCTCCTCGATGAAGTAGACCCGGTCGGCTGCCGGGTGGCGGGTGCCGCCGCCGCAGGTCGAGAAGCTCGTCTCCGCCTCGACCTGGGCCTCGGCAAAGTCGAAATCGCGCTCCAGTGTGCCCACCGGCACTGCCTCGCCGCTGGGCGAGTGTTCGCTGGCAACCTGGGTGCCGTATTCCCAGCGGCAGGCATTGGTGCAGGTGCCCTGGTTGGGGTCGCGCCGGTTGAAATAGCCCGAGAGCAGGCAGCGGCCCGAGTAGGCAATGCACAGCGCGCCGTGCACGAAGACCTCCAGCTCCATGTCCGGGCATTCGTTGCGGATGCCCTCCACCTCGTCCAGGCTCAGTTCGCGCGACAGGATGATGCGGCTCACGCCCATCTTCTGCCAGAACTTCACCGTGGCCCAGTTGGTGGTGTTGGCCTGCACCGAGAGGTGGATGGGCACCTCGGGCCACTTCTCGTGCACCTGCATGATGAGCCCGGGGTCGGCCATGATCAGCGCATCGGGCTTGAGGGCGATCACCGGTTCGATGTCGCGCAGGTAGGTGCGCACCTTGTCGTTGTGCGCGATCAGGTTGCTGGTGACGAAGAACTTCTTGCCTCGCGCATGGGCTTCGGCAATGCCCTGGGCGATCTGCTCCAGGCGGAATTCATTGTTGCGGGCGCGCAGGGAGTAGCGCGGCTGGCCGGCATAAACGGCATCGGCGCCGAAATCGTAGGCGGCGCGCATCTTGGCCAGAGAGCCGGCCGGCAGCAGGAGTTCAGGGGCGATGTACTTCACACCTCGATTGTCCCCTGCCGGCCCTGCCCCGCCAAACCGTCAGGGGTTTGGCCAGGGTATTCTCAGGGGCGTTCAATCACCCGAACGGATCACTTTTTCGTCGATCTCTCGGTATCTGCGGCCGCCGCACTGCTTCTTCCAAGCGTCCAGGTCCGCGTCGTACTCCGCCGCGGTGGTGTCCATCGTGCGGTTGCGGGCATTCCAGTCGTCTGCCCGGGCCTGGAAGGCGGTGTTCTTGGCGTCAAAGGCCGCCTTGTCAGCGGCGATCTGGTCGTTGAGGGTCTTGTTCTGGGCGTTCAGATCGTCCGAGGCCTGCTGAATCACCTTGCCTTCGCGCTCAAGCTTCTGGCGTTGACGCTCCACGTTGTCACCCTTGGCCGCAGCCTTGTTCAACTCCTCCATCTTGGCGTTGAACTCCTCCACAGATTTGGACTGCGCCGCCACCTTGGCGTTGAAGTCGCTGGCGGTCTTCTCGATCCGGGCAGCCAGCGCGGCATGCTCGGCGGCAATGGCGTCCTTGTCTGCCTCCAACTGCTTGCGCTCGACATCCAGCTGGGCACGCTTGGCCTTGCCGTCATCGGCACGCACCTTGAGGGCGTCCTGCTGCTTCAAGCAGGCACGCAGCTCCTCTCGGCTCATGATGGGTGCCTTGGCGCTGGCATTGCCCAGGGTGTTGATCTTGCCGTTGTCGGCGGCCAGGGCCGAGCCGGCACACAGGGCCAGCATCAGCGCAAGGGGGGTGGAACGTTGCATGGAGGTACCTCGGGATCATGGCCGGCGATGACCGGCCGCCTGGCGCCGGGTCGGCGCCGCCAAGGTGGCGATGATGCCACCAGCGCCGGCCTCCCCCACAAGGGACAGCCGGCGGGAATTCACTGCTTGCGAACGATGACGCTGCCCACCGAGTAGCCCGCGCCGAAGGAGCAGATCACCCCCAGTTCACCAGCCTGCACACCCTCACGGTGCCGGTGGAAGGCGATGATGGACCCGGCCGAGGCGGTGTTGGCGAACTCGTCCAGGATCAGTGGCGCCAGGTCCGGCCCCACCTCCTGGCCCACCAGCTTCTTGACAATGAGCTGGTTCATGCCCAGATTGGCCTGGTGCAGCCAGTAGCGGCGCACTTGGCTGGGCGCCACGCCCAGCGTCTGCAGATGGGCCTCGATGTGGGCCGAGGCGATGGGCACCACCTCCTTGAAAACCTTGCGGCCTTCCTGGCGGAAGGTCTTGTCGCGGGCCTCGGGGTCGCTGTCCTCGCTGCGGTTGAGGAAGCCGGCGTTGTTGCGGATGTTGTTCGAGAACTGGGTGGCCAGGCGGGTGCCCAGCACCTCCCAGCGCTCGGCCGCCACCGCCGTCTCGTCGGCCTCGATCAGCACCGCGGTGCAGACGTCGCCGAAGATGAAGTGGCAGTCGCGGTCCTTCCACTCCAGGTGGCCCGAGGTGATCTCGGGATTGACCACCAGCACGCAGCGCGAGGCGCCGCTGCGCACGGCGTTGACCGCCTGCTCGATCGCGAAGGTGGCCGAGGAGCAGGCCACGTTCATGTCGAAGCCGTAGCCGCCCGCGCCCAGCGCCTGCTGGATCTCGATGGCCATGGCCGGGTAGGCACGCTGCATGTTGGATGCCGCGCAGATCACCGCGTCCACATCGGCCGCCTGCCGGCCCGCGGCCGCCAGGGCCTGGCGAGCAGCGTCCACAGCGATCTCGGCCATCAGCGAGAGCTGCTCATCGGCACGTTCCGCCAGCTTGGGCCGCATGCGCGCGGGGTCGAGCACCCCGGTCTTCTCCATCACATAGCGGCGCTGGATGCCAGAGGCCTTTTCGATGAAGCCCTCGTTGGACGGGGCCAGGGCCGCGACCGTGCCGGCCTCGATGGCCGCCGCGTGCTCGGCGTTGAAGCGCTCGACGTAGGCGTTGAAGGACGCCACCAGTTCGGCGTTGGTGATCACATGGGGCGGAACGTAGAGACCGGTTCCGGTGATGACGGCACGAGGCATGGGCACTCTGGGAGGGGCACGAAAGGCCGGCAGTGTAGCCGGGCCACCGCCGCCGTGCCCTTGCCTTCGGGCAACTCCCGATCAGGCGGCGCTCAGCCGTGCGATGGCGCGATCTGCTCCGCATAGTCCACCAGTGCCTCCAGCAGCAGCTGGGCGCGCTCGTCGTCCCGTTCCGCAGCCGCCTCGGCCAGCTCATCCACCCGTTCCAGGAAGCGGGCCACCGTCATGCCACCGCCCGCGCCCTCGTGCAAACGGGCCGCCCGCAACTGCGCCCAGCGTTCCCGCTCGGTCGGGCCGAGGCTGTCCGGGAAGTTGCGTGCCCGGTAGCGGAACACCAGTTCTTCCAGCCGCAGGTCGTCGAAGCTGGCTGTCTGCCAGACGGGATCGTCGGCTGCGGTCCTGCGCAGGCGATCCAGGCGGGTGCGATCCTGCGGCCCCAGGAAGCCGCCATAGA
>NZ_BADL01000401.1 GCF_000333615.1 Ideonella sp. B508-1 | reverse complement strand
CATGAAGATGCGTCGCGGCGCCTATGTCACCGAGATGTCGGCCCAGGACGTCAGCCAGGTCTACCGCCTGCTGGCCCTGCTGGAGAGCGACGCCGCCGCCCAGGTGGCCGAGACGGCCAGCGACGCCGACCTGGCGGAGTTGCGCCAACTGCATGAGCAACTGGAGGCGCAGGTCGGACAGCGGGACGACTTCTTCCGCACCAACGAGCGCTTCCACATGCGGCTGCTGGCCCTGGCCCACAACCGTTGGCGCGAGCAGATCGTCAACGACCTGCGCAAGGTGATGAAGCTCAACCGCCACCATTCGCTGTTCCGGCAGGGGCGGATCGAGGAATCACTGGCCGAGCACCGGGCCCTGCTGACGGCGCTGGAGCAACGCGCGCCCGAGCAGGCCGCACGGCTGATGCGGGCCCACTTCGACAATGGCCTGACCGCGGCTCAGACGGCCTGAGGGTCACCAGCCGGAGCATCCCCGGTCAGCCAGGCTTCGAAGCTGGCCAGCGCGGGACTGGGCGGGCGACTGGCCAGGCGGGTGAGCCAGTAGCGCCCCACCGAGACCTCCACGTCGAAGGGACGCACCAGACGCCCTTGCACCAGATCCCGCTGGAACAGCACGGTGGGCAGCAGCGCCACCCCGGCCCCCAGGGTTGCCGCCTCGGCCAGGGCCAGCGAACTGTCGAACACCATGCCGCGCAGCGGCGGCACGGGCACGCCCGCCACCGCACACCATTGGTCCCATTCATCGACGCGATACGAACGCAGCAGCGGCACGTCCATCAGGTCCTGCGGATGCTTCAGCCGCGCGGCCAGCGCCGGGGCGCACAGCGGCGCCAGCGGGGCCTGGAGCAAGGGCACGGCCCGGGTGCCGTGCCAATGCCCGTCGCCGAAGCGGATGGCGGCATCCAGGCCCTCGGCCGCCAGATCCACCCGGTTGTTGTGTGTCTGCAGGCGCAAATCCACATGCGGACAAGCCGATTGAAACTGGGCCAGCCGCGGCAACAGCCACCCCACGGCATAGGTGGCCACCACCCCGAGCGTCAGGGTCTCGCGGGGGCGGCCGTCCTTGAGCTGCTGCAGGCTCTCGGCCAGGCGCTCGAACGCGGCCGCCACCGCCGGGAGGATGGCCCGCCCCTCGTCGGTCAGCGCCAGTCCCCTTGGCAGTCGGTGGAACAGCCGCACCCCGTAACGCGCCTCGAGGTTCTTGACATGCTGGCTGACCGCCGTCGGACTCAGGTGCAGTTCATCGGCGGCCCGGGCGAAGTTCAGGTGCCGGGCGGACACCGCGAAGGCCCGCAGTGCATTGAGAGGCAGATCCATGGCTGACCTTGAAAAAATGATGGTCTCCCCTGCATTCTTCCCATTTGTTCCGTTGCCCTCCAGTCCCTAACCTTCGGCCACCTTCACCTCTGAGAGAACCATGCAGAAACGCGACTTTCTGACCCATCTGCTCGGCCTGGGTTGCCTGGGATCTGCGCTGGCCAATCCGCTGGAGCCCCAGGAAAATCCGGCGCCGTCACCCGCCCTCCAGCAGGCCCTGCGGGACATCGAAGCCCGCGCCAAAGGGCGCCTGGGCCTGGCGGTACTGGACACCGGCAGTGGCCGCCGCTGGCTCCACCGCGCCGACGAGCGCTTCCTGCTGTGCAGCACCTTCAAGTTGCTGCTGTGCGCCCAGGTGCTGGAGCGCGCCGCCCGCGGTGAGGAGCGACTCGATCGCCCGCTGTCGTTCGGGCGCGGCGACCTGGTCGAGTGGTCACCCGTGACCAAGAAGGCCGTGGGCCGCGGCCATCTGAGCGTGGCCCAGCTGTGCGAGGCCACCATGACCACCAGCGACAACACCGCCGCCCTGCTGCTGCTGAAGACGCAAGGCGGCCCTGCCGGCCTGACGCGCTGGTTGCGCGCCCATGGCGACACCCAGACACGCCTGGATCGCAGCGAACCCGATCTCAACCTTGCGGACCCGACCGGCGAGTGGGACACCACGACCCCCGCCACGATGGCGGACACCGTCCAGCGCCTGTGCCTGGGTGCCGGCCTGCCGAAGACGGTTCAGGCCCAGCTGCAGGCCTGGATGAAGGCCAGCACCACCGGCGCCCAGCGTCTGCGCGCCGGCCTGCCGACGGGCTGGCAGATCGGCGACAAGACCGGCACGGGTGACGGCATCAGCAACGATGTGGCCATCGTCTGGCCACCCGGGCAGGCCGCCCCTTGGGTGGTGGTGGCCTTTCTGAGCGACTGCCGCAGTCCGCGCGACGTGCAGCAGGCCTGCCTGGCCGATCTGGGGCGACTGCTGCCCCGATGGCAAGTGGCCTGAGTGCCCGAGGCCTGTCGAGCGGACAAGAAAAAAGGCCCCGAGGGGCCTTGCGCGGTCGGAGCGGGAGGGCCGGAGCCCGGCCCGCACCGAGCGCATCAACGCTGTGCCAGCGGCTTGACGTCGCGCTTGGCCGAGCCCACGAAGAGCTGACGCGGACGGCCGATCTTGTACTCGGGGTCGGCGATCATCTCGTTGAGCTGGGCGATCCAGCCCACGGTGCGGGCCAGCGCGAAGATGGCGGTGAACAGCGGCACCGGGATGCCGATGGCGCGCTGCACGATGCCCGAGTAGAAGTCCACGTTCGGGTACAGCTTGCGGGCGACGAAGTAGTCGTCTTCCAGCGCAATCTTCTCCAGGGCCATGGCCAGCTTGAACAGCGGGTCGTTTTCCAGGCCCAGCTCCTGCAGCACTTCCTTGCAGGTTTCCTGCATCAGCTTGGCGCGCGGGTCGTAGTTCTTGTAGACGCGGTGACCGAAGCCCATCAGGCGCACGCCCGAGTTCTTGTCCTTCACCTGGTTCATGAACTCACCGACCTTGGCCACGCCGCCCATGGCCTGGATGTCTTCCAGCATGTTCAGGCAGGCTTCGTTGGCGCCACCGTGGGCCGGGCCCCACAGGCAGGCCACGCCCGCGGCGATGGCGGCGAACGGGTTGGTGCCCGACGAACCGCACAGACGCACGGTCGAGGTCGAGGCGTTCTGCTCGTGGTCGGCGTGCAGGATGAAGATGCGGTCCAGCGCGCGCTCGATGACCGGGCTCACCTTGTACTCTTCGCACGGGGTGGCAAACATCATCCGCAGGAAGTTGCCCGAGTAGGACAGGTCGTTCTTCGGATAGATGTAGGGCTGACCGACGGTGTACTTGTACGCCATCGCCACCAGGGTCGGCATCTTGGCGATCAGGCGGATCGCCGCGATCTCGCGGTGCTCGGGGTTATTGATGTCGGTGCTGTCGTGGTAGAAGGCCGACAGGGCGCCCACCAGACCGGTCATCACGGCCATCGGGTGCGCGTCGCGGCGGAAGCCACGCAGGAAGAACTGCATCTGCTCGTTGACCATCGTGTGGTTGGTCACGCGCGCCTGGAACTCGCTCTTCTGCGCAGCGTTCGGCAGTTCGCCGTTCAGCAGCAGGTAGCAGGTTTCCAGGTAGTCGCAGTTCACGGCCAGCTGTTCGATCGGGTAGCCGCGGTACAGCAGTTCGCCCTTGTCACCGTCGATGTAGGTGATGGTCGAGTTGCACGAAGCGGTCGACAGGAAGCCGGGGTCGTAGGTGAACTTGCCGGTCTGGCCGTACAGCTTGCGGATGTCGATCACATCGGGCCCGATCGTGCCCTTGTAGATCGGCAGTTCCATGCTGGGGCTGCCGTCGGAAAACGACAGGGTGGCTTTCACGTCGGAGGGAGTCATCGTCGGGTCCTTTCTCACTCAAAACCATCAAGTGGGTTGGCGCAACTGCACCAGCACATCCCGTACCACCGGGATGTCCAGGGGGCCCTCGGGGTCCTTCCGCGCAAGCAGCAGGTCCAAGAGGTCGTTGTCCGCCAGATCCATCAGCAATTGAAGTCCTTCGACCTGCCGCGCCGTCAATGTCTCCTCGTAGCGGCGGAAGAAGCGTTCCATGAACAGGTCGTTTTCAAGCAAGCCCCGGCGGCAGCTCCATTTCAGGCGGCTGACGACAGAAGGCTCCACGCGGGTGGTGTCATCCATAGGGGCTTGCTCCACGCAGACCAGGGTGCGTGCTCAGACGGCGCGACGCACCATCAATTCCTTGATCTTGCCGATGGCCTTGGTCGGGTTCAGACCCTTGGGGCACACGTCAACACAATTCATGATGGTGTGACAACGGAACAGCCGGTACGGATCTTCCAGGTTGTCCAGTCGCTCCGCGGTGGCCTCGTCGCGGCTGTCCGCGATGAAACGGTAGGCCTGCAGCAGGCCGGCCGGCCCGACGAATTTGTCGGGGTTCCACCAGAAGCTCGGGCAGCTCGTCGAGCAGCTCGCGCACAGAATGCACTCGTACAGGCCGTTGAGCTCCTCGCGCTCTTCCGGCGACTGCAGGCGCTCCTTCTCGGGCGGCGGCGCGTCGTTGAGCAGATAGGGCTTGATCGAGTGGTACTGCTTGAAGAACTGCGTCATGTCCACGATCAGGTCGCGGATCACGGGCAGGCCCGGCAGCGGACGCAGCACGATGGTGTCGGGCAGCGAGCGCAGATTGGTCAGGCAGGCCAGGCCGTTCTTGCCGCAGATGTTCATCGCGTCGGAACCGCAAACCCCTTTCGCGCAGGAGCGGCGGAAGGCGATCGAGGGATCGACCTCCTTTAGCTTGATCAGGGCGTCCAGCAGCATGCGCTCGTTGCCTTGCAGCTCGAGCTCGATGGTCTGCATGTAGGGCTTGGCGTCCTTGTCCGGGTCGTAACGGTAGATCTGAAAGGTGCGCTTGATCATGTGAAATTCTCCTTGGGCACGCTCAGAAGGTACGGACCTTGGGCGGCACGCTGTCGACGGTGAGCGGCTTGAGGTTCACCG
>NZ_BADL01000402.1 GCF_000333615.1 Ideonella sp. B508-1 | reverse complement strand
CCACTGGTGTAGAGGATGTAGCTGGGGTGGGTGCTGTCCACCCACTCGCAGGGCACCTCGGCGTTCAGGTGACGCTCACGCTCGCTGGCGTAGTCGATGTCCCGGCCGTCGACCTTGGCGAAGTCAGCCAGGCCGCGGTTGACCATCAGCACCGCCACGGGCTGGTGGGTGGACAGGCTGATGGCCTCGTCCAGCAGGTGCTTGTAGGGCACGACCTTGCCGCCGCGCATGCCGGCATCGGCACTGACGATGACCTTGGGCTGCGCGTCATCGATGCGGGTGGCCAGCGAGTGGCTGGCGAAGCCGCCGAACACCACCGAGTGGATGGCGCCGATGCGCACGCAGGCCAGCATGGCAAAGCAGGCCTCGGCGATCATGGGCATGTAGATCAGCACCCGGTCGCCCTTGGCCACACCCTGGGCCTTCAGGATGGCGGCCATGCGCTGCACCTCGGCATGCAGCTCACGGAAGCTGTACGTCTTTTCCGTGTTGGTCTCGGTGGAAACGAAGATGAGCGCGTTCTGGTCCGGGCGGGTGGCCAGGTGACGGTCCACCGCGTTGTGGCACAGGTTGGTCTGGCCACCGGCAAACCACTTGGCAAACGGCGGCTGGCTGTAATCGCACACCTGCTCGTAGGGCTTGTGCCAGTCGATCAGTTGGGCCTGCTCGGCCCAGAAGGCGTCGCGTTGCTCGATCGATGCGCGGTGGAACTCCTGGTAGGAGCGGTAGGTCAGGCTCATGCTTGTCTCCTCGTTCGATGGGTCGTGTCTTGCGACCATCCAGCGATTGAACGCATTCAGCCTGACATTGCGCTGTCACTCCCGTGGCAGCGCCTTGATGCACATCAGGCTTCTGGAGGAAGCATGGTCTCCAGCGCACGGGCCAGCATCTGGCCAGGCTCGACCTTGGTGGCCAGGCCCTCGGCCCGCAGACGGTTCAGCATGTGGCGGGTGATGGTGTGCGCTCCGCTGCCACGGCGACTCTTGAACATGAAGAACTGACCGTTGTCACTGCGCCAGTTCAGCAGCGCGGTGACCCAACGTCCCTGCAGCATCAGCCGGCAGAGGTCGCCCACCTTCAGCCCGTCGAGCCAGGCCTCGCGTTCCACCAGGCTGTGGTCATCGTCCTCGTCCATGGCCATGGGCACGGTGGCCAGTTCGGCATGACCGGCCCATTCGTCCCCGTGCAGTTCCGGCAGGCCGGACAGGTCGCCCACGGTCGGGGCGCTGGGCACCACCACCACCGTCGAGCTGAGCCCCATGAGGGAGATCTTCTCGATGCCCGAGAGCAGGCGGGTCAGATCGGCCACATGGCCATCGACCTGGTGCATGGCGAATCCCGCGGCCATCATGCCCTCGCGGGCGGCATCGAGCAGGGCCTGACGCTCGATCAGGGTCGGCACGGCCCCCCGGCGCAAACGTCCCACCGCGGTGAGCAGATCGGGCACGAGGTTCATGTAGCGCAAGGCCGAGGGCGAGCCCGGCCCCTGGCGCACCAGGGTGTGGGTCATCACCTGAACCCAGGGCCCCTGCAGGAACTGGCGCACATCGTCGGGCACCGGTGTCTTGTGCAGTTGATCGGCCAGTTGGGCCCGGACCGTGGGCTCCATCTCGCGCCGCTTGGACTCCATGTCGAAGGCCGTCTCGAGCTCGGCAGGCCGGGTGTCACCGAAATCGCCGGGCACGCTGTCCAACTCGCTCAGCGCGCTGTCAAAAGCCTCCAGGGACAGTTCCTGCGGCCGTTCCAGCTCGGCCAGCATCGGCCCCAGCCGGGCGGCCAGCTCACGCATGTCCGGGTCATTGGGCGACTGGACCGCACTGAGCGCGGCCAGGCGGTCCAACAGGCGCCAGAAGGGGTGCGTCGATTGCCGCAGCGCCGACAGCTCCTTCGGGCTCAGGCGCTCGACCTGCGCCAGCAGACGGCGCCAGACCGAATCCATGGCCGCGCCCGCGTGACTCTGGCGGGCCAGCACCCGGGTCAGCTGCTCCAACTTGCGCACCAGCGGGGGCGACAGGCCGGCCTGGGTCGCGACGGACCCCACCGCACTGCCCGAAGAACCGATCGCGCCCAGGAACTCCCCGGGCGGCGCAGAGAAGAGGCGCTCGATGCCCACGTAGGCCGTGCCGCCGATGGCCGAGGCGGGGCGAATCGACGCCGATGCAGGCCGCAACCCTTGGTCGCGCAACCACTGCAGATGGCGCTCGAACATCTGCAGGGTCTGACTCCCGAGGACGCTGGCCGCCGCGCGCAGGATGGGCAGGCGCAGCTCGGGCTCTGCCCCCAGGTCCACCAGCGCCTGGCTGAAGGACTCGGCCACGATGGCCGGACTCAGAGGGTAGGCCAGCTCGGGCTCATGCATGGGCCGCCCCGGCAGCATGGCACACAGGGTGCGCAACTCGCGCAAGGTGTTTTCGGTCAGGTGGGTGACCTGCTGGGCCAGCCGCCCGGTCTCGATACCCTCCTGCATGGACGACTCGTCCATCAGCGAGAGCATGGGGGAGGAGTCCAGCAGGAACTCGCGCATCTGCAGGTCGGGCGCCTTGGCCGGCGACAGCTCCTCCTTGACGCGCTGGGCCAGCGCGCGAACCAGGGCCTGTGCCACCACGCCATGGCGTGCCTTCAGCCAGGACAGGGCCTGGCTGGCCTCACCACGACCACCGGCATGCTCCCAGGGGCTCGACAGGCTGTTGAGCAGACTGTCCTTGGTCCCCCGCTCCACACCGGCCGCCCACACGGGCAGGCCCTCCACGACGTGAAGCCACAGAGCCTGGAAATTACAACTGCGGGTCATGGCGCCAAGTGGAATGTCGATGGAATCGGAATCAATGCCGAAGTGTATGACCACCGCGTAAAGATCCGATGCCCGCCCGGCAAGCCCGTGTGAAGCCCAGAAACAAGAAGGCCTGCCGGATGGCAGGCCTGGGGCTCTGGGCAAAGCGATGAACGGCCTGACTCAGGCCAGGGCGGCCACCACGTCCGGCGGCGCCTGCACCAGCTCGATCAGCACGCCCTCACCGCCCACCGGAAACTCCTCGTTGCCCTTGGGGTGGATGAAGCAGATGTCGTAGCCGGCTGCGCCCTTGCGGATGCCCCCGGGCGCGAAGCGCACGCCGTGTGCCGTCATCCACTCGACCGCCTTGGGCAGGTCGTCCACCCAGAGTCCGACGTGGTTGAGCGGTGTGGCGTGCACGGCCGGCTTCTTCTCGGGATCCAGCGGCTGCATCAGGTCGACTTCGACCGCGGTCGGGCCGATGCCCAGCGCGCAAATGTCCTCGTCCACGTTCTCGCGTTCGGAGACGAAGGTGCTCTTGACCGACAGGCCGAACATGTCGACCCACAGGGACTTCAACCGGGCCTTGTCGGGCCCGCCGATGGCGATCTGCTGGATGCCCAGGATCTTGAAGGGCTTGGCGCTGCTCATGGGCGGCTCCTCACTCGAAGGCGATGATGGCCTGGTCCACGCTCAGGCTTTCGCCCTTCTGCGCGCGGACTTCCTTGACCACGCAGTCCTGCGTGGCCACCAGGATGTTCTCCATCTTCATGGCTTCGATGACCGCCAGCTTCTCGCCGGCCAGCACCTTCTGCCCCACCTTGACCGCCACATCCACCAGCAGGCCCGGCATGGGCGAGAGCAGGAACTTGGACAGGTCGGGCGGTGCCTTGTAAGGCATCAGCTGGTGCAGCTCGGCCGCACGCGGCAGCAGCACCAGCGCCTCGATGGCGGTGCCGTTGTGGGCGATGCGCAGGGCCAGCGGCTTCTTGGCCGAACCACGTTCGACCTGGGCGGCAAAAGGCTGGCCGTTGACCAGACCGGTCATCAGCACCTCGCCCAGCTTGACCTGGCTCTGGATGGTGTAGGTCTTGTGGCCGACCGTCACGTCCAGCGTGCCGGCCCCATCGTCAAAGGCGCCCAGCTGCACCGGGTGGTAGACGTTCTGGCCTTCCGCCCCCAGCTGAACCACCACCACCTGGTCGGCAAACGCCACCTCGTGCCCCGGCAGTTGCCCGCTCATGGTGGCGGCGCGAGCGCGTGACTTGCGGCGCACGAAGGCCGCCAGCGCCACCAGGAACAAGGGGTCGTCGTGCGGCACGTCCTCGGCCTTGAAGCCCTGGCTGTAGTGCTCGGCGATGAAGCCGGTGTTGAACTGGCCGGTGACGAACTTCGGGTGGGCCAGCAGGGCCGCCTGGAAGGGAATGTTGCTGTTGATGCCGCGGATCACGAAGGCGTTGAGCGCGGCGCGCATCTTGGCGATGGCGTCGTTGCGGTCGCTGCCGTGCACGATGAGCTTGGCGATCATCGAGTCGTAGAACATCGGGATCTCGCCACCCTCGTAGACGCCGGTGTCCACGCGCACGCCGCCGAAGTGGCCGCTGGCGTAGGCCGGGCCCTGCAGGGTCTCGGTGCCCTGCTCCAGGTTGGCGGCAGGCGGCTGGTACTTCACCAGGCGGCCAGTGGAGGGCAGGAAGTTGCGGAACGGGTCTTCCGCATTGATGCGGCACTCGATGGCCCAGCCTTCACGCTTGATGTCGGCCTGACCAAAGCCCAGCTTCTCGCCCGCGGCCACGCGGATCATCTGCTCGACCAGGTCCAGGCCGGTGATGCACTCGGTCACCGGGTGCTCCACCTGCAGACGGGTGTTCATCTCCAGGAAGTAGAAGTCCTGGTCCTTGCCGACCACGAACTCCACCGTGCCGGCGCTCTGGTACTTCACCGCCTTGGCCAGGGCCACGGCCTGTTCGCCCATGGCCTTGCGGGTGGCGTCGCTGATGAAGGGCGACGGCGCCTCCTCGATCACCTTCTGGTGGCGGCGCTGGATCGAGCACTCGCGCTCGTGCAGGTAGACCACGTTGCCATGGCTGTCGCCCAGGATCTGGATCTCGATGTGGCGAGGCTCCTGGACGTACTTCTCCATGAACACGCGGTCGTCACCGAAGCTGTTGCGCGCCTCGTTGCGGCAGGACGAGAAGCCCTCGAAGCACTCCTTGTCGTTGTAGGCCACGCGCAGGCCCTTGCCGCCACCGCCGGCCGAGGCCTTGATCATCACCGGGTAGCCGATCTTCTGGGCGATGCCCACGGCCTCCTCGGGCGAGAGGATGGGCTGGTTGTGGCCCGGGATGGTGCTGACCTGGGCTTCGCCCGCCAGCTTCTTCGAGGCGATCTTGTCGCCCATGGCCGCGATGCTGTAGTGCTTCGGGCCGATGAAGACGATGCCCTCTTCTTCGCAGCGGCGGGCAAAGTCCTCGTTCTCCGACAGGAAGCCGTAGCCGGGGTGCAGGGCCTCGGCCCCGGTGGCCTTGCAGGCGGCAATGATCTTGTCGGCCACCAGATAGGACTCGCGCGAGGGCGCCGGGCCCAGCAGCACGGCCTCGTCGGCCAGCTCGACGTGACGGGCGTCCTTGTCGGCCTCCGAGTAGACGGCCACCGTCTGGATGCCCATCTTGCGGGCGGTCTTGATCACGCGGCAGGCAATCTCGCCGCGGTTCGCAATCAGAATCTTCTTGAACATGTAGGACTCGCTCAGTTCGGAAGTACTTTGGAGAAGTCTGGCCACTTCTTCGCAGCCATCCTCAGCAATCTCTTCAGTTCGGGTTCACTGAGTAAAAGCGCAAACTGGCCGAAGACCCAGCGCCCCTTCGCCCCAGGCTTCACACCGACCATGTAGTAAGCAAAACGGTACTCACTCGCCGGTTTGGGCGCCGTGTGTTGGATTTTTTGCAAGCAAATGAACTTCTTCCCATCCATAGTTGGAAAACCGACGAAGTCCTCTACCTTGAAGCTGAAGGGGGCCCCGTTGATGTTCCGCCTAGTTCTCAGCTTGCCGACACCGCAGTCCGGTAGGTCCGTTGGCAGACTTGGCATATCAACTCCAATCAAAGAGGAATATTCCCGTGCTTGCGCCACGGGTTCTCCAGCTTCTTGTCCTTGAGCATCATCAGCGAGCGGCAGATGCGCTTGCGGGTCTCGTGCGGTTGGATGACGTCGTCGATGAAGCCGCGTGCACCGGCCACGAAGGGGTTGGCGAAGCGGGCCTTGTACTCGGCCTCGCGGGCCGCCAGCTTCTCTGGGTCGCCCTTGTCTTCGCGGAAGATGATCTCCACCGCGCCCTTGGCGCCCATCACCGCGATCTCGGCATTGGGCCAGGCGAAGTTCACATCGCCGCGCAGGTGCTTGGAGGCCATCACGTCGTACGCGCCGCCATAAGCCTTGCGGGTGATGACGGTGACCTTGGGCACCGTGCACTCGGCATAGGCGTAGAGCAGCTTGGCGCCGTGCTTGATGATGCCGCCGTACTCCTGCGCGGTGCCGGGCATGAAGCCGGGCACGTCGACGAAGGTGATCACCGGGATGTTGAAGGCATCGCAGAAGCGCACGAAGCGCGCGGCCTTGATCGAGCTCTTGATGTCCAGGCAGCCGGCCAGCACCAGCGGGTTGTTGGCCACGATGCCGACGGTCTGGCCTTCCATGCGGGCCATGCCGATCACGATGTTGGCCGCGTAGTCGGGCTGCAGCTCGAAGAAGTCGCCGTCGTCCACGACCTTCAGGATCAGTTCCTTGATGTCGTAGGGCTTGTTGGGGTTGTCCGGCACCAGGGTGTCCAGCGAGTGATCCAGGCGGCCCACCGGATCGCCGCTGGGGCGCACCGGCGGTTTGTCACGGTTGTTCAGCGGCAGGTAGTTGAAGAAGCGGCGCAGCATCAGCAGCGCTTCCACATCGTTCTCGAAGGCCAGGTCGGCCACGCCGCTCTTGGTGGTGTGGGTGCTGGCGCCGCCCAGTTCCTCGGCCGTCACCTCCTCGTGGGTCACGGTCTTCACCACCTCGGGGCCGGTGACGAACATGTAGGAGCTGTCCTTCACCATGAAGATGAAGTCGGTCATCGAGGGCGAGTACACCGCGCCGCCGGCGCAGGGGCCCATGATCATGCTGATCTGCGGGATCACGCCCGAGGCCATCACGTTCTTCTGAAACACGTCGGCATAGCCGCCCAGCGAGGCCACGCCTTCCTGGATGCGGGCGCCGCCCGAGTCGTTCAAGCCGATCACCGGGGCACCGACCTTCATGGCCTGGTCCATGATCTTGCAGATCTTCTCGGCGTGGGATTCGCTCAGCGCGCCGCCGAAGACGGTGAAGTCCTGGCTGAAGGCGAAGGCCAGGCGGCCGTTGATCATGCCGTAGCCGGTCACCACCCCGTCGCCCGGGATCTTGCTGTCGGCCATGCCGAAGTCCACGCAGCGGTGCTCGACGAACATGTCCCATTCCTCGAAGGTGCCTTCGTCGAACAGCAGCTCCAGCCGCTCGCGGGCGGTCAACTTGCCCTTCTTGTGCTGAGCGGCAATGCGCTTCTCGCCGCCGCCCAGGCGCGCCTTGGCGCGCTTGTCTTCGAGCATCTGCTGAATGTCATGCATGATGGTTCACTCCTCGGTCTCTCGGGGGTACTTGGAATGGGTCAGTGAAACAGGTCGAGCAGGCGGCGTGCGGCCACGGAGGCCGCCACGCGCCCGGCCCGGACCTCGGTGGTCAGGGGTGCCAGGGCCTCGCGGACCTGGGCATGGGAGCGGAACAGGGCCTTGAGCCCGGCGTCGATGCGCTCCCACATCCAGGCTTCGTCCTGGGCATGGCGGCGCGCGGCCAGCCGGCCGCTGCGCTGCTGTAGCGCGCGGTAGCGGCTCACGGTCTGCCAGAACTCGGACACACCGGTGTTCTTGAGCGCGCTGAGCTGCAGCACCTCGGGGTGCCAGAGGTCTTCCAGGTGGTGGGCGTGCTCGGGGTTGCCATGCTGGCCGAAGAGCCGCAGGGCACTGGTGATCTGGGCGCGGGCGCGGGTGGCCGCGTTGGCGTCGATGTCGGCCTTGTTGATGACCACCAAGTCGGCCAGCTCCATCACGCCCTTCTTGATGGCCTGCAGGTCGTCGCCCGCGTTGGGCAGCTGCAGCAGGCAGAACATGTCGGTCATGCCGTGCACGGCCGTCTCGCTCTGGCCCACACCCACGGTCTCGACGATCACCACGTCGTAGCCGGCGGCCTCGCAGACGATCATCGCCTCGCGGGTGCGTTCGGCCACGCCGCCCAGGGTGCCGCCCGAGGGGCTGGGGCGGATGTAGGCGGCCTCCTGGACGGAGAGCTGCTCCATGCGCGTCTTGTCACCCAGGATGGAACCGCCGGATACGCTGGACGATGGATCCACCGCCAGCACGGCCACCCGGTGTCCCTGGGCGATCAGGTGCAGGCCCAGGGCCTCGATGAAGGTGCTCTTGCCCACGCCGGGCACGCCGGAGATGCCCAAGCGGAACGACCTGCCGCCATGCGGCAGCAGGGCATTGAGCAGGGCATCGGCGCGCAGCCGGTGGTCCGGCCGGGTCGACTCGAGCAGCGTGATGGTCTTGGCGATGGCGCGCCGACGCAGCAGCGGGTCGGCCCCCAGCACCTGCTCGCACAGACGCTGCTCGCCGGCCTCCAGGGTGCCGTCGTGGGGAAGGCTCGTCATCGGATCAGCGAAGGTCGGTCGGGCCGGCCGAGGCAGCGGGCCGCAGGTAATACAAGTCCCACTCACCTTCGGCCTGCAGCTGGAAGCCATGCCGCTGGTAGAAGCGGTTGGCGTCGCTCAGGCGCAGAGCGGTAACACGCACGGCCTTGCCGTGGCGGTCGGCCTCCTGCAGCACCTGCTCCATCACCCAGGAGCCGATGCCCAGCTTCTGGGCATTCGGATGGATGTAGAGGTGGTCGAGCAACCATTCGCTGTCGTCCTCCAGCGGCACCACCACGACGAAGCCCACCAGCTCACCATCCATCAGGATGTTGCGGGTGAACTTGGGCTGGAAGCCGCGCGAGAGACGCTCACGCGCGCGCTGGGGATCGAAACGCCCCACCTGCTCCAGGCTTTCGCGCATGGCGGCCAGGCGCAGCAACAGCAGGGCTTCGAAGTCGTCGTCGCTGGCGGGCCTGAGGGAGAGTCCGGGCGGTGGCGACTGAGTGGGCATGGGTGTGGCGAGGATGGAAGCTGAAATGACTCAGGCCTGCTGGGCGGCGCGGATCTGCTCGAGCACGTCCTTGGCGCTGACCGGGATCGGCGTGCCGGGACCGTAGATGCCCTTGACGCCAGATTCATAGAGGTAATCGTAGTCCTGCGCCGGGATCACGCCGCCGACGAAGACGATGATGTCGTCGGCGCCCTGCTTCTTCAGCTCGGCGATGATGGCCGGCACCAGGGTCTTGTGCCCCGCGGCCAGCGTGGAGATGCCCACCGCGTGGACGTCGTTCTCGATGGCCTGGCGGGCGCATTCCTCGGGGGTCTGGAACAGCGGGCCCATGTCCACGTCGAAACCCAGGTCGGCAAAGGCGGTGGCCACCACCTTGGCGCCCCGGTCATGGCCGTCCTGGCCCAGCTTGGCGATCATCACGCGCGGACGACGCCCGGCCTGCTCGGCGAAGGCATCGATCTCGCCCTTGAGCTTCTCCCAGCCCTCGGCGGAGTCATAGGCAGCAGCGTACACACCGGTCACCTTCTGGATGTCCGCACGGTGGCGGCCGAACACCTTTTCCAGCGCATCGCTGATCTCGCCCACGGTGGCGCGCAGGCGGATGGCCTGGATCGACAGGTCGAGCAGGTTGCCCTGCCCGCTCTGAGCGCAGGCGGTCAAGGCGTCCAAGGCAGATTGGACCTTGGCGTTGTCGCGGCTGGCCTTGATCTGCTTCAAGCGGGCGATCTGGGACTCGCGCACCTTGACGTTGTCCACCTCGAGGATCTCGACCGGATCCTCCTTGGCCAGCTTGTACTTGTTGACGCCGACGATGACGTCCTTGCCGGAGTCGATGCGGGCCTGCTTCTCGGCCGCGCTGGCCTCGATCTTGAGCTTGGCCCAGCCACTGTCCACCGCCTTGGTCATGCCGCCCATGGCCTCGACCTCCTCGATGATGGCCCAGGCCTTGTCGGCCATCTGCTGGGTCAGCGTCTCCATCATGTAGGAGCCGGCCCAGGGGTCCACCACGTTGGTGATGTGGGTCTCTTCCTGGATGATGAGCTGGGTGTTGCGGGCGATGCGGGCCGAGAACTCGGTGGGCAGCGCGATGGCCTCGTCCAGCGAGTTGGTGTGCAGGCTCTGGGTGCCGCCGAACACCGCGGCCATGGCCTCGATGGTGGTGCGCACCACGTTGTTGTAGGGGTCCTGCTCGGTCAGCGACCAGCCCGAGGTCTGGCTGTGCGTGCGCAGCATCAGGCTCTTGGGGTTCTTCGCGTTGAAGCCCTTCATGATGCGGCACCACAGCAGGCGGGCCGCGCGCATCTTGGCGATCTCGAGGTAGAAGTTCATCCCGACCGCCCAGAAGAAGGACAGCCGGCCCGCGAAGTCGTCCACGTCCAGGCCCTTGGCGATGGCGGTCTTCACATACTCCTTGCCATCGGCCAGCGTGAAGGCCAGCTCCAGCGCCTGGTTGGCGCCCGCTTCCTGCATGTGGTAGCCCGAGATCGAGATCGAGTTGAACTTGGGCATGTTCTGACTCGTGTACTCGATGATGTCGCCGATGATCTTCATCGACGGCTCGGGCGGGTAGATGTAGGTGTTGCGGACCATGAACTCCTTGAGGATGTCGTTCTGGATGGTCCCGGACAGCTTGTCCTGCGGCACGCCCTGCTCTTCCGCCGCGATCACGTAGCCGGCCAGCACCGGCAGCACCGCGCCGTTCATGGTCATCGAGACCGAGATCTTGTCCAGCGGAATGCCGTCGAACAGGATCTTCATGTCCTCGACCGAGTCGATCGCCACGCCAGCCTTGCCGACGTCGCCGGTCACGCGCGGATGGTCGCTGTCGTAGCCGCGGTGGGTGGCCAGGTCGAAGGCCACCGACACGCCCTGGCCGCCGGCCGCCAGGGCCTTGCGGTAGAAGGCGTTGGACTCCTCGGCGGTGGAGAAGCCGGCGTACTGGCGGATGGTCCAGGGCCGCACCGCGTACATGGTGGCCTGCGGGCCGCGGATGAAGGGCTCGAAGCCCGGCAGCGTGTTGGCGTAAGGCAGGCTGGCGGTGTCGTCCGCGGTGTAGAGCGGCTTGACCTCGATGCCCTCGGGCGTGTGCCAGGTGAGCTTGCTCAGATCCCCACCGGCCGACTTGCTGGCGGCCTGGGCCCACTGTTCGAGGTTGGCGGATTTGAATTCGTTCGGGTTCGACATGGAATCTCCTGGGGCCCGGCGGGAAATCGCCTGGGTCACGTCCCTGTGCATCTGCTTGCCAGATTGGCTTGCTGACAATGATACAGAATGCATAATTGTGAATCCATCTTGACATGG
>NZ_BADL01000403.1 GCF_000333615.1 Ideonella sp. B508-1 | reverse complement strand
GACATCGAGAATGCCTGGAATGGGGGACCGGTGCCTGCGGGCGAGCGGCCAGGCACAGTATTCACCGTGCGTTTCACGGCCCAGCCGTGAGACCTTCCCTTCGCTACTCCACAAGCCTGTGGAGGGCGCTCCCTTGTTCGGGGGGATCTCCTTCTCCGTAGGGATGGCGGTTGGTCCGTGGGATTCCTAGGATTGCCTTGACTACGTGGATGCGTCAATCTGTCAGGGCTTGGTTGTTCCCACGGATCGTGTCCCTTCTCGATCGAGGATCTCTCATCATGAAACATGCCCGAGCTTGTCCCCGCCTGTTGGCGGTGCTGTTGTCCATGGTGGCGCTCGGCGCATCGGCCACTGTCACCACGCCCGGTTCCTCGGCGGCGAGTAATGCGACGGGCACTGCTTCCGTGGCCGCCCAGAATACCCGGCTGAAGCTCCCCACGGCGCTGCTGCTGCAAGAGGTGCCGCCATGGGGTTCCACGGCCAATGAAACCATCCTCACCAAGCTGGGGGTGGCCTTTGTGACGGCCACGGCCAAGGATCTCGCAGCGATGTCCGACGCCACGCTGGCGTGGTACTCCGTGATCATTGTTGCCAGCGATCAGCCGCAGCCTTTCTACGACACCCTGAAAGGTCAGATGGGGCGCATCAATCAATGGGTGATGACCGGGGCGCGGACCCTGGAGTTTCACGTGGCCGACCATGGCTGGAACAATGGCCGCTTCACAGGGGTCCTGCCCAGGAATGTCGCGTCTTATAACGCGCGTGACGATCTGGATGTGGTTGTCCTGCCCGAGTGGCCCCTGATGCGGGGCGTGCCGACTTCGATCAATGGCAGCTCTGCCAGCCAGAATGCCCTGATGGTCCAGCCGCCTGTCAAGGTCATCCTCACCGACACGGTGGGGAATGCCACATTGGTCGACTATTGCTGGAAACGGGGGCGCGTGATCGCCACAGGGCTGACCCTGGAATACGCCTGGGACCACGACTGGGATGCCAAACCGGTGCTGGAGAACATGCTGACCGCGTCGACCTCAGCGCCGGGTTGCCACAGCGACATCCGGTGATGCCTGCCGATGTGCCGAGTCCGGGCTCCTGCGGGAGCCCTTTTTCGTGGGCGTTCAGGTCTGGATCAGCCGGCGGCTCTTGGCGATGGACATCAGCATGCCCAGCGCAAAGCCCAAGGTGACCATGGC
>NZ_BADL01000404.1 GCF_000333615.1 Ideonella sp. B508-1 | reverse complement strand
CCGGCCTTGATCGACCGGCTGGGCGATGCCCAGCAGGCCGGCGTCTTGCTGCTGCTGGTGCTGCAGGCCAGCTTTCTGTGGCCGCCCATGGGCTATGCGGTGATGCTGGCCCGCCTCCAGGGGCCTTCCATCGGCACCTGGGCGCTGTGGCGCGGCCTGGCGCCCTATCTGGGGGTGCAGGTGCTGTGCATGGCGCTGGTGTTCTGCTGGCCGGCCTCGGTGCACGGGCTGGACGCCGCACCGGCGGCTCAGGCCCCCGGTGCGGCCCCGGCGGCCTCGGCGCCCATGAGCGAAGACGACATCGAGGCGCGCATGCGGGCCATGTCCTCGGGGCAAGCGCCTTGAACAGCTCCGTGGCTCACCGCCGGCAGCGGCGGCTTGCGGGGCTCCAGCCAGCGCATGGCACGGTTCAGCCCTTGGCCTGCAGGGCCTGGCCCAGGGCCTCGTCGAAGGCCTTGGTGGCGGTGTAGGCCGGGCGCTGCACCAGACGCGCGGCGTAGTCCTCGAACTCGGGTCGCTTGGGCAGCGTGCCGAACTGCATGCCCCAGATGAGGTGGGCACCCACGTAGACGTCGGCCGCGGTGAAGCCCGGGCCGGCCACATAGGGGCCCGCGCTGACCGCGCTGGCGATCACTTCCAGGGCACGCTCGTAGCTGCCATAGCCCACCATCACCTCCTGGCGTGGGGTCAGTTCCACCTTGAGTGCGCGGTCCATGATGGCCGCTTCCAACGGCCCGGCCGCGAAGAAGAGCCAGCGGTAATAGGCGGCCCGCTCGGTCGGGGCGGGGGCCAGTCCCGCGGCGGGAAAGGCGTCGGCCAAATAGGCGCAGATGGCGGCGCATTCCGTCACCACCTGCCCACGGTGCACCACGGTGGGCACCTTGCCCAGCGGGTTCAGGGCCAGGTAGTCCGGGGCCTTCATGGTGCTGCCGAAGTCCAGCAGCACATGCCGGTAGGGCGCGCCCACTTCCTCCAGCATCCAGCGCGCGATCTGTCCGCGCGACCAGGGGTGGGTGTAGAGCACGAGGTCGGTGTCGGCGGCGTCGGTCAGTGGCATGGTCTCTCCTGGGCAGAGCGGAGCATGATGCGCGGGCTGCGCATCCGCGTCAAAGCGATTGGGCTGGAGGGGCGGGCTCGTCCAGAGGAGCGAAGCGTGGCTGCCACTGCCCGTCCACCTGGACCTGCTCGACGAACATGGCGTAGGGCCGGACCCACCATCCGCTGGCGTTGTAAAGGGGCCGGTACACCACCAGGGGCGAGAGGTCTTCGCTGTGGCGGGCCAGGCCGATCACTTCGTATTCGCCCCCCTTGTAGTGGCGATAGCGGCCCAGGGTCAGCTGGGGCAGGGCAGGGAGTTCTTCGTTCATGTTGCCTGGTGCGCGGAAGGGATGAATGCTCTCCCTTGAGAACGATGAACACCGCCCTGCGGTGGCCTCGAATTCTTCCGGGCCTTATGGGGGTTTGCTTTGTGGCAGCACCAGGGCCGGCATGCTTGGCGCAGGCACGCGGGCTTCACCGGGGCTGCGAAGGGCTTGAGGCCTCTGTCAGAAAGCGCAGCATGGCCAGTTCCTCCACGGGACGTCCGCCCAGCTCAAAGCGTTGTACGCCGCCCGGCACCTCGGCAAAGCCGGCTGCTTCATAGAAGCGGATGCCGCGGCGATTGCCCCGCAGCACCCACAGGGACACGCTGGCCATGCCCTGCATGCGCAGGGTGTGCAGCGCGCAGTCCATCAGGCGCCGGCCGGCGCCACGTCCCCACACGTCCGGGTGGGCGTAGAGGGCCCAGATCTCCGCGCGGTCCGGCGGCGCGCCCCGGTCCCGGCAAGGGCCATGGCTGAGGAAGGCCTGCACCCGTCCCGCCTCGTCACGGGCCACCCAGGTGCTCGATTCCCCCGCGGCCAGGATGCGCTGCCAGCTCAGCATCCGCTCCTGCACCGAGAGGCCCGCCAGGTAGGCCGCGTCCAGCAGCCCGGCGTAGGCGGCCTGCCAGGACTGCACATGAACGCGGGCCAGGTCCGGGATGTCGGCCTCGGTGGGGGTGTCGATGCGCATGCGGCGGCACCCGTGATTCACGTGCTCCTGAGGATGACCACGGAAGACGCGGACGTATCAACTGAACCTGAGTCCGTTGTCGTGGAGGCAGTGGTGTCCGGCCGCTCCGCCGGTGGGGCCACCAGCCAGGCATTGACCTGAAGCGCGGACGACGGGGCCGCCGGCATGCGCACAGTCAGTTCGGCGACGGGTTGTTGGCGGCCGACGGGGCGGGGGTGGAAGAAGGCTCCGAACATGGTGGACCTGGCCGGTGGCGGGCGATGGGGGAGTGTACGGAGGCCAGCGGCATCAGGGCCGCGTTTGTGGCGGCAGCTCCATGGCCACGAGCTTCCAGTCGGCAAAGCCGCTGCGCTCGAACACCAGGGTCAGGCGCTGGTCCGGGGCGTCCTTCAGGCGATGACCATGGACTTTCAACGTGTTCAGTCCCTCCCGCTCGGATGTCCAGGTGACCGATGGGGACGGGGCGGTGCCGTCGTTCGGGGCGTCATGCCCGGTCCGTGGTCGCAGCTGAGCATCGGTCAGCGCCTGCATCACCATGTCGGGTTGGACCAGAGCGTCGATCAGTCTGTCGCCCAGGGCCATGCCCAGGGTGGTGCCCAGGGCCGCGCCCAGCTGTCCCAAGGCGTCGCGGCTGCCGGCATCGCCGCCGAGCTCGCGTGCCAGCCGGGCCGAGAACTGGCCTTTCAGGCTCTCCCGCAGGCGGGGGTAGTCCACATGGGCGTTCAGGCGCTCGGCGTCATGGGCCTGGGCGGCGGCCTGCATGCTGCGCAGCGCGAGGTAGGGCGAGGCATACCAGTAAATGCCGAGCAGCAAGGCCAGGAGGGCGGCGGCGAGAGGCAGAAGACGACGCATCCGCTGATTCTGAGGCCGATTCTGAGATCAGGCGTCTGCGCTGGGCGTCGACTCCCGCAGCGCATCCGGCAGGCCATCGTGGGGGCCTTGCTCGTGCGCCGGCACGTCGTGCCACCACAGCGCCGGGGGAAGATCCTGCTGGCGGGTGGGGTTGAGCGGGTAGAAGATCCGGTTGCTGGCGCGGGCCACGTCGCCACCCACCAGCAGCAGGGCCTCGCGTTCGCCGTTGTTGATGAAACAGTGCGAGATGCCGGTGCCTGCGGGGAAGGCTGCCAGGTCACCCGCCTTCATCGGGTGGAGGTGCCCATCGATCCAGGCCTGTACCTCGCCCTCGATCACATAGACGAATTCCTCCTCGTCCGATTCGGCATGGGGCCAGGACGAGCGCGTGCCCGGCGGCAGGCGCTGCAGGTTGATGCCGATGCGCTGCAGGCCCGCCGCGGCGCCCAGGCTGCGGGTGGGGCCCATGGCCTCGGTGCTCTGGGGGTAGACGTGGGCGTACTCCGGGAGGCTGTCGGCGGAGACGATGAAGGCGGGGCGGTCGGGCATGGGTTTCTCAGGTGGGTGTCACGCGATGAGGCCCTGGCGGGGGGCCGGATGGCCATTGGTCGGTCAGGGTGCCTTCAGGAGGCCTCCTGTTCCGCCAGAAAGCTGTTGATGCGCGAAGCCAGGAAGACGGGCGTCTCCAGCATCGGGTAGTGGCCTGCGTTGCTCACCTGTTCAAAGCGCACGTTCGGGTAACAGGCGCCGAAGCTGCGGCGCAGCGCATCCTCCCGGTACACCGGGATGTCGTGCTCGCCGTGCAGCACCAGCATGGGCGTGGGCCAGCCCTGCATGTCGCGCTGGAAGTCGGTACCGGTGAACATCTGCAGGTAGCCGATGCGCGCCGGCTCGGTGGAGCGCTGGCGCGACTTGTTCAGCTTGAAGTCCAGCCACGGGCGGGTGTGGCGGTGGCCGGTGCGCGCGGCAATGGCTGCGCGCGCGGCATCGTCCTCGGTGGCCACGGCCCGCAGTTGCGCCCGTGTCGCGTCATCGGCCGGGAAGCCTGCGGCAAAGACGGGCGTGATGGCGACCAGGGAGCGGACCCGGGTGGGTGCCAGCCAGGCGATGCGCTGGGCGATCAGGGCCGACATGGAGTGGCCGATCAGGTGGAAGCGCGGCGCCTCCAGCGCGTCGGCCAAGGCCAGGATGTCCTGGCAGGCCTCGTCGAGGGTGTGGTCACCCGCCTGCGCCATGGACCGACCATAGCCCCGGAGGTCGGCAAAGCAGAAGCGATGCGCCGCGGTGTCCAGGTAGGGGTGCAGCGCGTCGTAGTTGCTGCTGTCGCCCAGCCATTCGTGCATGACCACCACCGGCGAAGGACCGGAACCGAGCAGGGTGTGGCCGAGCAGCATGGGGCGTATGCGGTCAGGGGGTGGAAAGGGGTGCGGCGATTTTCAAGGACAGATCATGGCCGGCGCATCGAAGTCTCACCGCCGGCCTTTGACCTCGCGGTCGAACTTGCGCCAGTACTGGAACTCGTCCTCGTGGATCTCGATGTCCAGCTCCATCACCCGGGCCTGCAGCCGCTCCTGGACATCCGCGACCGCCTGGTTGTAGATCGTGGGGCCGATCTCCTCCAGAAAAAAGCCGAGCAGGGCACCCGCCGCGATGTTGCCGATGCGCTCGTCCATGTTCTCCTGGAAGTAGCGCTCGATGGAGGCGATCGCCTCCTTGCGTGCGTCCTTGTTCAGCGCGATGGTCATGTGGGGCTTCCTGGGACAGGGGGAAAGGAGCGTCGGGTCGATCCGGCGGCAGTACGTGCTTCACGCATGCTCGTGAGCATACGGGCCCCTTGCCGTCTTGATCTATCGAGATTCGGCGGCGCTCGATGATTGCGTTGAGACCCTGTTCAGGTCGGTGAGTCCGAATAACGCGGTGCCTTCATCAACCTGTTCGAGGGTCACGCTGTTGCTTCCGCTACTGGTGCCCCCCATGGGGATCAAGATCAGCGCGCCGCGAACCTGCAAGGGCAGGTTGAATCTGCTCGGAGTCGGCTGATCGGTGTGCCACACCGCGACAAAGTACCGCTGATCCGCCGTTGTTTCAAAGCTCGATCCAGAGTTCCAGAGAGCGGGCTCACCGGCAGATGGAGACAGTTTGAGACGGTGTTTTCCTGATGCAAGGGGGATGACGATGTAGCTTGCATGAGGGAGGTGAGCAATGGTTACCCCATCCAATGAGATCTCCGGTGAGTCGCTCATGCGTATCTGATCGATCTGAGGCCGAAAGAGATAGAGCAGAGCCTGCCCTCGGGCCGGCGTTTCGAGTTGAGGAGGCGGACTGGGGGGGCGAGATGGGGGGCTGGAGCAGCCTGTGATCTGCAGTGCGACCAGGGCTGCCAGTGCAAGGTGTCTCATGTTTGGGGGCCGTCTCCATAGGAGGTGTGGGCTGAGGCAGCGGGGAAGAGACCAGAGGCGGACAGGTCGGCCGTGGTGAGGAACACGTCGGAAGACGTGTGCTCAGGTTTCGAATCGGAAAGGCCCGAGGTCAATTCGCCACATCCTCCTCAGAACAAGAAATACCGCTGCGCCATCGGCAGCACCGTGGCCTTGTGCCGGTTCACCCAGTCGATGTGCGCCTGCAACTGCTCGGCGCGCAGCGCGCCCTGGCCGGGCTTGTCGGTGAAGAGAACGGCGAACAGCATGGGGTCCATCCTCGCCAACGGTCACGCAGAGGCCGAGCCGGCGCAGGCCTGTAGGAAGGCCTTTACCAGCGGTGGCACCTGACCGACAAGCGCTGCACGCTCGGGTTGGAACAAGGTGGCCACGAAGAAGGGGTGGCCCTCCAGCTCGATGGCACGGACTTCACCGGTCTCGTCGTGGGCGGTCGCGCGCAGCGGCCCCGCCGTCAGCTGCGCCTGAAAGTCCGGGTTCAGCCCATAGCGGCAGTGGTAGCCCTCGGTGGCTTGGCTTGCGCCATAAGCAGCGGCCATGCGGCTGCCGGGTGTCAGTCGGACCTGGTTTGTGGTGTCGACCAGGGCACAGGCGAGGGGGGCGATCACCCAGCGGGCGGCGTCCGAGGCCGTTTCACCGTGGTCGGCATCGGTCCAATCCAGCACGTGGCGGGCGTACTCCACCACCGCGTGCTGGAACCCGCCACAGGTGCCCAGAAAGGGCGTGCCGCTTTCGCGCGCATGGCGAATGCCCAACAGGGCACCGTCCATGCTCTGATAGGGGCTGCCGGGCACGCACCACAGTCCATCCAGGTGGCTCAGTGGCTCCGGCGAGGTGATGGCTTCGGTGGGCAGCCACTCGAAGCGGACAGGCATTCCTGTGGCTTCCGTCGCCAGGGCCAGGGCTCCCGGAATGGCCCGGTGCGCGACGATGTCGTCGTTGCGGTCACCGATCAGCCCAATGCGTCGTGGGGTCATGTCTGGAATCCTGCAGTGTTCACGCCACTGCGCCGCCAACTGTGGCTGTATCAAGTGTGGCTGATTTCCAGGTCTTGATCAACGATCAGATATTTGCTTCAAAGCCGGGTCGCGGAAGCGTTGAGAAACCTCTTGCTGAGCCTCCACTTGTGTGGCGAAGTCGGCATCCAAGGGCATGTATTTGAATATTTTGTTGTTCCAGAATATTTTGAATCGATCGAATTTTCGGGATCGAAATATTCCGCGCCGACTTCTTCCGAATTCGCTGTAGCGGTCCCCGATGAATTCTCGATGGATGTGTGTGAAAGGTAGAATATTCTCGGCAATATCGGATATTTTTTCAGATTCGTGCCGCCTCTTGAAATCCTTCATTGCCTGGAACTGATCCCGGCAGATGACTTGAATGGCTGTTTCCGGAAACTGGTAGTGCTGGGACCACATCACATGCCAGCCGGTGGTGATGTTGTTCAAGAGGTCGACGATGCGCCCGCTGAGCAGGAAAGCATCCGATTCGATGTGAATGATTTTGTCCGCGCCAAGATAATCTGCCAGTTCTGCGGACTTCAGGAAGCTTCGCCACCAGCCGGGGTAATCTATCAGACTGCTTCGCCCCAGCCGATTCTTGAACCTGTAAAGTAGGGTGCCGCTGTAATCTTTTGGTAGAGAGGAATCTTCCAAGGCGATGGTAAGGTCGTGATCCGCGGGTGTGTAGGTCGCGCCATCGTCGATCATGAGGATGATGTCTGAATGGAGGTGGCTGGATCGGTAGTAATTCAGCCACCTCTTGTATCTGGTCTTCCAGGATTTTGGTGTATTAATGTAGCTTGTGCAGAAGAGGATGGTCTTCATTTTGGTTTTGTGCTGAAAATGACCATCCAGGACCAGGTGCGCGATTCAGGCTCATGGGGAGATGACGCCAGCCAGTGCCACGACCACAACGGACAGTCCGACAAGTTTCATGTCAGGACTGTAAGGCGGAAACCATGCGTTTTCGCATTGCTGTTGCCGCCGTGTGAATCGCCTTCCGCTGCTGGCCCCCTCATGGAGGGCTTGGCCCGTCTGCGGCATCAGACCCAGCACAACACCGATTGGACGGGCATCGGCAGGGAGGACGGTTGACCTTCAGGACAGCCGACACCGAGTGCCGGGCAGGCCTGCCGAGGTCAAATGCCTGCTGGGCATGAGGCGGGGGGGCGTGAGTCGGCCGCCCCCTTGTGGGCCTCTTAAAACAAGAAATACCGCTGCGCCATCGGCAGCACCGTGGCCGGCTCGCAGGTCAGCAGCTGGCCATCGGCGCGCACGGCGTAGGTCTGGGCGTCGATCTCCATCACCGGGGCGTAGTGGTTGTGCACCATGCCGGCCTTGTTGATGCTGCGGCAGCCCTTCACGGCGGCCAGGTGCTTGTGCAGGCCGTAGCCCTCGGCGGCGCCGTTCTTCAGCGCCGCCTGGCTGACGAAGGTGAGCGAGCCGCGCGAGAGGGCGCCGCCGAAGGCGCCGAACTGCGGGCGGTAGTGCACCGGCTGCGGGGTGGGGATGCTGGCGTTGGGGTCGCCCATGGCGGCCATGGCGATGAAGCCGCCCTTGAGCACCAGGCTGGGCTTGACGCCGAAGAAGGCCGGCTTCCAGAACACCAGGTCGGCCCACTTGCCCACGGCCACGCTGCCCACCTCGTGGCCGATGCCATGGGCCAGCGCGGGGTTGATGGTCAGCTTGGCGATGTAGCGCTTGAGCCGGGCGTTGTCGCTGCGGGCGGGGTCATCCGGCAATTTGCCGCGCTGGGCCTTCATCTTGTGGGCCGTCTGCCAGCAGCGGATGATCACCTCGCCGACCCGGCCCATGGCCTGGCTGTCGGAGCTGAACATGCTGATCGCGCCCAGGTCGTGCAGGATGTCCTCGGCGGCGATGGTCTCGCGGCGGATGCGGCTCTCGGCAAAGGCCAGATCCTCGGCGATCGACGCATCGAGGTGGTGGCACACCATCAGCATGTCCAGGTGCTCGTCCAGCGTGTTGACCGTGAACGGGCGCGTGGGGTTGGTGGAGCTGGGCAGCACATTGGCCTCGCCCACCACCCTCATGATGTCCGGCGCGTGGCCGCCGCCCGCGCCCTCGGTGTGGAAGCTGTGGATGGTGCGGCCCTTGAAGGCGGCGATGGTGTCCTCCACGAAGCCGCTCTCGTTGAGCGTGTCGGTGTGGATGGCCACCTGCACGTCGGTCTCTTCCGCCACGCTCAGGCAGCAGTCGATGGCCGCCGGGGTGGTGCCCCAGTCCTCGTGCAGCTTCAGGCCGATGGCGCCGGCCTCCACCTGCTGGCGCAGGGCCTCGGGCCGGCTGGCGTTGCCCTTGCCCAGGAAGCCCAGGTTCATCGGGAAGGCGTCGGCCGCCTCCAGCATGCGGCGCAGGTTCTCCGGCCCCGGGGTGCAGGTGGTGGCGAAGGTGCCGGTGGCCGGGCCGGTGCCGCCACCGATCATGGTGGTCACGCCGCTGGCCAGGGCCTCCTCGATCTGCTGCGGGCAGATGAAGTGGATGTGGGTGTCGATGGCGCCAGCGGTGACGATCATGCCCTCACCGGCGATGATCTCGGTGCCCGGGCCGATGACGATGTCCACGCCCGGCTGCACGTCGGGGTTGCCGGCCTTGCCGATGGCCACGATGCGCTGGCCCTTGATGCCGATGTCGGCCTTGACGATGCCCCAGTGGTCCAGGATGACGGCGTTGGTGACCACGCAGTCGCAGGCCTCGTGCGGGCCGGGGCCGTTGACGACCTGGCTCTGGCCCATGCCGTCGCGGATGGTCTTGCCGCCGCCGAACTTCACTTCCTCGCCGTAGCCGCCGGCCTTCAGGGTGAAGTCCTGCTCGACTTCCAGGATCAGGTCGGTGTCGGCCAGGCGCAGGCGGTCGCCCACGGTGGGGCCGAACATTTCGGCGTAGGCGCGTTTGCCCAGGGTGCTCATGTCAGAGGGCTCCTTGCACGAGGCCGCGGAAGCCGTAGACGGTGCGGCTGCCGGCGTAGTCCACCAGTTCCACAGTGCGCTGCTGGCCGGGCTCGAAGCGCACGGCCGTGCCGCTGGCGATGTTCAAGCGCATGCCGCGGGCGGCCTCGCGGTCGAAGCGCAGGCCGGCATTGGTTTCGGCAAAGTGGTAGTGCGAGCCGACCTGGATGGGCCGGTCGCTGGCGTTTTCCACCACCAGGGTGAGGGTGCGGCGGCCGGGGTTGACCTCCAGCTCGCCATCGTCGGTGATGAGTTCTCCAGGGATCATGGTGTGGGGCGAAGAAGTGGGGGGAGGGCGCGCACCGCCAGGGTGCGCGGGCCGTCGGTCAGGCGATGGGCTGGTGCACGGTGACCAGCTTGGTGCCATCGGGGAAGGTGGCCTCCACCTGGATCTCGGGGATCATCTCGGCCACGCCGTCCATCACCTGGCTGCGCTGCAGCACGGTCTTGCCTTCGCTCATCAGGGCGGCCACGGTCTTGCCGTCGCGGGCGCCTTCCATGATGGCGGCGGTGATCAGGGCCACGGCCTCGGGGTAGTTGAGCTTCAGGCCCCGGGCCAGGCGGCGCTCGGCCAGCAGGGCGGCGGTGAAGATCAGCAGCTTGTCTTTCTCGCGGGGGGTCAGTTCCATCCGGTTCTCCAGCGGCCGGGCGCGGCGCGCGCAGCCATCGGGCCAGTATCCAGCAAGCGGGGTGCCATGGGAAAGCCGATCACCAGCGCGGTGCATCTCTGCCACGCCGGGGCTTGGTGCTGTCACGGGCCTGAGGCAAGATCGGTCTGTCCGGGCCATCCGGATGTTCCCTGAGCCCGGAAAGGACCGCGCATGCCAGCCCCCACCGCCGTCGCCCCCACCGTCCCCACGGCCGGGCGGGCGGCGCGCGAGGACTGGTGGCGTGGCGCGGTCATCTACCAGATCTACCCCCGCAGCTTCGCCGACAGCAACAACGATGGCGTGGGGGATCTGCGCGGCATCACCGCCCACCTGCCCTATGTGGCCCACCTGGGGGTCGATGCGGTCTGGATCTCGCCCTTCTTCAAGTCGCCGATGGCCGACTTCGGCTACGACGTGGCCGACTACCGCCAGGTGGACCCGCTGTTCGGCACCCTGGCCGATTTCGACGCCCTGATCGCCCAGGCCCATGCGCTGGGGCTGAAGGTGATGATCGACCAGGTGCTCTCCCACACCTCCACCGAGCACGCCTGGTTCCAGGACAGCCGCTCCAGCCGCGACCACCCCCGGGCCGACTGGTATGTCTGGGCCGACCCCCAGCCCGACGGCACGCCGCCCAACAACTGGCTGAGCGTCTTCGGCGGCCCGGCCTGGCAGTGGGACAGCCAGCGCCGGCAGTACTACCTGCACAGCTTCCTGGCCAGCCAGGCCGACCTGAACTTTCACCACCCCGACGTGCAGGAGGCCCTGCTCGGCGAGGTGCGCTTCTGGTGCGAACGCGGGGTGGACGGCTTTCGCTTCGACGCCTGCAACCACCAGTTCCACGACCGGGCGCTGCGCAGCAACCCGCCCGCCACGGCCGACGAGCAGGCCGGCGTCAGCACCGTGCGGCCGGACAACCCCTACGCCATGCAGCGCCACCTGCACGACAAGACCCAGCCGGAGAACCTGGTCTTCCTGGAGCGCTTGAGGGCCGTGCTGGACGAGTTCGGCGCCGCCAGCATCGGCGAGGTGGGCGACGAGCACCCGCTGCCGGTGATGGCTGACTACACCGAGGCCGGCAAGCGCCTGCACATGGCCTACAGCTTTGCCTTGCTCACACCCGAAGCCTCGGGCATCCACATCCGCGAACAGGTGCAGGGGCTGGAGGCCGAGCTGGCCCGCACCGGCGGCTGGGGCTGCTGGGCCTTGTCCAACCACGACGTGCCCCGGGTGGCCACCCGCTGGGCCCCGCACGGCCAGCCCGACGATGCGCTCTCGGTCACCCTGCTGGCCCTGCTGCTCACGCTCAAGGGCAGCGTCTGCCTGTACCAGGGCGAGGAACTGGGCTTGCCCGAGGCCGACATCCCCTTTGAGCGTCTGCAGGACCCGTATGGCAAGGCCTTCTGGCCGCGCTTCAAGGGCCGCGACGGCTGCCGCACGCCCATGCCCTGGTGGCGCGACGCCCTGAATGCTGGCTTCAACACCGGCGCCGAGCCCTGGCTGCCTCTGGGCCAGGGCCATGCACTGCGGGCCGTGGACGTGCAGGAGGCCGACCCGGCCAGCGTGCTGGCCCAGGCGCGGGCCCTGCTGGCCTGGCGTGGCCGCAGCGCGGTGCTGCGCCAGGGCGAGATCCACTTCCACCATGCCCCCGGCCGGCAGGCCCTGTTGTTCGAGCGGCGACTGCCCGGCCACGCCCCCATCGTGCTGGCCTTCAATCTCGGCGGGCGCGCCCTGGACCTGGCCTTGCCCGACACCCTGGGAGGGCTGTCGGCGCTGCCCGGGGCCCCGCTGCCCGCCGCCCAGCTCAGCCCCGATGGACGCGGCTGGCACCTGCCCGCACACAGCGCGGCCGTGGCCACCCGTTGATTGCCTGAAAGCCCCCGCATGCCGCCCCTCGCCCAAGGAACTCCGCACGGCGCGCCCGACCCGGCCACCGTCCAGGCCCTGCAGAATGCCGAGCACGGGGATCCCTTCTCGGTCCTGGGCCCGCACACCGACCGCGAGGGCACGGCGCTGCGGGTGCTGCTGCCGGGGGCCCGCCAGGTGGCCGTCACCGACGCCGAGGACCGCTGGGTGGCCGAACTGGCCCAGGTGCCCGGCTCGGACCTGTGGTGCGTCCAGCTGCCCCGGCTGCCGGGCACCTACCGCCTGCGGGTGGACTGGGGCCAGGGGCCGGTCACGATGGAGGACGCCTACCGCTTCGACAGCCAGCTGCGCGGCGCCGAGCTGTGGTGGCTGGCCGAAGGCACCCACCTGCGCCCCTACGAGGCCCTGGGCGCCCACCCCCTGGTGGTGGAGGGCGTGGCCGGCGTGCGTTTTGCCGTCTGGGCACCCTCGGCCATGCGGGTGTCGGTGGTGGGCAGCTTCAACCAGTGGGATGGCCGCCGCCACCCCATGCGCCTGCACCCGGGGGCGGGCATCTGGGACCTCTTCGTGCCCCATGCGGCCGAGGGCGATTACTACCGCTTCGAGGTGCTGGGCCGCGACGGCGTGATGCGCCAGAAGGCCGACCCCTACGCCAACCGGGCCGAGCTGCGACCGGGCACCGCCTGCATCGTGCAGCGCCTGCCCGCGGGTGTGCCGCACGACGCCGCGCGGGCGCAGGCCAATGCGCTGGATGCCCCGATCAGCATCTACGAGGTGCACCTGGGCTCCTGGCGGCGCGGGCCGGACGGCCGCTGGCTGAGCTACACCGAGCTGGCCGAGCAGCTCATCCCCTACGCAGTGGAGATGGGCTTCACCCACCTGGAGCTGATGCCGGTGCAGGAGCACCCCTTCGACGGCTCCTGGGGCTACCAGCCGGTGGGCCTGTTCGCGCCCACCGCGCGCTTCGGCCGGCCCGAGGAATTCAAGGCCTTCGTCGACGCGGCCCATGCAGCGGGCCTGGGCGTCATCCTGGACTGGGTGCCGGCCCACTTTCCCACCGACGAACACGGGCTGGCCTGGTTCGACGGTACCTGCCTGTACGAGCACCAGGACAAACGCGAGGGCTACCACCCTGACTGGAACACCCTGATCTACAACTACGGCCGGGTGGAGGTGCGCAACTTCCTGATCGGCAATGCGCTGTACTGGATCGAGCGCTTCGGCATCGACGGCCTGCGGGTGGACGCCGTGGCCTCCATGCTCTACCGCGACTACAGCCGCCGCGAGGGCGAGTGGATTCCCAACCGCTGGGGCGGGCGAGAGAACCTGGAGGCCATCGAGTTCCTGCGCCGGCTCAACCGCACCATCGGCATCGAACGCCCCGGCGCGATGATGATCGCCGAGGAGTCCACGGCGTTCCCTGGCGTGACGAAACCGCCGTCCGACGATGTCCAGTCCGGCGGCCTGGGCTTTCACTTCAAGTGGAACATGGGCTGGATGAACGACACGCTGCGCTACCTGGCGCGCGAGCCCATCCACCGCCGTTGGCACCAGGACGAACTGCGCTTCTCGCTGATGTACGCCTTCAGCGAGAACTTCATGCTGCCGCTTTCGCACGACGAGGTGGTGCACGGCAAGGGCTCGCTGGTGGCCAAGATGCCGGGCGACACCTGGCAGCGCTTTGCCACGCTGCGCGCCGCCTATGGCTGGATGTGGGGCCACCCCGGCAAGAAGCTGCTGTTCATGGGCAACGAGTTCGGGCCCTGGGAAGAGTGGAACGCCGAAGCCGGCCTGCCCTGGCAGTTGCTGGGCCACGCGCCGCACGCCGGCCTGCAGCGCCTGGTGCGCGACCTGAACCTGGTGCTGCGCCACCATCCGGCGCTGTACCGGCTGGACCACGACTCGGCCGGCTTCCAGTGGCTGCGCCATGACGATGCCGCCCACTCGGTGCTGGCCTGCGAGCGGCGTGCCGTGCCGGGCGCGACCGATGGGCAGCGGGTGGTCGTCATCGCCCACTTCACACCCGATGTGGCCCATGGCTACCGCCTGGGCCTGCCGCCACTGCCGGCCGGCCAGCGCTGGACGCTGCTGATCAACACCGACGACGTGGTCTATGGCGGCAGCGGCGTCTCGCCCGGGCCGCTGGTGGTGGAGGACGTGCCCAGCGACGGCTGGCCGACCTCGGTGCGGCTGACGCTGCCGCCACTGGCCACGGTGATGCTGGTGCCCGGCGAGGCCGGGCAAGGGGCGCCGGGGTGAGCCCACGCCACGCCGAGCCGCAGCCCACCCTGCCACCGGGCGACCCCCATCACCTGGGCGCCCACCCGGTGGCCGGTGGCGTGCAGTTCGCCGTCTGGGCGCCGGAGGCCGAGGCCGTCTGGCTGTGCCTGTTCGACGACAGCGGCCACCAGGAACTGCAGCGCCTGCCCGTGCCCCATGTCCACCTGGGCATCTGGCACGCCACCGTGCCCGGCGTGGGCGCGGGCCAGGTCTATGGCTGGCGGGTGGCCGGCCCCTGGCAGCCGGCGCAAGGCCTGCGCTTCAACCCCCAGCGCCTGCTGCTGGACCCCTACGCCCATGCGGTGGTGGGCCGCTATGCCGGTGCGCTGGACCGCTACCTGGACTTCGACCCGGCCGATCCGCGCCGGCCCCATCCGCAGGACAACGGCGACATCGCCCTCAAGGCCCGCGTTCAGGCGCCGGCCCGCGCGCCGGTGGTGGACGTGCCGCCGGTGCCGCTGGGCCACCGGGTGGTGGCCGAGGTGCATGTGCGCAGCGCCACGGCCCTGCACCCCGAGGTGCCCCAGGCCCTGCGCGGCACCTACGCCGGCCTGGCCCATCCGGCCTTGATCGCCCACTGGAAGCAGCTGGGTGTGACCACGCTGGAGCTGATGCCGGTGCAGGCCCGGGCCGACGAGGCCCGGCTGCAGCGCCAGGGCCTGTCCAACCACTGGGGCTACACGCCCATCGGCTTCATGGCGCCGGAGCCGCGCTATGCCAGCGGGCAGGGCGGGCTGAGCGCGGCCGAGGAGCTGCGTCAGGCCATCGCCACGCTGCGCCGGGCCGGCTTCGAGGTGGTGCTGGACATGGTCTTCAACCACAGCGCTGAAACCGACCTGCAGGGCCCCTGCCTGAGCCTCAAGGGCCTGGCCAACCGCCACTGGTACCGCCACGACCCGAAGCAGCCCGGCGCCTACCTGGACTGGAGCGGCTGCGGCAACACCCTGAACCTGGGCGAGCCCATGGTGCTGCGCATGGTCATCGACGCGCTGCGTCACTGGGTGCAGAGCTATGGAGTGGATGGCTTCCGCTTCGACCTGGCTCCGGCGCTGGGCCGGGACGACCAGGGCCGCTACAGCGCGGGTGCGGCCTTCTTCGCGGCCTGGCAGACCGACCCGGTGCTGCGGCGCTGCCTGATGATCGCCGAGCCCTGGGACCTGGGGCCCGAGGGCTACCAGCTGGGCCATTTCCCGGTCGGCTGGTTCGAATGGAACGACCAGGCCCGCGATGGCTGGCGCGCCTATTGGCTGCGCCCCGAGGACCGGCGGGCCGACCGGGCCGAGCTGGCCAACCGCGTGGCCGGCTCCAGCGACCGCTTCCGCCACGATCCCAAGCGCCCGCGCCGCCCGGCCGCCAGCCTGAACTTCATCACCGCGCACGATGGCTTCACCCTGCGTGATCTGCTGAGCTACAGCCAGCGCCACAACCTGGCCAATGGCGAGGGCAACCGCGATGGCCACGCCGAGAACCTGAGCTGCAACTGCGGCACCGAAGGCCCCAGCCACGACCCGGCGGTGCTGGCGCTGCGCGGGCGCTTGCAGCGGGCGCTGCTGGCCACGCTGCTGCTCTCGCGCGGCACGCCCATGCTGCTGATGGGCGATGAGCTGGGCCACAGCCAGCAGGGCAACAACAACGCCTACTGCCAGGACAGCGCACTGACCTGGCTGGACTGGACCGCGCCCGAGAGCCGCAGCCTGGCGGTCTTCATCGCCCGGCTGACGCGGCTGCGCCGCTGCGACACCGCCTTGCGCGGCGACCTCTGGCTGCACGGCCGGCCCGGCCCCGACGGCCTGCCCGACGTGCGCTGGCTGCGCCCGGATGGCATCCCGCTGGCCGCGGCCGACTGGCACGACCTGCAGGACCGGGCCCTGATGATGCAGCTGGCCCCGCCGGGGGCGGACCATGAATCCCTGCTGCTGTTCAACCCGGACGGAGCGGACCGCGTGTTCACCCTGCCGCCACTGAGCCGGGGGCCGGTCTGGATCGGCCGCCTGGACAGCCACCACGCCCTGGGCCAGCCGCCCGAGGGCCCGCACCCGCCCGGCCCCTTCACGGTGCCCGCCCACAGCGTGCAGCTGCTGTGCAGCCACGCCCTGACCGAGACCACCGCCCACGGTGGCCTGACCTGACCTTCCTGGAGACACACGAGATGGACCTCAACCGCAGTGCCGAGACCCGCTGGCTGGCCCGGCGCACCATGGCGCTGGTGCTGGCCGGCGGGCGTGGCTCGCGCCTGATGAACCTCACCGACAACCGGGCCAAGCCGGCGGTGCACTTCGGTGGCAAGTTCCGCATCATCGACTTCGCGCTGTCCAACTGCGTGAACTCGGGCTTTCGCCGCATCGGCGTGGTCACGCAGTACAAGTCGCATTCGCTGCTGCGCCACCTGCAGCGCGGCTGGAGCTTCATGCGCAGCGAGATGGGCGACTTCGTCGACCTGCTGCCGGCCCAGCAGCGCGTCAACGAGGTGGACTGGTACCGCGGCACGGCCGACGCCGTCTGGCAGAACCTGGACATCGTGCGCGACATGCAGCCGCAGTACGTCGTCATCCTGGCAGGCGACCATGTCTACAAGATGGACTACTCCATCATGCTGGCCGACCATGTGGCCAGAGGGCGCGGCGTCACCGTGGGCTGCATCGAGGTGCCCCGCCCGGAGGCCACCGGCTTCGGCGTGATGGCGGTGGACGAGCAGCGCCACATCACCAGCTTCGTCGAGAAGCCGGCCGATCCCCCGCCCATGCCGGGCAACCCGGCGGTCTCGCTGGCCAGCATGGGCATCTACATCTTCAACGCCGACTACCTCTACCGCCTGCTCGACGAGGATGCGAACGATCCTGGCTCGGACCACGATTTCGGCAAGGACCTCATCCCCAAGGCCGTGAGCGAGGGCCAGGCCCTGGCGCACCCGTTCTCGATGTCGGCCATCGCCAACCCGCCGTACTCGCGGGCCTACTGGCGCGACGTGGGCACGGTGGACGCCTACTGGGCGGCCAACCTGGATTTGGCCTCCACCACGCCGGAGCTGAACATGTACGACCGGGACTGGCCGGTCTGGACCTACCAGGAGCAGCTGCCGCCGGCCAAGTTCGTGCACAACCAGGACGGCCGCCGCGGCGAGGCCATCGACTCGCTGGTGTCGGGCGGCTGCATCGTCTCCGGGGCCACGGTGCTGAACTCGGTGCTGTTCTCCAATGTGCTGATACGCTCCTACAGCCAGCTGGAGCGCACCGTGGTGCTGCCCGATGTGCAGGTCAACCGTCACTGCCGCATCCGCAATGCGGTGATCGACCGCCGCTGCAAGCTGCCTGAAGGCCTGGTGGTCGGCGAGGACGCGGAGCTGGACGCCAAGCGCTTCTACCGCAGCCCCGGTGGCGTGGTGCTGGTCACCCGCGCCATGCTGGACAAGCTCTGAAGAAGGAGGGCGCATGCGCGTCTTGCAGGTCTGTGCCGAGATTTTTCCCCTGCTGAAGACTGGCGGGTTGGCCGATGTGGCCGGTGCCTTGCCGGCTGCGCTTCAGGGGGCGGGTGTGGAGGTGCGGGTGCTGCTGCCCGGCTTCGAGGCGGTGATGGCGGGTTTGAAGGACCCGGTGATGGTGGGCGAGCTGGGCCCGCATGCCGCCGTGCCCGGAGCCCGTCTGCTCTATGGCGAGCTGCCGGCGGTGGGCTGCTGGGCCTACGTGATCGACGCCCCGACGCTGTACCAGCGCCCCGGCGGGCCCTATGCCGATGCGCAGCAGCAGCCCTATGCCGACAACCACCTGCGCTTTGCCCGGCTGGGCTGGGCCGCGGCCGAGCTGGCGGGCGGGGTCGACGCCTACTGGCGGCCCGAGCTGGTGCATGCCCACGACTGGCACGCCGCGCTGGCACCGGCCTGCATGAAGGCCATGGGCGTGCCGGCGGCCTCGGTCTTCACCATCCACAACCTGGCCTACCAGGGCAGTTTCGACGCCCGGCACTTCGGCGAACTGGGCCTGCCGCTGCACTTCTACAGTCCGGAGGGCCTGGAGTTCCACGGTGCGTTGAACTTCATGAAGGCCGGCCTGTTCTATGCCGACCGCATCAGCACCGTCAGCCCCAGCTATGCCCGGGAGATCCAGTCGCCCGAGCAGGGCATGGGGCTGGATGGCCTGCTGCGCCGGCGCAGCGCGGTGCTGCACGGCATCCTGAACGGCGTGGACGACGCGGTGTGGAACCCGGCCCCGGGACCCGCTGATCGCCGCGCCCTTCGACGGCCTGAAGCTGGGCGGCAGGCCCGCAACAAGGCGGCGCTGCAGAAGTTGCTGGGCCTGGCCCCGGTGCCCGATGTGCCGCTGTTCGTGGTGGTCAGCCGCCTGACCGAGCAGAAGGGCCTGCATTTGGTGCTGGAGACCCTGCCCAAGCTGGCCGCCCGCGGCGGCCAGTTCGCCCTGCTGGGCAGCGGGGATGTCGGCATGGAAGCTGCATTCCGCGATCTGGCCAGCCGCTGGCCCGATTCGGTGGGGGTGCGCATCGGTTACGACGAG
>NZ_BADL01000405.1 GCF_000333615.1 Ideonella sp. B508-1 | reverse complement strand
CGGCTGGCCCAAGGGTGGACTGGGCGGCAAGGCCATCTTCGAGACGCTGAGCCAACAACTGCAGCAGCACGCCCTGATTTCCGCGTGGCGGGCAGATCGTGGACGCCAGCATCGTGCAGGCCCCGATCACGCAGGCCAACGCCAAGGAGCGCGAGGCGCTCAACCGTGGCGATGCGCCCGAAGGCTGGAGCGCCAAGCGCCTGGCCCACACCGACCGGGACGCCCGCTGGACGATCAAGCACGGCAAGGCCTTCTACGGCTACAAGCTGCACGGCAACGTGGATGCGCGCTACAAGCTCATCCGGGAGTTGAAGATCACGCCGGCCAATGCCGACGACGGGCAACAGCTGCCCGACGTGCTGCAGGCCGCCAACACGCGGGATCGACTGCTGGCCGACAGGGGCTATGACAGTCAGTCCAACCGCCAGGTCCTGCAAGCGCGAGGACTGCAAGACGGCATAGCGCGCCGAGCCAAGCCAGGGCAGACCGCCAAGGTGAGGTTGAACCAGCGCAACCGCACCATCAACAAGACCCGGGCCCGTGTCGAGCACGTCTTCGCCAGCCTGGCCCAACAAGGCGGCAAGTGTGTTCGGGCGATGACCTTGGCGCGCAACGCGCTGGCCATCACTCTGCAGTGCGCGGCGTACAACGCGCGCCGGCTGGTGTGGCTGGTCAAGAGCGCAGGACCGTCCGCATGGCCCGCATGAGGGCTGAAATGCCTGTCGCAGCACGCTGCGGCGAGTGGAAACGACCATCGAAGAGCCTCGCACCTCGAATGCCCTCTCAGGTCAGACGCACTCGCATGCCTTTTCCGGCTGCGCGAGGGGTTTCAGGAAGTGCCCTTCGGCATGCCCCTTACATCGAACGTTAGGCCGCATCAATCAGCATCAAGGAGAAGGCTTTGGCAAATAGAGAAATTGAAGTCGCTGACATTTCAATGTCGTATCGATCGGCTACAGAGGCTGTTGACCATGCAATTGCTCAATTGGCTTCCATGCTCGCCAAGTCACGCTTTACGGTTGGACAAGGTGTGACCAAGATCTACCTTGAACTCCGTCGCGATCTGCCTTACAAAGTTCATGAAACTTCGGTTGACGGCGTGCAAATATTGGTCAACAGAAACTATAAGCCTCTTGGCAATTCCGCCAAAACCGCAGAGAACTGGGTCGACTACGAACAAGCGACAAACATGCATGTTCGGCTAACGCCCGAGGAAGTGAGATCGGTTGTATCGCCTGGTAGAGAGTCCGGCCTCTTCGGGGACGGCAACCCACCTTGGCATGGACGGAAAGAGGCAACCGAGTACCTCGAGCGGCTGCGAAAGCTTCGCACCTTGATCTGAGTGCATCTGCCTACGTTTTGTGAGTCGTGAACACCAACACCTTCCACTACGCGCCGCAGCCTAACTGTCGGTTCAACGCGGACGCCAACACTGGCCATGCCTTCGGCATTTTCATGGCCAGTGTTGGTACCCTCCGCGCTTCGCGCTACGGCGCCGGTTAACCTGGGCGTTAGGCAACTCGACACATATGAGCGAACCAACCTTCCTTGATCGAGCTTCAGAAAAGCTCTGGGTAGACTTCCAAGAGGAATTGTCTTTCCCCTCTTCACGGCCTCTGCTTGCTCATTACACGTCCATCCAGACTTTTGAACAGATCGTCACCAAAGAACAATTCTGGTTTTCCAATCCGCTCTTTATGAACGATCTCGAAGAGCTACAGTTCGGGATGAACGAAGGAGCAAACGAGCTACACAAAAGCGAAGCAATTCGCCTTGCATGCGGAGCGCCGGAGAATCACAGAAAGTTATTGCAAAGCTTTGACTACCTGTTCAACGACTTTGATTCCAAGCACGTGTTGAACACTTACATACTTTGCTTTTCTGAACATGCCCCAGAAGACAACGACGGCTTGCTATCCATGTGGCGCGGATATGGAAACTCAGGCTCGGGGGCTGCACTTGTAATCGACACTTCAAAAATTAATGAAAATTCGGAATCACCGCTGATTGTTGGCAAGGTGCATTACGCCTCCAAGGTCGAACGGAAAAAATGGATCAGCGAAAAACTGATCAGCCTAGCCGAGGTGATTTCAGCCCACGCAAAAGTGGAGGACGACTTCTTCAATGCTGCTTGGGCTTGGATGCATCGCCTGAAGTCGTTCGCTCTTTTTACAAAGCATCATGGATTCCATGAAGAACGAGAGTGGCGAGTCGTGTACATGAGCGACAAAGACCGCGAGCAATCCTTCAAAAAGTACTTTAGCCACCTAGCAACAAATCGAGGAATTGAGCCAAAGCTTAAGGAAGGTCTGCACAACTCGCAACCCGTGGTGCTTGGCGCGGACGTGAAGCGCTGAGACGATACGGGCCATGAAGCAGCACAGCCTGGGTTTGGGACAGACGACCAAGCGAACGCGACGCCGGGAGTTCCTGGACGAGATGGAGAAGGTCGTGCCATGGGCGGATCTGGTGGCCTTGGTGTCCCCGTACCTGCCCGATGGCAAGCGAGGTCGCCCGCCGTTCTCGCCGGAGACCATGCTGCGCATCCACTTCATGCAGCAATGGTTTACGCTGAGTGACCCGGCGATGGAAGAGGCGCTGCATGACATGCCGGTGTTCCGCGAGTTCGCGGGACTGGAAGGCTGGGACGAGCGGCTGCCCGACGAGAGCACGATCCTGCGCTTTCGGCATGTGCTGGAGAAGCACAAGCTGGCTGCGCAGATCCTGCAGACCGTCAACGACCTGCTCAGTGCCAAGGGCGTGATGCTCAAGGGCGGCTCGGTGGTGGATGCCACGCTGATCGCTGCGCCGAGTTCGACCAAGAACAGCAGCGGCGAGCGTGATCCGCAGATGAAGCAAAGCAGGAAGGGCCAACAGTGGTACTTCGGCATGAAGTGCCACATCGGGGTGGACATCGAGTCGGGTCTGGTCCACACCGTGCGCGGCACGAGCGGTGCCGTCAATGACGTGACCGAGGCCAACAGCCTGGTGCGCCCCGGCGACCGAGAGGTCTATGCCGACGCCGGCTATCGAGGTGCCGACAAGCGTCCGGACGCCAGGGCGGGTGTGGCCTGGAACATCGCCATGCGGCCGGGCAAGCGTCGCACGCTGGACCCGGCCAAGCCGATCGAGGCCCTCGCTGAGCAGCTCGAACGGGTGAAGGCCGGTATTCGGGCGCGGGTTGAACATCCGTTCCGGGTGGTCAAACGCCAGTTCGGGCACATCAAGGTGCGCTACCGCGGCTTGGCCAAGAACACGGCGCAACTGCATACGCTGTTTGCGCTGGCCAATCTGTGGATGGCGCGGCGCAAACTCATCGGAGCGGTGGCATGAGTGCGTCCGCAGCATGGCAAATGGCCCGGGTCGCCGGCCTGTTCTGGCCTGCAGACCTGGAAATCGCAGCGAATTTGCCATCCACAGCATCACATTCCCATCGTCTCAGCGCACCACCACGCCAAGTTGCGAGTTGTGCAGACCTTCCTTAAGCTTCCTATCAAGCCAATACCTGAGCTAAAAACAGAAGATATTTCATTGCGAACCTTGGTAAATAGAATAATACTTGGGCCATCCGTTTCGAGTGCACTAGCAGCCAACTCATTACGACAAATGCTTAAGAATATTGGTCAACCTGACTTAGCTGAGCGGGTCGTTGCTTCTGAAATTCCATTTAGGTCAGCGTAGCAGGGCCATGAAAAAGTTGCCCAACTGGGCGGTCAAGCGGACGCCAACAAAGCCCATGGCTTCGCCATTTTTATGGGCTTTTTTGGTGCCCTCCACTCGCTGCGCTCCTTCCGGTGCCGCTTACCTTGGGCGTTGGGCGTCATGAGCTACATCACTCCGCGACCCATTTCCGGTGCAGAACTCGAAGTGCTGCAAACCGTTCTACTCCGGGCAGTCACGCCCCATACGCCTCAAGTCACCCCAGATGAATTGAAAAGCCTGGTGGTGTATTCCAAGTGCGATTGTGGCTGCGCCAGCGTAGGGTTCTTGCCCGAGGGCACCAAGGCGAACGAGAACACAAAGCTAATTGCCGATGGCCTTGGCCTGTCTCCTGACAACAAGCAAGTCGGAATCATCGTCTACGGGTCGCCAGGTCAGGTTGTGGAGGTAGAGTTTCACTGGCCCTACGAAGGTGGGGCTCCCTTGCCGCGGCCAGAAACTATTGTCCCGTGGGAGCGCGGAACGGAAGTCACTGAGGTTGCGAAATGATGCCCAACCCATCCGTCGAGAGGGACCGCCTGCAAGCTGCGCTTGCAGGTACCCTCCGCGGCCTCGCCGCTCCGGCGGCCCCTCACGTCAGACGTTAGGCCTCACTAAACATGCGAAGTATCGACTCCACCTGGAACGGGAGGCTTGTCTCTGCCAGCGCACGTCTGG
>NZ_BADL01000406.1 GCF_000333615.1 Ideonella sp. B508-1 | reverse complement strand
CGGCCGCTTCGGCGGCATCGCCGGCTCCTACCTGGTGGCCGAGCTGAGCGCCCGCCACCTGGGCTTCTCCGGCATCTTCACCGCCGTGGCCGTGCCCGGCCTGGTGGCCACCGTGGCGGTGCTGCTCAAGGACTTCTCGCAGCCGGACGACCCGCGCCACCGCCGCCCGGTCAGCCAACAGACCCTGGCCGAACTGGCCTCCCACTGATCCGCACGCTTATCCGCCTGCTCATCCGCCCTCTTCCCTGGAGACCCCCTCATGATCATCGACGTCCACGGCCACTACACCACCGCCCCGGCCGCCCTGGGCGCCTGGCGCGACCTGCAGATCGCCGCGCTCAAGGACCCGAGCAAGACCCCCGACCCGAAGAGCCTGAAGATCAGCGACGACGAGCTGCGCGAGTCCATCGAGACCAACCAGCTCAAGCTGATGAAGCAGCGCGGCTCGGACCTGACCATCTTCAGCCCGCGCGCCAGCTTCATGGCCCACCACATCGGCGACTTCCAGACCAGCGCCACCTGGGCCGCCATCTGCAATGAGCTGTGCCACCGCGTGGCCGAGCTCTTCCCCGACCACTTCATCGGCGCGGCCATGCTGCCGCAGTCGCCCGGCGTGGACCCGGCCAGCTGCATTCCCGAGCTGGAGAAATGCGTCAAGGAATACGGCTTCGTCGGCATCAACCTGAACCCGGATCCCTCCGGCGGCCACTGGACCAGCCCTGCGCTGACCGACCGCCACTGGTACCCCATCTACGAGAAGATGGTCGAGTACGACATACCGGCGATGATCCACGTCAGCACCAGCTGCAACGCCTGCTTCCACACCACCGGCGCGCACTACCTGAACGCGGACACCACCGCCTTCATGCAGTGCATCCAGGGCGACCTGTTCAAGGACTTCCCGACCCTGAAGTTCCTGATCCCCCACGGCGGCGGCGCGGTGCCCTACCACTGGGGCCGCTTCCGTGGCCTGGCCCAGGAGATGAAGAAGCCGCTGCTGGACGAGCACCTGCTCAACAACATCTTCTTCGACACCTGCGTCTACCACCAGCCCGGCATCGACCTGCTGACCCACGTGATCCCGGTGAAGAACATCCTCTTCGCCTCGGAAATGATCGGCGCCGTGCGCGGCATCGACCCGACCACCGGCCACTACTACGACGACACCAAGCGCTACATCGAAGCCACCGTGAACCTGAGCGCCGAGGAGCGCCACATGGTCTACGAAGGCAATGCACGCCGCGTCTTCCCCCGGCTGGACGCCGCCCTCAAAGCGAAAGGTCTTTGACCCCCAGGGTGCTGCGGACAGCACCCTCGCCCCCCAAGGGGGCTGGCCGGGGCTGGCTTGGGGCGGCCCGGCGCCGCCCCGGCTGCCTCCACGCTCACGACACACTCAAAGGAATTCACCATGTACGAACTCGGCGTCGTCTACCGCAACATCCAACGCACCGACCGCGAGACCGCGGATGCCCTGGCCAGCCTGGGCTCGGCCACCGTGCACGAGGCCATGGGCCGCGTCGGCCTGATGAAGCCCTACATGCGTCCCATCTTCAGCGGCGCCCAGGTGTCCGGCACGGCGGTGACCGTGCTGCTGCACCCCGGTGACAACTGGATGATGCATGTGGTGGCCGAGCAGATCCAGCCCGGCGACATCGTGGTCGCCGCCATCACCGCCGAATGCACCGACGGCTACTTCGGCGACCTGCTGGCCACCAGCTTCCAGTCCCGCGGCGCCCGCGCCCTGGTCATCGATGCCGGCGTGCGCGACGTGAAGACCCTGACCGAGATGAACTTCCCGGTCTGGAGCAAGGCCATCAGCAGCAAGGGCACCATCAAGGCCACCCTGGGCTCGGTCAACATCCCGGTGGTCTGCGCCGGCATGTGGGTCACCCCGGGCGACGTCATCGTGGCCGACGATGACGGCGTGGTCTGCGTGCCGCGCGCCATGGCCGCCAAGACCCTGGAAGCCGCCCGCGCCCGCGAGGCCAACGAAGGCGCCAAGCGCGAGAAGCTGGCCTCCGGCATCCTGGGCCTGGACATGTACAAGATGCGCGAGCCGCTGGCCCAGGCCGGCCTGCGCTACATCGACTGAGCCCCGCCATGAGCACATCGGCACGCCCCTGGAAGATCGGCCTCGTCGGCTACGGCGAGGTGGGCCGCATCCTGGCCGAGGACCTGCGCGCCCAGGGCCTGGCCGTCTCGGCCTACGACCGCAAGCTCGACCGGCCCGACACCGCCCCCGCCCTGCGCGCCCATGCCCTGGATCACGGTGTGAGCCTGTGCGACGACGCCGCCGACCTCGCCCGCGACGTGGACCTGGTGGTCAGCGCCGTCACCGCCAGCCAGACCGTGGACGTGGCCCGGGCCTGCGCGGCCGGTATTCAGGCCGGCGCCTTCTTCCTGGACTTCAACTCCGCCTCGCCGGGCGCCAAGCAGCAGGCCGCGGCGCTGGTCAACGCCGCCGGTGGCCGCTACGTGGAAGGCGCGGTGATGACCAGCGTGCCGCCCTACCGCATCCGGGTGCCGCTGCTGCTGGGCGGGCCCGACGCCGAGGCCCTGTGCCCCGGCTTGAACGCACTGGGCTTTGCAGCCAAGGTGGCCGATGCGCGCCTGGGCGTGGCCAGCGCCACCAAGATGTGCCGCAGCGTGATGATCAAGGGCCTGGAGGCCATGGTCATCGAGAGCTTCAGCACCGCCCGCCACTACGGCGTGGAGGATGCCGTCATCGCCTCGCTGCAGGAGACCTTTCCCGGCATCGACTGGGAGAAGCAGGCCAGCTACTTCTTCCAGCGCGTCATCGAGCACGGCCGCCGCCGCAGCGAGGAGGTGATGGAAGTGGCCCGCACCGTCGGCGAAGCCGGCCTCACCCCCTGGAGCGCCGATGGCACCTGGCGCCGCCAGGCCTGGGTGGCCGACCTGGCCGACCAGGACGTCTTCGGCCCACGCGGCACGCCCGGCTTTGCCCGCAGCGCCGACTGGCGCGTGGAGGCCGACCGCCTGCTCGCCCACACCCAACCCAAGGAACAAGCATGAGCAACCGCCCCACCTCCGGCGACTTCACCAAAACCCCAGGCTGGATGGACTGGTTCGATGGCCCCAGCCGACCGCGCTTTGCGCTGCCCGCCGGCGCCGTGGACGCCCACTGCCACGTCTTCGGCCCGGGCGCCGAATTCCCCTACGCCCCCGAGCGCAAATACACCCCCTGCGACGCCAGCAAGCAGCAGCTCTTCGCCCTGCGCGACCACCTGGGCTTCTCCCGCAACGTGGTCGTGCAGGCCACCTGCCACGGTGCGGACAACCGCGCCATGGTGGACGCCTGCCTGGCCAGCGGGGGCAAGGCCCGCGGCGTGGCCACCGTCAAGCGCAGCATCACCGACGAGGAGCTGAACGCCCTGCACGCGGCCGGCGTGCGCGGCGTGCGCTTCAACTTCGTCAAGCGCCTGGTGGACTTCACGCCCAAGGACGAGCTGATGGAGATCGCCGGGCGCATCGCCAAGCTCGGCTGGCATGTGGTGATCTACTTCGAAGCCGTGGACCTGCCCGAGCTGTGGGACTTCTTCACCGCCCTGCCCACCACCGTGGTGGTGGACCACATGGGCCGGCCCGACGTGAGCCAGCCAGTGGACGGCCCCGAGTTCGCGCTGTTCCTGAAGTTCATGCGCGAGCACCCCAATGTGTGGAGCAAGGTCAGCTGCCCGGAACGCCTCTCCGTCACCGGCCCCAAGGCGCTGGCCGGCGAGCAGGCGGCCTACCGCGACGTGGTGCCCTTCGCCCGCAAGGTGGTGGAAGAATTCCCGGACCGCGTGCTGTGGGGCACCGACTGGCCCCACCCCAACCTGAAGGACCACATGCCCGACGACGGCCTGCTGGTGGATTTCATCCCCCATATCGCCGTCACGCCGGCGCTGCAACGCAAGCTGCTGGTGGATAACCCCATGCGCCTGTACTGGCCGGAGGAGTGCTGAGATGCCCCTGGAGAAGCCCTACGCCGACATCCCCGGCACCACCATCTTCGACGCCGAGCAGTCCCGCAAGGGCTACTGGCTCAACCAGTTCTGCATGTCGCTGATGAAGGCGGACAACCGTGCCCGCTTCAAGGCCGACGAGCGGGCCTACCTGGACGAGTGGCCGATGACCGAGGCCCAGAAGGCCGCGGTGCTGGCCCGCGACCTCAACGAATGCATCCGGCTGGGTGGCAACATCTACTTCCTGGCCAAGATCGGTGCCACCGACGGCAAGAGCTTTCAGCAGATGGCCGGCAGCATGACCGGCATGAGCGAGGAAGGCTACCGCCGCATGATGATGAAGGGGGGGCGCTCCGTCGAGGGCAACCGCCGCCTTGGCGAGGACGGGGACGCGCAACCCCAGAATCAGCCCCAGACCGACCCGCGCCAGGGAGACTGAGCCACCATGGCACGCATCACCGCCTCCGTCTACACCTCGCATGTGCCCGCCATCGGCGTGGCCATCGACCAGCACCGTCAGGCCGAGCCCTATTGGCAGCCCCTGTTCGACGGCTACGAGTTTTCCAAGCGCTGGATGCAGCAGCAGCGCCCCGACGTGGTGTTCCTGGTCTACAACGACCACGCCAACGCCTTCAGCCTGGACCTGATCCCCACTTTCGCCATCGGCACGGCCGCCCAGTTCCAGCCCGCCGACGAGGGCTGGGGCCCGCGCCCGGTGCCCGTGGTGCAGGGCCACCCCGAGCTGGCCAGCCACATCGCCCACAGCGTCATCCAGGACGACTTCGACCTCACGATCGTCAACAAAATGGACGTGGACCACGGCCTCACCGTGCCCCTGTCCCTGATGTGCGGCGAGCAGAACCCGCAACACGGCGGTGCCTGGCCCTGCGCCGTCATCCCCTTTGCCGTCAACGTGGTGCAGTACCCCGTGCCCTCGGGCCGGCGCTGCTACCAGCTGGGCCAGGCCATCCGCCGCGCGGTGGAATCCTTCGACCAGCCGCTGAACGTGCAGATCTGGGGCACCGGCGGCATGAGCCACCAGCTGCAAGGCCCGCGGGCCGGCCTGATCAACCGCGAATGGGACAACGCCTGGCTGGACAAGCTGATCAGCGCCCCCGCCACCACCGCCGCCATCGACCATGTGGAATACGTGCGCGAGGCCGGCTCGGAAGGCATCGAGCTGGTCATGTGGCTGATCGCCCGCGGCGCCATGGACGACGTGGCCGGTGGCCCGGCCCCGCGCGTGGCGCACCGCTTCTACCATGTGCCGGCGTCCAACACTGCCGTCGGCCACCTGATCCTGGAGAACACCTGACATGAGCACCCCCACCCTGAAAGTCGCGCTGGCCGGCGCCGGTGCCTTCGGCATCAAGCACCTGGACGGCATCCAGAACATCGACGGCGTGGAAGTCGTCTCGCTGATCAGCCGCGACCTGGCCAAGACCCGCGAAGTGGCCGCCAAGTACGGCATCCCACACGTCAGCACCGACCTGGCCGACGCCCTGGCCCTGTCCGAGGTGGACGCCGTCATCCTCTGCACCCCCACGCAGATGCACGCCCAGCAGGCCATCGCCTGCATGAGGGCCGGCAAGCACGTGCAGGTGGAAATCCCGCTGTGCGACCTGCTCAAGGAAGGCCGCGAAGTGGCCCAGGTGCAGCGCGAGACCGGCCGGGTGGCCATGTGCGGCCACACCCGCCGCTTCAACCCCAGCCACCAGTGGGTGCACAAGAAGATCACCGCCGGCGAGTTCAACATCCAGCAGATGGATGTGCAGACCTACTTCTTCCGCCGCACCAACATGAACGCGCTGGGCCAGCCCCGCAGCTGGACGGACCACCTGCTGTGGCACCACGCCGCCCACACCGTGGACCTGTTCGCCTACCAGGCGGGCAGCCCCATCGTGAAGGCCAATGCCATCCAGGGCCCCATCCACCCGACGCTGGGCATTGCCATGGACATGAGCATCCAGCTCAAGGCCGCCAACGGCGCCATCTGCACGCTGAGCCTGTCCTTCAACAACGACGGCCCGCTGGGCACGTTCTTCCGCTACATCGGCGACACCGGCACCTACATCGCCCGCTACGACGACCTCTTCAACGGCAAGGACGAGAAGATCGACGTGTCGAAGGTGGACGTGTCGATGAACGGCATCGAGCTGCAGGACCGCGAGTTCTTCGCCGCCATCCGCGAAGGCCGCGAGCCCAACTCCAGCGTGGCCCAGGTGCTGCCCTGCTACGAGGTGCTGCATCAGCTGGAAGAACAGCTGAACGCCTGACACCCTCCGCCTCTCCCAAGGCAGCGCGCCTACCCCCCGAATAGAATCGTTCGGCCCACGGGGTAGGCGTTTTCATGGGCGCGCCGCAGCAGCCCATGCCAAGGGAAGACTGCCATGAACAACGAAGAACAGCAGTTCGTCAACGAGCGCGACGCTCGGCTGTGGAACGCCGCCGACCACAGGCCTTCCAACGTCAACCCCGGCGGCTGCATGCACAGGGTGCTGGGCTATGCCCTCTGAGCCCTTGAACTTCGACCGCCTGGTCGAGATCCTGGCCCAGGCCCACGGCGCGCTGGAGGCGCGGGCTGCCAAGGCCGTCAACGTCAGCCTCACCCTGCGCAACTGGCTGTTCGGCTACCACATCCGCGAGTACGAACAGTCGGGGGCGGACCGCGGCGCCTACGGCGAACGGTTGCTGGAGACCCTGGCCCAGCGCCTGCAGCAGACCGGGCTCAAGCGCATGGAGGCCCGCGAGCTGCGCCGCTACCGGCAGTTCTATCTGACCTACCCGCAGATTCGGGAGACGCTGTCTACCCAATTGCCCGGCCTGCAGATTCGGGAGACAACGTCTCCCGAATCTGGCTCGGCCGTGCCCACCGTGCCCGCCCAGATCCTGCTGGAGCAGCTGTCGTTCTCGCACTTTGCAGAACTGCTGCAGCTGGACGACCCGACGCAACGCGCCTTCTACGAGGCCGAAGCCCTGCGCAGCCACTGGTCGGTGCGCGAGCTCAAACGCCAGATTGCTACCCAGTACTACCAGCGCAGCGGCCTGTCCCGCGACCCAGCGGTGCTGTCTGCACTGGCGCACCGCCAAGCCGAGGCCGTCACGCCGCAGCAGGTCATCCGCGATCCCTACGTCTTCGAGTTCCTCGGCCTGAAGCCCCAGGAGGTGGTGACCGAGGGCCAGTTGGAGGACGCCCTGCTCGATAGGCTGCAGGCCTTCTTGCTGGAACTGGGTCACGGCTTCTGCTTCGAAGCGCGGCAGCAGCGCCTGGTCATCGGTGGCGAGCACTTTTTCGTGGATCTGGTCTTCTACCACCGCGTGCTCAAGTGTCATGTGCTCATCGAGCTGAAAAACGATGCCTTCAAGCATGAACACCTGGGTCAGCTCAACGCCTACGTCAGCTACTACCAGCAGCACCAGATGACCGAAGGCGACCAGCCGCCCATCGGCATCCTGCTGTGTACCCGCAAGAACCAAGAACTGGTGGAGTACGCGCTGGCCGGCATGAGCAACCAGCTCTTCGTCTCACGCTATCAGGTGCAGTTGCCGGACAAGGCGCAGATGGCAGCGTTCTTGCACCAGGCGATAGCCGAGTTGGGGGGCGATCCGACGGGTGCTGGAACAGGCTGAGCGCCTGTCGGAACATTGGACTGCCTGAGACAACAAGGTCAAACACCATGCAACACCGTCAACTCGGCCCCTTCTCGGTCTCGGCCATCGGCCTGGGCTGCATGAACCTGAGCCATGCCTACGGCCAGCCGCCTGAGCGGGCTGCCGCGCAGGCCCTGCTGCACCGTGCGCTGGACCTGGGCGTGGACTTCTTCGACACCGCGGCTCTCTACGGCTTTGGTGCCAACGAAACCCTGGTGGGCGAGACCCTGGGGCCGCTGCGCCAGCGCTTCACGCTGGCCAGCAAGTGCGGCATGCAGGGCGTGGACGGCGTGCGGGTCATCGACGGCCGGCCCGCCACCCTCAAGGCCACCTGCGAGGCCGCGCTGCAGCGCCTGCGCACCGACGTCATCGACCTCTACTACCTGCACCGCTGGGACAAGACCGTGCCCATCGAAGACAGCGTGGGCGCGCTGGCGGAACTGGTGCGCGAAGGCAAGATCCGCGCGATCGGCCTGTCCGAAGTGTCGGGCGCGACGCTGCGCCGCGCCCATGCGGTGCACCCCATTGCCGCCCTGCAGTCCGAATACTCGCTGTGGACCCGCAACGCCGAATTCGGCGCCCTGCAGGCCTGCCGCGAACTGGGCGTGGCCTACGTGGCCTTCAGCCCCCTGGGCCGCGGCTACCTGACCGGCACCCTGACCCGCGTGGACGACCTGGCGCCCAAGGACATCCGGCGCGCCATGCCCCGCTTCACGCCCGAGGCCTATGCCCGCAACCTGGCGGCGCTGGAGGCCCTCAAGCCCCTGGCCGATGAGCTGCACTGCAGCCTGGCCCAGCTGGCCCTGGCCTGGCTGCTGCACCAGGGCGACGACATCCTGCCCATTCCCGGCACCACCCGCCTGGACCACCTGGAAGAAGACCTGGGCGCCCTGCAGGTTCGGCTGAGCCCCGAGCAGGTTCAGCGCATCAGCGACGCCCTGCCGCCGGAACACATCGTCGGCGGGCGCTACAACGCAGCCACCGAGGCCGAGGTGGATACCGAAGCCCACCCCTGATCCGCGGGTGCCACCCACCCAGGGCCGGCCCTCCAGGCCGGCACACCCGGAGACAGGACGTGATCATCAAGTCAGTGCGACTGAGAGATCCTGGCGGACATCCCGAACGACACGGACCTGACGCCGGTGCTGCAGATCAGCGAAGTGGTGGCGGGCCAGCCGTGACGGCCGGCGGCGGCTGACTCCCCGCGCGACCGTCGATTGCCCAGGCCAGATTGGCCCGCGCCTGGGCCTCGCAACGGGCACTGAAGTGGCCGGTGCCGTAGATGCGGGGACGGGACAGGAAGGCGCCGAGCACGGCCCGTCGCTTCATCTTGTAGACGAAGCCCGGCACCCACTGGTATTCGGCCCGCACCTGGCGGTCGTACTCCGCAAAGCGCTCCGGCGCGGCCCCCAGGATCGAGAGATCGATGTCGACGAGCAGCTGCTCATCGCCGGGCGCGGGCGCCGCGTCGTGCCGGGTGGCCATGATCAAGGCGTCCACCCGCTGCTGCGTCGCCTCGTCCGCGCCGCTGGCGCCGAGCACCCGGCGCGCCCAATCCGCACTTTGACGCTCGTTCGACGTGCCACGCACGTCGTAGACAGCGTCGTGAAACCACAGGGCGATTTCGACTTCGCCCGGGTGCTGCGCCAAAGGCCGCACCGCATCGAAGTGAGCCAGGCACTCGGCCAGATGCTGCTGCGAGTGGTAGTGACGCTGGGGCTCGTCATAAGCCGCCAGCAGCGCGTCCAATACGCCGGCTGGCGGCTGCAGCCCCAGGTCCGCCCAGGCATGGGCCCAGGAGTGCTCGAAGAGGTTCATGTCGATGACTGGGCGCGGGGGTCAGATGAGCGACGCATGGCGGTTCAACGCTCTGAACTTGGTGGGTGATTACGAATCAACGCAATTAGCGTGACTGACTTGAGAAGCCTCACTGCTCGATAAAACGGGTAAGTACATGGTCTGTCTTACAGACGAACCGGAGCATCCAAGGCTCCAATCGCTGGGAGTAGACGTAACGAGTCGCATTGAATACGACACGGCGATTAAGGCCTCGTACCGCTTCTGGACGTGCCGTGAAATAGAGCGGTCCAGGCGCAGGCCTGCGGTGTGCCCATAAAACGACGGTGCTTGAAAGCGGAACAGACAACTCGGACGTAGGTCGTCCAATGCCTTCGTTTTGAAAGAAAAACACCGGGTTATCGGACGTCAAAAAATCAGCTCCTTCCGAAATCAGCACACGCCAATTCATGGATAGTAGAGCCGCAACTACATTCGGACTGCTGTCGCGAGTGAGGTTTTGGTGCCATACCTCTGGAGGTGGTTCGATCTTGAACTTCTCAATGACCTCAGAGACTTGGGCTTTTCGATGCTCCGCAAGATCGGCAAGGTGAGGCGTCGCAGCCACAGTCGCGTCGAGCTCCGCATGTAGTTCCTGTCGTATCGAATCGGCGACCTCTGGTACGCCAGAGTACACCCGCGCTCTACCCTCTGGAACTCGTTTCCATAGTGCAATGACGTAGTGAGCAAGTGCTTCACGCTGCTGCTCGTCAAGGGGCTGGTGCAGCCTCAGGGCTTCAATGGCCGACTTTGCGGGATCTTCGATTGCATTCGCCAGGTGTTGCTCTATGTCCTCAGAGTAGAGCTTGTTCTCGTTTGCGACGGACTTTGGTTGCGACGGATAGGATCGGCGTTCGCGGCGGTCGTGAACCCAAACCGTGTTCCCAGTTGTGAAGCCTCGTAGGTAGAACCGAGGCAGGTAGTGATGGCCCATAGGACTCCGTGTGAGGCCTACCGAAGCTGTAGCACCCCCCGTCCATCAGGAGGTCGGCACGGTCAAGCAGCATGTTGATCTCAGGTTTGGGCAGCCCGTGTCGACGCTTTGTTCGGATACAGGGTGAATGCCCCAGCCTATCGTTGCAGCGTGGTGTTTGCAAGGTGAATGTGTCGCCTTGAGCAGGCGCCGCACACGGACCCCAGCCGCCCCCCGTTGCCAACCAACCCTGCTTCCTGCCAGTGGTGCTGTCCGAAGCGTTGCTGACAGGCCCCTTTTGAATCTGTGATGGATTCCGATCCGGTGCCCCGGGGCAGGCGCGATGCGCGCGCATCGGAACCCTCGACACCAGCGTTGCCAGAGATACACCACAGGTCAGACCGACAGCAGGCCAACTCAATCACTCATCTGTGTAGCACCTGTCAGGTCAGCGATTCAACGGGAATCTCAAGTACCGCTTCGGAAGGAGAAAACAGCCAGATTTTGCTTGATCGAAGGGGAAGTCCCTGTAGACCAGTTAGGCTGGTGAAAGATGCCTGAGACGTTGACATGCTGTGCTTGTGCCTGCATATGCTAGCACTGACCTTGAGTGGTTGCAGGTTCTGCCGGGTAGCCACTTGGTTGTTCTATCGTATTCGAGAAGCCACCGATACGATGCGGCGTCAAGAACAGGCGCCCGTCTGGTTCAATGCGTGCTTTGACGACGTGCTCTTGGATTTCGACGTAGTCTTGCAGTGGCTCTGGTGGTTTCAATGCATAAAGACGCACACAACCAGCTGACTCGATAGTAAATTCTCCTGCTATCCACTGGAGCGCTGCGACGCTTTGGGCAGGCACAGTTGTGCATTCTGATTTGACTTCACCTATCGAGCAAAAAATAATTGGTTTGAGCGTTCCATTGAAAAATTCGATTTGAAGTGCGTATGAACAGCCGCCAAATGCTAGCAAAAAGATGACGGCAAAAACGGGACGCATTTTTAATTCGCGAGGCCTAACGAGGTTGTAGAGAAAGGACGACTATCAAGAATCACCCAGAATTCAGGGGTCTTTCACCTACTTGCCTAGCATCGATCTGATGCAGATTATTTTCGATCCAAGCATCCCATCAGCGCTCCCGGGGGGTTTTTCTACAGCCTCGACGCCCAAGGTAAGCGGTAAGCGGCACGGAAAGAGCGCAGCGAGTGGAGGGCACCAACAAGGCCCATGAAGATGGCGAAGCCATGGGCCTTGTTGGCGTCCGCTTGACCATAATGCTAGGCCACGCCGATTTCTCCGTTGCTCATATTGTGGGGGTTGCACTTGATGTATGAAGCTGCGACTTACCGTGGATGAGGCGCTCATAGCAGACACTTGTTGGATCACTAGCGTACTCACCAAAAGGCGCAACTCGCTGAAAACCCCACGACTCATACAGTCGCATAGCGGAGACTTGCTTGTAGCCGGTTTCGAGTACGAGGCGCCTATAGGCCAGGCGTGCTGCCTCTCGCTCGAGATGCTCGAGAACAGCGCGAGCAAGGCCTTTGCGACGATGGTCTCGATGAACGTACATGCGTCGAATCTCGGCAGTGGACTCATCAAAAGGCCGAAATGCCCCGCAAGCAAGAGGGCATCCGTTGACATACGCGACTACGTAGACACTGCGCTCGCCCAGCGGAATATTGGTAGCAGGGGGTCTGTCGCCTGAAAACAGCTCTGGATAAAGGGCTCTGGCATCAATTGAAGCCTCGTGAAGAAGCGCGAGCGCATCAGCGCCCTGCGGGTCGACATCTTTTATTGCGAGCAATTGAGGTCTACCGAGGTTATAGAAAAATTCCGCTCATCAGGAGCCACCTAAAATACAGGATTCTTTCACCCCTTCCCTAGCTGTAGATCGGCGATCCTGGATCGACCTGAGTGGTCGATTTTTCAGCCCGAGCATCCAATTAATGCTGCAGAGAGTTTTGCTACAGCCTCAACGTAGAAATAAAGGGCACCGAGCGCAGCGAGGGGAGCCCAAAGCTTGCTTTGGGCTCCCCCGGTTTGTTAAAATGCTAGGTGCCTGTTTTTGCATTTGGAAACCATGCTTCAATGTGCTGGACAGCGCGATCAAGTGAGCCAAGTTTTATTAAACAAGTAGAAGTGTCTGGTTTTACAAGGTCAGGCACCGCTACAACCTGCATTCCTGCCGATACTGCTGATCTTATCCCGTTCTGGCTATCTTCGAAGGCCAGACATTTTTCAGGAGAAACGCCTAACCGCCGTGCCGCGAGTAAATACACAGATGGATCGGGTTTGCCTTTTTGAACTTCATTTCCACCTGCAAAGGAATGAAAATACTCCGCCAGGCCAACTGCTTCAAGCCGGCGTCTGATTTCAGCGGTACTGCTTGATGATGCAACTGCACAAGGAATTTTACGTTTTCTTAAACCAGATAGAAGTTCTGTTGCGCCTGGCTTGGCCGGAAAAACTTTCAGTTTTGAAATGACAACTTGGCGAGTTTCTTCAAAGGCTTCTTCTCCGCCAATAAATGATGCAAGTTGGGCATCAGCTTCTGCTGAAGCTCGTCCAACGACAGAAGCGTATTGCGAAGTGGAAATAGTGATTCCACGTTCCTGAGCTGCGGATTGCCATGCATCTCTTATCGCTCGCTCGGAGTCGATTAAAAGACCGTCCATATCGAATACAGCAGCGCTAAACATAAGGCACCCAACGCCCAGGTTAACCGGCGCCGGAGCGCGAAGCGCGTAGGGCACCAACGCTGGCCATAAAAATGCCGAAGGCATGGCCAGTGTTGGCGTCCGCGTTGAACCGACAGTTAGACCTCACTCGGTGCGACAAATTACTTTTCCAGAATCCCGAGCTTAGCGGCAGAGCCTTCAACCTCAACCTTCTCGCCAACAAGTTGCTTTGTGTCTTCCTCTTCAAGCCAAACCGAGGCATGACCTTCTCCCAGTTGACCTCGAACGATGTATCGCTTGTTTGGTTCGGGGGTGAATTCAATCTTGCCTTTGACCTGATATACCGTATTGGTAAGCGTAAGTATCGGAACTGCATATTCAGTTCTTGCGACTAAGAGCAAAGTTGTTGCTTTTGCAGCAGGAATTGCTCGTTGGACAAGGACGGGAGACATGCTCATTCCTCGGCCTCTGTTTGCGGCAAGGGATGCAAATCTGCTGTTGGTCAACTCATGTCCATCAATCTGGTCGACATAAAAGAACTCAACCTTGGATCCGCTAATTGCATTGAACGAGTCGGACAAATTTGCAGTCGGGCCTGCATAGCCATCTGGGATGGGTTTGTAGACAGAAGCACATCCCGATAGAAGTGCGAATGCCAGCAAGGAAACAAGCTTCTTCATTTGATCAGTCTCATAAGTGAATGGGGGTTTTAACGTTTGAAGTGAGGCGCAAATTGCAAGCTTGCTGCAATTGTTCGCCTCGATTGAAGTGTTAGCCATCGGGGCTTGACGAAGCGATCGCATTTTCATCCGATGGTTACCGACGCAACAGGCCTCGCTCGGAGGCACGACATTGCGTGCCGACAGAGAGTATGAACAGCGGTGGGCAAAGAAGCCGACTGAGTGGCCCGAAAGCAGGAAGGCCGAGCTGTGCTCTTGTAGATGCCAAGGACAGTGCTGAAGCAGCCGCACACACCATTGCCGTGAGCTGGGAGGCCACAGTGTGAGCGATTGGCAAAAGCGACCGCAACTGAACGAGCACTAGAACAAAAATGGCTTCGATCCCCAGCGCTTCGGTGACAAGTAGAAGTGCACGAAGCTCGGGATTTGTCGCCAGCACGAGCGCCCCAACGAAGGCGACGAAGCTGAGGTACTTCTTCCAAGGGCGATTGAACATGGCGCTGGTTCAGAGAGAGGATGGCTAACGAATAAGCTCAGCGGGCGGCGAAGCCGTCCGCTGGAGCGACCTGTTAGACGTCATCGCGCTCACAGACAGTTTCCTTGTGCGATGCACGTGCCGACCAGCAAAAACATAGGCGCGACCCAACTGAGGGCGGCTGACAAGAGGACTGCAAACCCGACGCGAGATGCCAAGGACACGCGTCCGCGCATAAGCCAGAGTACAGCGGCCAAGAACGCCACGGGCATGACGTACGCAACGACCAAGGCAGATGCGTGCAGTAACCCGTCACCGGGTGTGAGTACCGCGATTGCGCCGTAAAGGAGAGCAGCGGAAAGCGCGATCGAAAGAACAGCAATGGATGTGTAGCGCCAAGGCCGACCGGATGCAGCGGTCCACGCCAGCATCACCGCAGCGGCTACGAGCGGGAGAAAGAAGCTGATTTGGGCACGGAGCATCTGTGGCGTCTAACGCCCAAGGTAAGCGGCGCCGAAAGGAGCGCAGCGAGTGGAGGGCACCAACAAAGCCCATGAAAATGGCGAAGCCATGGGCTTTGTTGGCGTCCGCTTGACCGCCCAGTTAGGCGCGGGACCGTTGCAGTACGGCATTTAGTTCTCCAAGCTTGTCGCATGCTTGTCTGAAAATCTGTGAACCAGACCCGGATCTCGCACGGTGTGGCATGGTTTTCCCGACGATTTTCTCGGTTGCCCATGGGGCATCGGATGCAAGAATCGTCCAGAAGCCTTCGGGATACAACGCTCTATCGAGCCTAAGCAAGTATAGTTCGTGCCAACCAGGATGAATATTAGATACTCTACTGGTTGTGGAGTGAATAGAAACAGCTTTGACCTGTATTTTGTGGTCTGCGTACCCATCTCTTTGAATCGTGATGTCCCACGCATGTTCGCTTGTCGTTCCGTAGATTAGATGAGCTCCTGGGTAAGCGAATTGAGCGTAAAGGCGAGCATAAAACTCAGCGATGACACCGGTCTTCTGGTCACCTTTTGGCATCAGATCTCTGTGAGCTTCCTGAAGTTGCTCCAGCTTTTCGTATACCTGTGCGTATTCGGCGATGGCTTCGAAAATCTGCTTCATGGTGATGCGCCTAACAGATAGCGTTTATCTGCCGAGCGCAGACGAAGGCATGCGCGCGACGGCGAGCCGAGGCAGATAAACCGTGTTGAACTGAACCATCGTGCCGTCCCTGCCCATGTGGGTCTTTGTTGCAGGCCGCAGGGGGATTGGATCGCCCCGGGCTTTGTTTCAGGCCATTATGGTCGGCCGGGCTCGGACGTAAAGCCCCCCAGGCGTTTGGCTGAGGGGGCCATGGAGGGTTGGGCAGGCCTGGCCACGGTGGTTTCTGGCTGGAGTGAGGGTGCTGGTGGTGTGAAGGCACGCACGCGCCCCGTGCGGGTCGGGGCCCGCACTGACAGGGCAACGCGCAAGGCCAGGCATGTCATGAGGGTGGCCCACGTGCTGTCTGGGTGTGGGCACACTCGCACCCGGGGGCGGGCAGGTGCCTGGCGCCCGGGCGGGATGCCACCACCTGCAGCGGTCCTCGACACTGCGGACAGGTGTGTACGGCCTTGGCCGCCACGCGTTGCATGAAGGCCTGGGCCGACTCCACGGCCAGCGGGCTGGGGGGTGGCTGTTGCAGCGCCGCCCTGGCCTGAGCCAGCTGGGTCTTCTT
>NZ_BADL01000407.1 GCF_000333615.1 Ideonella sp. B508-1 | reverse complement strand
ACATGGCTGTTCACGCCCTGCTCGCGCAGGATGGCCACCTTGGGGCGGGCCTTGGCGATGTAGGGCGCGGCCACGTCCTCGGCCGGGTCGAAGCTCAGGGCCAGATGCAGGCCGGGGCCTTCGCTGCCAGCGGCGGCGTGTTCCTGATCGGCGCAGACCGGGTTGTCGCGCAGGCGGGCGATGCGCCAGCTGACCTCGTCCCAGATCTGCTGCAGTTCGGACAGCGGGGCCGAGAACTGGCTCTTGGCGTCGCGCCAGACTTCGACCACGCCCTTGTCATTGGGCTTGCCCACCACATGGCTGCAGGTGGACAGGCCGTGCGCGCGCAGCGTGGCCAGCACCGCGTCGCGGTCGGCGGTCCTCACCTGCAGCAGAGCGCCCAGTTCCTCGTTGAACAGGGCCTGCAGGGTCAGCTCGTCGCGGCGGCCGCTGACCTGGGTGGCCCAGTTCTTGCATGAACAGCGTGTGGGACACCTGGGTGGTGGCCGGCCACACCCCGGCCCGCGCCACCGTGCAGGCCGCCCTGGCCAAGCCGGAATGGAAGATCGAGATCGTCATCACCGCCGCGGTGTGAACGTGTCATGCCGTCGGCCCTGACCGCCGCACAGCGCCGTGAACTGGCGCTGTTCGTGGCGGTGGTGCTGACGGCCACCCTGGCCTGGGAAGGCTGGGGCCTGTGGCACACGTCACAGCAAGACCAGGCCCTGCGGGCCGTGGTGCAGCCCGGCGACCTGCGGCTGATCTCTTCCGTGACCTGCCCCTTCTGCACCCAGGCCCGCCTGCGCCTGCGCGAGGCCCAGGCGCCCTTCAGCGAGTGCTTCATCGAACGCGACGCCGCCTGCGCCGCCGAGTTCCAGGCCCATGGCGCGCCGGGCACACCGCTGGTGCTGGTGCGCGGACAGGCGCAACTGGGCTTCAGGGCCGAGCGGGTGGTGCAGGCGCTGCAGGCGGCGTCAAGCCGCTGAGGGCGCTGTGGCCTGAGGTGCAGCGCGGTACGCGATGGCTTCTCGCCGGTTTGCCCGTCTGGACGGAGCCAGCAAGGGGCAGGTGCGTCAGACCAGACGCCGCAGCGTCTGCAGCCCGTCCACGCCGGCATGCAGCGCCACGAACCCGACCACATTGACCAGGACGGTCAGCCAGAACACGACGATGAAGGACGTCTTGCTGGTCTTGTGGCGCAGCACCTGCTGTGCCAGCAAGGCACCGGGCCAACCACAAAGCAGGCCCATCCAGTGCAGGGTGCTTTCAGGGGTGCGCCACTGCTTCTGG
>NZ_BADL01000408.1 GCF_000333615.1 Ideonella sp. B508-1 | reverse complement strand
CTGGTGCGCCAGACGGTACACCGCCTGGATCTGGGGGCCCGCTGGCTGGGCCAGCCCGAGGGCGAGCGCCGCCTGACCAACCTGCTGCACCTGGCCGAGCTGCTGCAGGCCCAGAGTGCGCGGCTGGAAGGCGAGCAGGCCCTGATCCGCTGGCTGGCCGAGGCCATTGACGACGCGACGCAGGGCCGTGGCGGTGGCGGCGACGAGCAGATCGTCCGCCTGGAAAGCGATGCCGACCTGGTGCAGGTCATCACCGTGCACAAGAGCAAGGGTCTGGAGTATCCGGTGGTCTGCCTGCCCTTTGCCACCAGCCTGCGCCCGGCCGACGGGCGCAGCACACCCTTCGTTCTGCGCGAGGACGACGCGGGCCAGCCCCGCCTGGTGTTGGCTCCGGGCAAGGACGACCTGGCATGGGCCGAACAGGAGCGCCTGCGCGAGGACCTGCGCCTGTTCTACGTGGCCCTGACCCGGGCCCGCCATGCCCTGTGGCTGGGCTTCACCGCGCTGACCATCGGCAACAGCGGCGCCTGCCAGACCCACCGCAGCGCGGCCGGCTGGCTGCTGGCGGGGCCCGACGCCACCACGCCCGAGGCCCTGGCCCAGGCGCTGGCCGGCTGGGCCGCCGGCTGCCCGGACATCGCTCTGCAGCCGGCCGGCCCGGCGGTGGGCCTGACCCCGCTGGCCCCGCGCGAGGCGCCGCTGCCCCTGGCCGAAGCCCCGGTCTACGCCGGCCAGTTCGACCGCCGCTGGGGCATCGGCAGCTTTTCGGCCCTGGTGCGCGACCTGGGCGGCGTGCCCAGCCTGGGCGTCACCCAGGCCCCGCGGCCGGCCGACAACAAGCCCGATGCCGACCGGGGCCCGGGGCCACGCCA
>NZ_BADL01000409.1 GCF_000333615.1 Ideonella sp. B508-1 | reverse complement strand
GCGGCGGCCAGCTTTGGGCGCAGGCAACGCCCTTCAGTTGCACAGGCACTTCGGCATGAGCAAAACAGTTCTCAAGGATTTCCATCATCGAGGTGCGAACGGCATCGGTTGTTTGCCCGTCTGCGCCATAGGTGGCGGTGATCGCTGCTAGCTGTGCCGCTGTCTCCGCGATGCAGTCGCGATCCTCAATTCTCACCATCGGTACAAAGCGCCCTCCCGGGTCATGGGCTTGAACCTCCACCGGTGGCTTAAGGCCTACGGCCTCCCATAGCTGCATTCGCGCGGCATACGGCTGGAGCGCGGGGGGAAGCCGTAGTCCTTCTGTGGGCCTGGTCCCCAGCGCCATGGCGAGGGTCACAAAGTGGTGGGGTCTAAGGAAGGTGGGGCAGTTGCAACGGCCCTCATCAATCAGTCGGTCAACCTGCTGTATCCACTGCCCAACTTGAAATGCTGTTGTCGCCTGCAATTGGTCCCCTGGTTCCATCAGTTCTTCCTTGTGGAAGCAGGATAGCCCAGTGACATGTAGGAGCCTGTCGGCGGGGGGGCGTGTTGGCTTTGGATGAGCTGTAGTCCATACGCAGAATTGATGACCTCTTCTCTTCGAGATGGGAGGCGCCTCCGCTGGTTCAGCGCACACGCTTCAATGGCTGGCAGACCAGCACGAACTTCACCTGGCGCGATTACGTGCCCCAGTCCACCAGCCCCGCCAAGGCCTGAATTTTTCTCAACCCCCGGAAGTACCCATGGCATCCCCGATCGTTCCCTGGATGGGCGGCAAGCGCCGCCTGGCCGACACCCTGCTGCACCGCTTTCCGCCCCACAGCTGCTATGTGGAGCTGTTCGCTGGCGGCGCGGCGCTGTTTTTCCTGCGGCCCCCGGCCGAGGTGGAGGTGGTCAACGACCTCAACGGGGAGCTGGTGAACCTCTACCGCGTGGTGCAGAACCACCTGGAGGAGTTCATCCGGCAGTTCAAGTGGGCCCTGTCGTCGCGCCAAGTGTTCAAGTGGATGCAGGACGCCAACGTGGAGGGCATGACCGACATCCAGCGCGCGGCGCGCTTTTACTACCTGCAGCAGCAGGCCTTCGGGGGCAAGGTCGACGGCCAGACCTGGGGCACCGCCACCACCCAGCCCGCGGTGAACCTGCTGCGCATCGAGGAGCAGCTCAGCGCGGCCCACCTGAGGCTCTCGGGCGTCTATGTGGAGCACCTGACCTGGTCGGCCTGCCTGGACCGCTATGACCGGCCCCACACGCTGTTCTACGCGGACCCGCCCTACTGGCAGACCGAGGGCTATGGCATGGACTTCCCCTGGGCCGAGTACGAGCTGCTGGCGGCCAAGATGCGCAGCGCCAAGGGCAAGGTGATCGTGAGTCTGAACGACCACCCCGACATCCGCCGCTGCTTCGAGGGCTTCC
>NZ_BADL01000410.1 GCF_000333615.1 Ideonella sp. B508-1 | reverse complement strand
CCCTGGCTGGCCCGCCAGGCGTAGGCCCGGCTGGGCCTGGCGGCCGGCCGCAGCCTGCCCCGCCCGGCCGCGCAGGCCTTTCTGGACGGCGCGCCCACCGGCCCCGTCGGCGCCGGCCCGCGCGAGGTCGTGCTGCTGGTGGACACCTTCCACAACCAGCTGGACCCGGCCACCGCCCAGGCCGCGCTGGAGGTGCTACAGACCATCGGCTGCCGTGTGCACGTGCTGCACGCGCCCGCGGGCGAAGCGCCGCTGTGCTGCGGCCGCAGCGCCCTGGCCGTGGGCGACGTGGCCACGGCCAGGGCCGCCGCCACCCGACTGCAAAGCGCGCTGGCACCCTATGTCGAACGCGGCCTGCCCATCATCGGTCTGGAACCCTCCTGCCTGCTGACCCTGCGCGACGAGCACCTGGCCCTGGGCCTGGGCGAAGTGGCCGCCCGCACGGCCCGGCAAGCCTGGCTGCTGGAAGAGTACCTGGCCCGCGAGTTCAAGCCCGGCGAACTGCCCTGGCAGGCCCTGCCCGAGCCCAGCCCGCCGGTGCTGGTGCACGGTCACTGCCACCAGAAGGCCTTTGGCGCGATGAAGGCCCTGCGCAAGGTGCTGGGCGGGATGCCGGGGCTGCAGGTGCAGTTCATCGACAGCAGCTGCTGCGGCATGGCCGGCGCCTTCGGCTACGAGGCGGAGCACCATGCCATCTCCCTGGCCATGGCCGAGGCCGAACTGCTGCCCGCCGTGCGCGCCGCCACCCCCGACACCTGGCTGCTGACCAACGGCACCAGCTGCCGCCACCAGATCCACGACGGCACCGGCCGCCAGGCCCGTCATCTGGCCCAGCTGCTGCGCGCCGCCCTGCCGGCCAAGCCTCCGGCCGAGAAAGCCCCCGCACCATGAGCGACACGCTGCGCTACTTCCTCACCTACCGCGGCGCCGGCCTGCCACTGACGCTGACCGAGGAACTGGCCGAAACCGAGCTGCGCCACCGCAACACCTGGTTCGAGGCCCGCTACGACGGTGCCGGCCGCCTGATCGCGATCGACAAGCGCGTCTATGGGGACATCGAGATGCAGCACCGCTACGACTACGACGCCGAAGGCCGCCTGTGCCAGGCCACCGTCACCATCGGTGAGGACGAACCGGTGGTGCGGACGTTCTGAGCGACCGGGCGCAAGCCAGCCCCCCGGCCCGCGGGGTTAACCTCGGGGAATCCGTCGCTTCCCCCGATCCCACCCATGTCCGCCCTGAACGTCCTGCCCCTGCTCGCCCTCACGGCCCTGGTCGCGGCCTGCGCATCGGCCCCCAGCACCCCGGCCTCGTCGGGCCCGGCCCCCGCCACCCCCGCGGAGCCCGGGGCGGACACCCGGTTGACCCAGGCCGCCGTCGCCCCCTTGAGCGACCTGAACCTGGTCAAGGACAAGATCCCGGCGCTGCTGCAGGCCGCCCAGAAGGCGCCTTATGCCCTGCCGGCCGACCGCTCCTGCCCGGCCTTGGCCGCCGATGTCCAGGCCCTGGACGCGGTGCTGGGCCCCGATCTGGATGCCCCCCGCAACGACGACGACCCCAGCTTGCTCGAACAGGGCACCGGGGCCGCCGGCGACGCGGCCATCAGCGCGGTGCGCAACACGACCGAAGGCGTCATCCCCTTCCGGGGCTGGGTGCGCAAGCTCACCGGCGCCGAACGCCATGCCCGCGAGGTCTCCTCGGCCATCGCCGCCGGCACCGTCCGGCGCGCCTACCTGAAGGGCCTGGGCCAGGCTGCCGGCTGCCAGGCCCCGGCCGCGCCCAAATCCTGACACCCCACAGACACGGGGCCAGCCAGCCGTGAAAGTCGATCCGCCTTCGTCCTTCTCCATCGCCTCCGAGCAGGTGGTCCAGGCCCAGCTTGACGCCTACAACGCCCGGAACCTGGAGGCCTGGCTCGACACCTACAGCGAAGATGCCGAGCAGTTCATGCTGCACATGGGCTCGCTGGCCAAGGGCCGCGAGGCCATCCGCCGACGCATGGAGGAGCGCTTCCGCGATCCTCATCTGCATGCCCGGCTGGTGCACCGGACCACGATGGAGAACATCGTGGTCGACCATGAACTGGTGACGCGCACCTTCCCCGACGGCCTGGCCGTCGTCGAGATGATCTGCATCTACGAGGTTCAGGCTGGCAAGATCATCAAGGCCAGCTTCGCCATCGGGCAGGCGCGGCCCCTGTAGCCTCCGCCGCGCAGGCACTCGGGCTACTGCGGCGGATCCTCATCCACCGGCAGCACCTCCGCCACATGCACCCAGTCCACATGGCTGGCGTAGAAGGCGTGGGATTGCGGGGCGCGGTCCAGCGGGCCGTCGAACAGGGCGCGGGCCAGGTGCAGCTCGCCCGGGTAGCGCGGTGAGCGGAAGGCCATGGGGCTGCCGCAGTGCCGGCAGAAGCCGCGCTCGGCGCCGGTGGCCTCCGCCAGGTACCAGTGCAGGGCCTGCTGCGGGTCGTGCCAGCGCACCTGCGCCGTCGTCCAGCCCACCCAGGTGACGAAGGCCGCGCCATGGGCGCGCTGGCAGCGCTGGCAATGGCAGTGCGCCACCCACAGGCTGGGGCCTTCGGCGTGGAAGCCGACCGCGCCGCACAGGCAGTGGCCGCTGAAGGACGATGGCATCAGACGCTCCTGTATTCCCCAATGGGCACCGTGACATCCCTGATTTCTGGCCGCAGAACTGGCCGCCGCGGGGAGCGCTTTTCTCCGGTCCGCGGGCGGACATCTGCGTCAGACTTTCCTGAGGTCCGTGGCCCCCCCACCCGCCAGGTGGCGGCTTGGCGGCCGCATGGAGGCACGACGAACATGACGATTCTGCGCGAGATGAGCATCCGCCACCGGCTGTACACCCTGGTGGCGCTGGCCGTGTTGGCCACCCTGAGCGTGGCCACCCTGGCGCACCGCAATGCGGACCAGGCCCGGCGGGCCGCACTGGCCCTGCAGCAGACGGCCGATGCGGTGCACGACGCGATGGTCGCGGACATGATGCACGACGCCATCCGGGCGGACGTGATGGGGGCTTCGGACGCCCAGGGCAAGGGCGAGGCCGATGCGCTGAAGGCGGCGCGGGCCGACGGCGAACGCCACATGGACACGCTGCAGAAGAGCCTGGCGGCCGCGCGGATCGATGCCCTGCCCCCGGCCGCACTGAGCGCGCTGGACACGGCCCGGACCGATGCGGAGCGCTACCTGGCCGCGGCCCGCACGGCGCTGGCGCAACCTGATCAGGCCCCGGGACAGGCGGCCTTCACCAAGGCCTTTGCCGCGCTGGAGACCTCGATGGGCGCCGCGGGCGATGCCATCGAAGCCACGGCTGGCAGCCTGCGCACCGAGACCGAGGCCCAGCTGACCCGGGGCCAGCACCTGACCTGGGGCGTGATCGCCGCCAGCCTGGGCCTGTTGCTGGGCCTGGGCGCCATGACGGTGCGGGCCATCCTGCAACCGCTGGACCGCATGCAGCAGGCGGTGCACGAACTCAATGCCGAGAACGGCAACCTCTCGCGCCGGCTGCCGCCCGCCCAGGCCGAGCTGCGCGAGGTCACCGCGGTGTTCAACAGCTTCCTGGACAAGGTCGCGGGCCTGGTGGGCGGGGTGCAGTCGGTGGCCCGGCAGATCTCCTCCACCAGCGAAGAGATCGCCACCGGCAACATGGACCTGAGCCAGCGCACCGAGAAGACCTCGGCCAGCCTGCAGCAGGCCGCCGCCAGCGTGAGCCAGATCGCCTCGACAGTGCAGCAGAGCAGCGAATCGGCCCACCATGCGCGCGAGTTCGCCACCGAGGTCACCGGCGTGGCCGCCCGCGGCGGCGAGGTGGTGTCGCAGGTGGTGGTGACGATGGAGGAGATCAACCAGTCGGCCCGCAAGATCAGCGAGATCACCGGGGTGATCGACGGCATCGCCTTCCAGACCAACATCCTGGCCCTGAATGCCGCGGTGGAGGCCGCCCGCGCGGGTGAGCAGGGCCGCGGCTTCGCGGTGGTGGCGGCCGAGGTGCGCAGCCTGGCCAAGCGCAGCGGCGAGGCCGCCAAGGAGATCAAGGGCCTGATCGACACCAGCGTGGCCAAGGCCGAGGCGGGCAGCACGCTGGTGGGCCATGCGCGCCAGGCGATGGACGAGATCGTGACCAGCGTGGACCGCATCCACGGGATGATCGAGGAGATCACCCAGGTCACCACCTCGCAAAGCGAGGGCATCCTGATGGTCAATGGCTTCATGACCGAGATCGAGCACGCCACCCAGCAGAACACCGCGCTGGTGGAGGAGACGGCCTCGGTGGCGCAGGAGATGTCCAGCCAGGCGGCCAATCTCTCGCGCACGGTCAGCGTGTTCCAGGTGGGTTGAGTGGTTGCACCGCGGCGTGCACGCCCACCGCACCGAAAGAGTCCCAAACTGGGGCATCTTGAGGCCAAGACCTCGACACAACCCGCCATTCATCCCCAAATCTGTGCAAATTCCTGGCACGCTGCGTGCTTGATGTTTTGACAAGGAGGCGCCCCGTGACACGGGACGTCTGACTGAAGGGTCGCTAGGGTTCCGATGTTGCGAGGTGGCAATCACCCCCTGCAATGTGTCTGGTCCGAGAGCAACCGGCCTCAAACGCCCCCGCTGGCGTTCAGGCTCCACGGCGGGACAAAAGCCCGGGAGGAACACTTCTGTGTCGAGGTGCCCTCCCCGCGGTGTTGTCCCTTTTTTATTGCCTGGAGCCTTGCATGCCCGTTGCGTTCTTCTCCCGTGTGAGTTCCCGTGTGACCGCTGGCCTGATGGCTGGTGCCTTCGCTGCCGTGGGCCTGCTGGCCGCGGCGCCCGCCCAAGCCGAGGTGAAGGTGGGCGTGTCCGACTGGCCGGGCTGGGTGGCCTGGTACGTGGCCGAGCAGAAGGGCTTCTTCAAGAAGCACGGCGCCGATGTGAAGCTGGTCTGGTTCGCCAACTACACGGATTCGATCTCGGCCCTGTCGGCCGGCCAGCTCGACACCAACTCCCAGACCTGGTCCGACACCATGGGCCCGCTGGCCAAGGGGGTGCCGCTCAAGACCATCCTGGTCAACGACAACTCGGCCGGCAACGACGCGCTGATGGTGTCACCCAAGATCAAGTCCTTCGCCGATCTGAAGGGCAAGTCCATCGCGCTGGAGCAGTTCAGCGTCTCGCACTTCATCCTGGTCAACGCCCTGGCCAAGCACGGCATGAAGCTGTCGGACGTGAAGATCGTCAACCTGTCGGCCGGTGACGCCGCCGCCGCCTTCATGAGCGGCCGGGTCGAGGCGGCCGTGGTCTGGAACCCCTGGATCCACCAGATCG
>NZ_BADL01000411.1 GCF_000333615.1 Ideonella sp. B508-1 | reverse complement strand
CTCGCAGAGGTCACTCCAGTGATCGCGCCTTCCCTTTTGAGCAAGTCCCTAATCGTCGACGCCGCCTGCTTCGGCAAGGCCTCGAGTAGGTTGGCCACCGAAGCTGGAAGGATGCGCGGGTGCTGCGGCCGCGGCCAAGTTTGGTCGGCGCCGAAGCCGGCTCGCCGCAGCTCATAGCTCAGCCAGACGTCGAGGGCAAGAGCCGGCACGCCCGACTGCGTGTTCGCCCTTAGCAACAGTGGAACGCCCAGTAGCTGGCAGAGTGTGGCGTAGTCGGGCTCGTATCGGCGCTTGCCATCGGCGCCCTTGATCCATGGGTTGGTGTACTCGCCGTCCTTCGCCGCCTTCTCGACGATGCGATCGAAGAGAGCCCACGCCCTAGCCTTAGTGTTCTTATCAGTTGCCACCGGTAGACCTTATCTCTCTTCGGCTCGCTAGGAGCTCCCGCGCCGAGCGCATCGAAACAATCTGCTCTCGAGAGAGCGTCCGCACGTCCGAGAGGAGCGCGCGATCGACGACATCCACGGCGCCCAAGAGCTCACCTGCGCCCAGGAGCTTGGCGACATGCGTCCTCACGGACCGCAACGCCGCAGCTCTCGACCGAACGAGCGCAACCGATGGAACTGCCCAGAGGTCGGCCTCCTTAGGCTCCAGTTTCAGAATGCCCCCGCCATAAGCGCGCCCGACAATCTCGGCGTGCATCAGGGTAGCGGAGTTGAGGCTGGCCAGCGAGAGCAACTCCCGGCCGATTTGCCGACAACCCTCCTGGAGGTAGACGCCGTGGACCGAGTTGAGGTGGTAGGCCTCGGCCTCGTTGGCTACGAGCCGCGGAGTGTCCGCGTTCATGCAGGTCAAGAGGAGATCGGCCGGTCGCACGAGCGGAACGCGATACCACACCTTACGCACTCGGCACTTGTAGGCCGTGTCAACGCCGGTGCGATGCCCGTCCTCGATGTAGGCTTCCGCCTCCTTGGAAGGCTTCTCCCGCGGGTAGAAAAGTAGGGTTGATTGGCCACCTTTGCCCAAGTTCGCTAGGAGCGACGGCGTGAGGTCGAGACCGCGGAGGTGCGAGCTGCCCGGGGGGGACAGTGGCAGCAGCTCCGAAGCCCTGAGCCCGAGCTCCTTCGCCCGCGCGGGGGACACCGCAAAATACTTGTTATTGCCCGTGACGATGCCGAGGGTCGTGTCGCCCCACGATTCCAAGGGCGCAAAGTGGCCGCCGCGCGTGAGCGCCGCGAGCGCGTCGAGCGCGCCCTGGTCGACGAGGCTGCCTGTCCACTTGCCAGCGGGGTCCGCCGGCGTCCAAACAAGCCCCCCCTCCAACGTCGGCAAGCTCTCGGCGTTCTTAGCCTGGCGAATAACGGCGTTCCCAGCGGGGCCCTCGTCGAAGCCATCCGCGAGCAGGGAGGACACGTCTGCCTCTGCCTCAGGGAAAACCTGTTGGGCGAAGAGCACCAGCTNCACGCGTCGGAACCTCTCGAAAAGGACTGGCGCACCGGAACCCGTAGTTGACGGAGAGGAGCTCGGCGGGCAGCACGAGGCCAAGGCGCCCTCGCGCTTCAAA
>NZ_BADL01000412.1 GCF_000333615.1 Ideonella sp. B508-1 | reverse complement strand
ACCTACGCGGTGATGGAAGAGGTGAAAAATACCACTGCCCTGGACTTCTGACATCCGGGACAGTCCCCCATCCCCCGGCCGGGGGAAGCCGCGCGTCCGACACCCCCCTTGGGGTGATGGCGGGGCGCCGGAGCGATCGCGAGCATGTCG
>NZ_BADL01000413.1 GCF_000333615.1 Ideonella sp. B508-1 | reverse complement strand
AGCTATGTCAACCTGATCCCCACGGTGGCCGGCGGCACCCATGAGGCCGGGCTGAAGGACGGTCTGTTCGGGGCGGTCAAGGGTTTCATCGAGCTGCACTCGCTGCTGCCCAAGGGCGTCAAGCTGATGCCCGAAGATGTGTTCAGCCGCGCCAGCTTCGTGCTGTCTGCCAAGGTGCTGGACCCGCAGTTCCAGGGCCAGACCAAGGAGCGCCTGAACAGCCGCGACGCGCTGCGCCTGGTGTCGGCCTTCGTCAAGCCGGCGCTGGAGCTGTGGCTGTCCCAGCATGTCGAGTACGGCAAGAAGCTGGCCGAGCTGGCCATCAAGGCCGCGCAGACCCGCCAGCGCGCCGGCCAGAAGGTGGAGAAGCGCAAGGGCTCGGGCGTGGCCGTGCTGCCGGGCAAGCTGACCGACTGCGAAAGCCGCGACCTGGCGCTCAACGAGCTCTTCCTGGTGGAGGGCGATTCGGCCGGCGGCAGCGCCAAGATGGGCCGCGACAAGGAAACCCAGGCCATCCTGCCGCTGCGCGGCAAGGTGCTCAACGCCTGGGAAGTGGAGCGTGATCTGCTGTTCAAGAACACCGAGATCCACGACATCTCGGTGGCCATCGGTGTGGACCCGCACGGCCCGAACGACAGCCCGGACCTGTCCGGCCTGCGCTACGGCAAGATCTGCATCCTGTCCGACGCGGATGTGGACGGCTCGCACATCCAGGTGCTGCTGCTCACGCTGTTCTTCCGCCACTTCCCCAAGCTGATCGAGACCGGCCATGTGTACGTGGCCAAGCCGCCGCTGTTTCGCATCGACGTGCCGGCCCGTGGCAAGAAGCCGGCGTCCAAGGTCTACGCCCTGGACCAGGGCGAGATGGACGTGGTGCTGGAGAAGCTGCGCAAGGAGGGCATCAAGGAAACCGCCTGGAGCATCAGCCGCTTCAAGGGCCTGGGTGAAATGAGCGCCGAGCAGCTGTGGGACACCACGCTGAACCCGGACACCCGGCGCCTGCTGCGGGTGGGCTACGGCGCGGTGAATTTCGACGGCACGGTGAGCTCCATGGGCAAGCTCATGGGCAAGGGCGAAGCCCAGGCCCGGCGCGAGCTGATGGAGTTGCATGGCGACTCGGTGGAGATCGATGTCTGAGTGCTGCCGGGGCCGATGCAAGGCCATGTCGCTGCCGGTTTTCGGGCTTTCTGCACCCGGTGGGCTTCCTAGAATCGATCGCGCCTGATCCTTTCCGAAGCCCCTGGCCATGACCCCTGTCGTCTCCCGTGTTCCTGCCCTTCGCCTGGCCGGTTTGCTGCTTGGTCTGGCGGGTTTGTGCCTGCCCACACAGGCCCGGCAGCTCTGGGGCTATGTGGACGGGGCCGGGGTTGCCCACTTCGCCGATAGCGCTGTCGATTCGCGTTACTTACCGGTGTTGTCGGAGCCGGGGCAGTTGAACATCCGCGTCCCGGGCAAGACGATGACCGGCAACGGCCTGCTGNCTGGCTGACTCGCGCC
>NZ_BADL01000414.1 GCF_000333615.1 Ideonella sp. B508-1 | reverse complement strand
TTCTTCGACGCCAAGCTCAACCAGGAAGCCCTGGGCGACGCCAGCAAGCCGCTGTCGTTGCAAGGCGTGGCGCCGACGGTGGTGAAGTTCCTCTCGGAGAACAAGCTGATCGAAGGCACGCCCAACGTGGCCAAGGGCATCGACGCCAGCCTGCTGGCCGACGCCCTGAAGTAAGCCACGCTCCGCCCGCCGCCGCCCTCCCCGCGCCCCGCCTTGCTGGAGCCCCGCATGCGCCCCGAAGCCTCCGACGCGCCCCGCCGCCCCCTGATGTGGGTGGTGCGGGGCGCCATCCCCCGCAAGCTGTACTGGCTGCTGGCCCTGGTGGGGCTGGTGGGGCCACTGCTGGCCTGGTGGTTCGCCGCCAGCGCCGGCGGTGACAGCGTCTTCCTGCCCACCCCCGCCAAGGTGTGGGGCCGGGTGGCCACCTGGTGGACCGAGGACGACCTGCTGGGCGACGTGGGCATCAGCATCTTCCGGGTGGTGGCGGGCTTTCTGCTGTCGGCCGTGATCGCCCTGCCGCTGGGGCTGCTGATCGGCAGCTTCCGGGCGGTGCAGGGTCTGCTGGAGCCGCTCACCGAGTTCATCCGCTACATGCCGGCGGTGGCCTTCATCCCGCTGGTGATGCTGTGGGTGGGCATCGACGAATCCTCCAAGGTGGCCATCATCTTCATCGGCGTGTTCTTCCAGATGGTGCTGCTGGTGGCCGACGATGTGCGGCGGGTGCCCCTGGCGCAGATCGAGGCGGCGCAGACCATGGGCGCCACGCGGCAGGAGCTGGTGGAGAAGGTGATCCTGCCCTCGGCCAAGCCGGCCCTGCTGGACACCCTGCGGGTCTGCATGGGCAGCGCCCTGGACCTACCTGGTGGTGGCCGAGCTGGTGGCGGCAACTCCGGCCGGGCCACGCCATCCTGAAGGCGCCGCGCTTTCTGCAAACCGAAAAAATCTTCGCCGGCATCCTGATCATCGGCCTGATCGGGCTGCTGACGGACCAAAGCTTCCGCTTCGTGCACCGCAAGCTGTACCCCTGGGCCCACCTGAAGGGCTGAAGGAGACCGACATGCACAAGATCGACGTGCGTCACGTGTTCAAGCGCTACGAAGGCGCCAGCACCGACGCCTTGCAGGACGTCAGCCTGCAGGTGCAGCCCAACGAGTTCGTCACCTTCGTGGGCGCCTCGGGCTGCGGCAAGTCCACCCTGTTGCGCACCATCGGCGGGCTGGAGCAGCACACCGGTGGCGAGCTGCTCGTCGACGGCCGCGCCGTCAACGGCCCCGGGCCGGACCGGGGCATGGTGTTCCAGCACTACAGCCTCTACCCCTGGATGACGGTGCGCGAGAACATCAAGTTCTGCCGTCAGCTCCAGGTGCACCGGGGCAAGCACAGCAGCGCCGAGGTGGAAGCCGCCGGCGGGCGCGCCGACGCCCTGTTGCGCCTGATGGGCCTGCCCCATGTGGCCGATGCCTGGCCCAACCAGCTCTCGGGCGGCATGCAGCAGCGTGTGGCCATCGCCCGCGCGCTGATGAGCCGGCCCGACATCCTGCTGATGGACGAGCCCTTCGGCGCGCTGGACGCGCAGACCCGTGAGGTCATGCACGACCTGATCCGCCATGTGCACCGGCTTGAGAAGACCACCATCGTCTTCGTCACCCACGACGTTGAGGAAGCGATCTACCTGGGCCAGCGCATCGTGCTGATGGCGCCGCGCCCCGGCCGCATCGACACCCTCTACGACGTGCCCCTGCCGGCCGAACGCAGCCAGGACATGAAGCACAGCCCCGCCTTCCTGGCGCTCAAGCGGCAGATCCTGGAACGAATCCGCGAGACCTCCGGCATGCACACCGACACCGATCTGCTGGACCAGCTCACTCGCACGGCCACCACCGTCTGATCGGTCCCCATCCCCTGTTTTGACGGGCACGGCCGCCGAAAAACGGCCCGCCCCTAGGAGAAGCCATGTCTGCTCACCACCCCGAACACACCCTGGACAACCCGCCCGCCACCGCCCCGGTGGATGCCCCCGCCCACTGGCAACGCTTCGCGCCCGAGCTGCCCGCCGACCGCGTGGCGTTCAGCGAGGTGGTCCCCGGCGGCGGCCACTGGAGCTGGCGCCTGAGCCGTGGCATGGCGCTGCGCTTCGTCGCACTGGACGCCGGTGCCAACTGCTCGGTGGTGCTCTACGCGGCCCACAACCCGCTGGAGCGCTACAACATGCCCGACAGCCTGAAGGCCCAGCACACCGCCCACTACGGCCGCGGCCATGTGCTGATGAGCGACATGGGCCGGGCCATGGCCTCGGTGACCGAGGACAGCCTGGGCTGGCACGACCCCTTCGGCGCGCTGCTCGACCACCCGCGCATGGTGGCCCAGTACGGCGACCGCCGCTTCGAGGACGCCCGCAACGGCATGCACCGCAGCGGCAAGGACGGCCTGCTGATCGAGATCGGCAAGCACGGCCTGGGCGCCCGCGACCTGATCGCCCCGGTCAACCTGTTCAGCAAGGTCAGCGTGGACGAGGCCGGCCGCTTCCAGTTCCATGCCGACCATGCCCCGGCCGGTGCGATGGTCGAGCTGCGCCTGGACATGGACGTGATCGTGGCCGTCAGCACCGCCCCCCACCCGCTGGACCCGCGCAGCCACTACGCCCCTGCCAAGGTGGGCATCGCCGCCTGGCGCCGTGGCCCGGCCCTGCCGGACGACGTCTGCCGCCGCTTCCGCCCCGAGAACGCCCGCGCCCACCACAACAGCGACGTGTTCGCCCTGTGCTGAACCCCGCCCCCAACCGGAGCCGACCATGACCGACACCCTTTCCGCCACGCCCGCCCAGCACGGTGCCCTGCAGGCCAGCCCGCTGGACCCGGCGCACGCCACCCTGCGCCACCGCCAACCCGCCGGCGAGCCCTGGCTCACCCAGATCCAGGCCGGCCAGACCCTGCGCATCCTCGACCTGGAAGGCAACCAGGCGGTGGACGTGATCTTCTACAACCGCCACGACGTGGCCGAACACTACAGCGCCAGCGACACGATGCTGGCCCAGGGCGGCATCTACCTCAGCACCGGCTCGGTCCTGCGCAGCAACGAGGGCCGGCCGATGCTCACCATCGTGGCCGACACCTGCGGCCGCCACGACACGCTGGGCGGCGCCTGCGCGGCCGAGAGCAACACCGTGCGCTACGCGCTGCAGAAGAAGTTCATGCACTCCTGCCGCGACAACTACCTGCTGGCCATCGCCCAGGTGGACGCCGGCCTGAGCAAGCGCGACCTGGTGCCCAACATCAACTTCTTCATGAATGTGCCGGTCACGCCGGACGGCGGCCTGACCTTTGCCGATGGCGTGTCGGCCCCCGGCAAGTACGTGGAGCTGCGCGCCGAGATGGACCTGTGGATGCTGGTGTCCAACTGCCCGCAGCTCAACAACCCCTGCAACGCCTACAACCCCACGCCGGTCGAATTCCTGATCTGGGACGGAGCCTGACGCCATGTTCACCAAGGTCCTGATCGCCAACCGGGGCGCCATCGCCTGCCGCATCATCCGCACGCTCAGGACCCTGGGCGTGACCAGCGTGGCGGTCTACTCCGAGGCCGACGTGGCCTCGCGCCATGTGCGCGAAGCCGACGAGGCCTATTGCATCGGCCCGGCGCTGGCCGCCGACAGCTACCTGCGCCAGGACGTCATCCTGCAAGTGGCCCGGGACTGCGGCGCCCAGGCCATCCACCCCGGCTACGGCTTCCTGTCCGAGAACGCGGGATTCGCCCAGGCCTGCGAAGCCGCCGGCATCGCCTTCATCGGCCCGAGCCCGGAGCACATGCAGGCCTTCGGCCTCAAGCACACCGCGCGCGAACTGGCCGAGGCCTGCCAGGTGCCCCTGCTGCCCGGCTCGGGCCTGCTGAGCGACCTGCCCCATGCCCAGGCGGAGGCCGCCCGCATCGGCTACCCGGTGATGCTCAAGAGCACGCCGCGGC
>NZ_BADL01000415.1 GCF_000333615.1 Ideonella sp. B508-1 | reverse complement strand
GGCCTGGTCCAGCGGCTGCGCAACACGCCGCCGCCGCACACCCACGCGGTGGTCGAATTCTTCGGCATCTCCG
>NZ_BADL01000416.1 GCF_000333615.1 Ideonella sp. B508-1 | reverse complement strand
GTTCGGCAAGCGCGTGATCCTGCGCTTCCTGCTGCAACCCTACGGGAACGGAGCGAAACGCTGGCTGGCCGTCAACTTCGACCGCACGAACCGCCTGGATGACCTCGACCGGGTGTTTCACCTTCTGGACGGCAAGCCCGAGCCCGACCACCGAGAAGGGTGGGGCAAGCGCATCAACTCGAACAACAAGGCCGGCGAGACGGAGGGGGCTTACTTCTCGGTGAAGTGGTTTCTCAACGGGAACGGCCATCTCACCTTCACCCGCCCGGATCTGGTGGACAAGATGAATCAGATTCTGGCCAAGCACCACCCGAACGCCCTGGCCAGCGAAGTCCGCTGACCGCGCGAACGCCAAACAGCGCCCCGGCCGCAGCCGGGGCGAGAACAACCAAGGGAGTCCCCGCCATGTTCCTCGATACCCCGTTCATGCCCTGGATCGACCACTTGCCCGAGGTGGGCGACCCGATCCGCAAAGAGCGCGCGAAGCTGCTGGAGGTGGCCGAGCAGGCCGCCGAGCTGGAGCGGCAGGCCCTGGCGCTGCGCGCCCAGGTCGAAGCCGGCCAGGCCGCGCTGCTGACCAAGGTCATGCAGCACTGGACCTTGCAGGACATCCAGCAGGCCAGCGACCGGGCCGACCGCCAAAGCCAGGCCGCCGTGATGCTGCGCCACATCGACGCGCACAAGCTGCGCGACGCCCTGCGCAAGCTCGACGGCACGCACCTGGCGGCCGAGGCGCTGCGCGCCTTCCACGACGGCGAGGTGATCGGCCAGCACAACCTGCTGAGCACGGCCACCGACGACGAGCGCCGCGCAGCGCTCGAACGGGTGCTGAAGTGGTGGAACCTGGCCGGCGTGCCGGTCTACGACCGACTGGCCGCCGCCTGACCAGGCCGAACAGGAGGGCCGCGCCGTGACCCAGGAAGAGGACCACAGCAAGCACCCCAGCGTGATCGCGTTCGCGGCGCGCGCGGCCGCCGCCGTGGCGGCCGCTGATCCGGCCGCTGTCGCGGCAGTCATTGCCGATTTCCCCGAAGCGGAGGAAATCGGGATGCGCAGCGATCCGGCTTCGTTCAACCCGCACAGCAAGCCGCCGCCGAAAGACCCGGCAAAGCGCGCGCAGTACCTGCGCGAGCAGATCGAGAAGTGGCGCCTCGACGTGGACCGCGACATCGAGACGTACAACCATCTTCGAGACAAGGGCCTGGCGGCCCTGTGTGACTACGACATCAACGTGTCTTCAGGCGGAAACCCGGTCGGTGCGCTTCGCACCGCCCTGGACCTGAAGCACGCCCACATCAGTTACGGGCTCACAATGAGCCATAACCTGCGGCTTGAGCTGGCCAGCACCTTGCAGGCGCTGGGCCAGCCGCCGCAGCTCGCTCTCTTCTAGGCGCCGTGCGCCTGGTTTACCAGTGAAAGAAGACATGGACGACTCTGTTCAACACCGCAAGGTCAAAACGACGGGCTCGCGTGATTGGGGCAAGTGGCTTCTCGGCGCCGTTGTCATCGTGATCTTTGCGTTTTCGCTGTACCTGCACGTCTGAAGATCGCGGGGTTGATGGCGGGCCACTCAACCCGCACCCTGACTTTTCTAACCATGACCCGTTCACCCGAAACCAAACGCCGGCAGCTCGCCCAGCGCCTGGCCGAGCGCGCCGAGCGCGGGAAGCTCGCGGCCGCGTCGGCGGCCGTGGATCTGCATGTGGCGACGCTCCAGGCTCGCGCGGCTTCGCCGCGCAACCCTCTCGCCGATCGCGCGGCTCAGTGGAACGACTACATGCACCTGCCGACCGTGTGGGCTGACCTGGCGCGCAAGCAGCTCTACGAGGTGACGGCCGACGAAATGGCGGCCCTGCTGGCCGCGACGATCCGCGCCGCGACGAGCGCCGGCACGTTCGACAGCGCTGGGCGCGCGGTGTCGGCCGATTCGGTCTTCGTCATCGTGGCCCGCAAGGCCTTGCCTTTCGCGGCCGAGTTCCACGCCGCCTGGCTCGACTACTGGAGGCAGCAATCATGAGCGAGCAGTCCCCGACCTACCACCGCGACGAAGCGAGCGCGCCGACAGCCGACGAGCTGCTGTGCTCGCCGTCGTCTTCGACCTGGCTCAAAGATGCGCTGCGGTCTGCCTTGACCCGCGATCCCGTGGACGCCGCGCGTGACGCCGAGCTGCTGGCCCTGGTCCTGGCCTCGCGCGCTGACTCGCTTCTGGCGTCCGACGCTGCCCGCCTTGGGCTTTCCCTGCCTCGCCGCTGATCGCGCCGTGCTTGTCCCTCGCCTGGTTGTCTTCGTCCACGTCGCCGGCGTTCTCGCCCTGGCATTGATGGCCGTCTATACCCTTGGCCTTCATTGCGAGAGCTTCGGTTGCATGGGCATCGGTCTGATGTGGATGGCCTGGGCCGTGCTGTTCGCCGCCTGGCTGCTGTTCGGGCTGGTGTCTCGGGCTCAGTCTCGCAAAGGGTCTGCCGGCCTGGTCAAGCTGTACGGTCTGGCCGTTCGCGCTCAGTGGCTGATGGGTGGCCTGGCCGTTCTCCGCTGGCTGCTGAAGTAGGGCGACTCGGGCCGCAAGCGGCCCGACCGGGCTTCTCCGGGTTCGCGCATGCGCTCATCCCCTGCGGGGACTGCTTCGCAGCCCTGCATATCCCTGTCGCTTGCGCCGTCCCGGCGCCGGCCTGGTGGCCGAGTCAGTGCCGCTATCGCGGCAGGGGCGGTGCCTGGCGGCACCGGCTGGCCCCGATGGGCTGGAAAACACGTCGTCGCGCTCCCATTCAAGGTGGCGGCAGCTCACTGAACCCGGCTCTTTCCGACGCCTAGCGCCCTCTCCGGGGGCTGCAAGGGTTCGGCTTCGCCCAGGTACTCACCCGGTCCCTTCGCTGCGCTCAGGGCTGCGGCTTCCGTGCCTGCCCTTGCATCCCCCTTCGTGGTCGCTTTCACGGCGCCGAGCCGGCTCCAGTGAGCAGATTTCTTCCACCACCACGAAAGGACAGCCATGAGCACGACGACCATCCAGCCCATCGACGCCAGCACCGAAGCGGGCGTTCCCCCCGCGCCCCCCGAGCCCCACCAGCAAGCAGGCGGGATCGCCCTTCGGGCGGTGCAGGGCGAAGGCGAACCCCAATACATCGCCCTGGGGGCGCTGCGGCTGGATGAACGCAACGTGCGCAAGGACGAGCCCACGGAGGGCGAAATCGAGCAACTGGCCGACCTGATCGACGCCCAGGGCCTGCTGCAAAACCTGTCCGTGGTGGCCTACGCCCAGCCGGTGCGCGGCAAGGGCAAGGACAAGAAGCGCACCTTCTCGCATGGCGTGATCGCCGGGGGCCGTCGCCTGCGGGCGCTGCTGGCCCTGGTCAAGCGCGGGCGCATCACGCTGGACGAGGAAATTCTTTGCACCGTGGTGTCGGAAGACCGCGCCCTGGCCGTGAGCACCGCCGAGAACTCGGGCCGTGCGCCCATGAGCCAAGCGGACACGATCATCGCCTTCGCCGACATGGTGAAGGCCGGTGCAGGCGTGGAAAGCCTCGCCGTGTGCTTCGGCCTGTCGCCCCTGACCGTGCAGCGCCGCCTGAAGCTGGCGAACGTTTCGCCCAACCTATTCGGCCTGTTCCGCCAGGAAGGCATGACGCTGGACCAGCTCATGGCCCTGGCCCTGACCGATGACCACGCCGCGCAGGAAGCCGCATGGAACGCCGCGCCGGAATATGACCGCTCGCCCCGCAAGCTGCGCTCCCTGATTGCCGGTGAAGGGCTGTCGCAGTCCGTCATCCGCTTCGTGACCGTGGAGGCCTACGAGGCCGCAGGCGGTGCCGTGCTGCGCGACCTGTTCGCCGAATCCGACGAACAGCCCGCCTACATCCAAGACCCGGCGCTGATGATGCGGCTGGCTTCGGAGAAGCTGGAAGCCA
>NZ_BADL01000417.1 GCF_000333615.1 Ideonella sp. B508-1 | reverse complement strand
AAAGCAGGCTTTCCACGAATCCAGCAAGTCGGGCGAGCAGGTCCGCGCGCTGGAGTTCTCCGCCGCCTACGGCATGGCCGACGCGAACTACTGAGCCCGGCACCCAAGACCTACCGCAACCGCACCCAGGAGCAACGAACGATGAACACCGCACTTCGCGCAACCCCCAAGGCCATGAACATCGGCCGCATGGAACCGCTGTTCCCGCTGGGCAACGTGTGCGCCACCCCCGGCGCCCTCGAAGCCATCGAGAAGGGCAAGCAGGCCCCCATGCACTTCCTCAGCCGCCACGTCACCGGCGACTGGCTGGAAATGACCGCCGACGACATCCAGGCCAACACCGACGCCCTGCGCGAAGGCGGCCGCGTCTTCTCGGCCTACACGATCAACGGCGGCGCCCGGCTGTACGTCATCACCGAGGAAGACCGCAGCACCACCACCCTGCTGCTGGCCGACGAATACTGATCCGAGGGGCGCGACGTGGCCAAGAAGCAGCACGCCCGCACGGGCACTGAACACCAGAACGCCCTGGCGCGCACCCTGCGCCAGATCGCGCACCGGCACAGCCTGTGGACGGTCTTTCGGGACTTCGTGGCCCTGTCCGCCCTGACGCTCAGCAACGCGGCCGACCGCAGCCAGGCCGAAGCCCGCGAGAAGGAATATCTCCAGATCGCCGGCCGCTACAGCCGCGAAGAGCTGGGCCTGATGTCCGAAGGCTTCGCCCATGTCGTCATGGGTTTGGAAACCGGCCACCAGGATTTTCTAGGCTCGCTTTTCATGCTGCTGGAAATGGGCGATTCGTGGAAAGGCCAGTTTTTCACGCCTTATCACCTGTGCCTGTGCATGAGCAAAATGACGATGAGCGACGCGGGTTCCTATATTCGGGAAAACGGGTTTGTCCGCGTTAGTGACCCGTGCGTGGGTGGGGGCGCAATGATTATTGCCGCCGCCCATTCCCTGATGGATGACGGGATTAACTACCAGCAGCACATGCACGCCGTGGCCCAGGATATTGACCTGACGGCCGTTCACATGGCCTATATCCAGTTTTCTTTGCTGCACATCCCGGCCGTGGTGATTCACGGTAATTCGCTGGCGATGGAAACCCGTTCGACCTGGCGCACGCTGGCCCACACGATGGGCCGATGGGACGCGAAGCTGCAACGGCTGGAGCAAGCCCAGGCCATCGCCGAGGCGGCCGAGCTGATGACGCAGCCCGAAGCCGAGCGGCCGACGCCGGCGCCCGTGGCCGCCTTCGTGCCGAGCGAGGAAGCCCGCCGAGCCGCCAACGACCCGCACGCCGTGCGCAAGGTCCGCCGCCCCTCGCAAGTCAACCAAATCAGCCTTTTCTGACCATGGCACTGCAACCCCTGACCCCGCAGCCCCCCGCCTTCGTGGCGTGGGAAGACGAAGTGACCGACGAGCTGGGCGCCGCGCTCGACGTGTGCCGCTCCGATGCGCAAGGCATCGTGGAAGCCCAGGCCGAAACGATGGTTTCCGCCTGGCTTCGCCAGCTCGACGCCAAGACCGCCGCCGCCCTCGTGATCGAGGCCGCCACCCCGAAGGACGCCGAAGGAGCCGCAGCATGAGCACCACCGAGCTGGTCAAGAGCGTGAGCATTGACAACCTCGTGAAACAGCGCGCGGCCGTGGTGGCAAGCTGACGCAAGGCCTGGAGCTGCTGCGCGAGGCCTCCGACCTGGCCAGCGCCGCAAACGTCGGGCTTCCGGACATCGGCATGAACTGCCG
>NZ_BADL01000418.1 GCF_000333615.1 Ideonella sp. B508-1 | reverse complement strand
GTGCTGATGGGCTACGCCAACCCCGTGGAGCGCTACGACCAGAAACACGGTGCCGACGCCTTCGTGAAGGATGCCGCGGCCGCTGGGGTCGATGGCGTGCTGATCGTGGACTATCCGCCCGAGGAGTGCGCCGAGTTCGCAGCCAAGCTGAAGGCGCACGGGCTGGACCTGATCTTCCTGCTGGCGCCCACCTCCACCGAGGCCCGCATGGCCCAGGTGGGTCAGATTGCCACCGGCTATGTTTGGTGTTGGCGTTGACGCCGCCCACCACGTCGGCGGCGTTCTCGCGCTGGGCCATCCAGCGCGCGGCCGCGCTGCTGGCGCCACGGTCGCTCAGTGCGAACACGCTGGCGCCGCGGGCCTGGGGCGTGAAGAAGGCATCGGCATGGACCGAGACGAAGAGGTCGGCCTGCACGCGGCGGGCCTTGGCCACACGTTCTTGCAGCGGCACGAAGAAGTCGGCGTCGCGGGTCAGCATGACCCGCATGTTGGGGCGGTCGTTCAGCCGATCGCGCAGGGCCATGGCGATCTGCAGCACCACGTCCTTCTCGCGCAGGCCCGTGGGACCGATGGCGCCCGGGTCCTCGCCGCCGTGGCCCGGGTCGATGGCCACCACGATCAGCCGGTTGATGCGGTCACGCTGGGCCGCGGTGGGACGGGGCGCGG
>NZ_BADL01000419.1 GCF_000333615.1 Ideonella sp. B508-1 | reverse complement strand
CCATCGTGCTGATCTACACCCTGGACTGCGAGCTGGCCGACGAGGCCGCCGTGGCCCGGCGCCTGGCCGATGATCCGCACATTCGCCCCACGCCGGACACCCGCTACCAGTTCGTCGGCCATGCCCCGGCCGATTTCTACGCCACCGAGCGGCCGCGCCCGGTGGTCATCGGCTTCGGGCCTTGCGGCATCTTCAGCGCGCTGATCCTGGCCCAGATGGGCCTGCGGCCCATCGTGCTGGAGCGCGGCAAGGCCGTGCGCGAGCGCACCCAGGACACCTGGGGCCTGTGGCGCCAGAAACAGCTCAACCCCGAGTCGAACGTGCAGTTCGGCGAAGGCGGCGCCGGCACCTTCTCCGACGGCAAGCTCTGGAGCCAGATCAGCGACCCGCGCCACCTCACCCGCAAGGTGCTGACCGAGTTCGTGAAAGCCGGCGCCCCGGAAGAGATCCTCTACGTCTCCAAGCCGCACATCGGCACCTTCCGCCTGGTCAGCATGGTCGAGAAGATCCGCGCCGAGATCATCGAACTGGGCGGCGAGATCCGCTTCCAGCAGAAGGTGACCGACCTGCTGGTGGAGACCCGCGACGGTGAGCGCCAGGTGCGCGGCGTGGTGCTGGAGTCGGGCGAGGAGATCCGCACCGACCACGTGGTGCTGGCCCTGGGCCACAGCGCGCGTGACACCTTCACGATGCTGCATGGCCGCGGCGTGCAGATGGAAGCCAAGCCCTTCTCGGTGGGCTTCCGCATCGAGCACCCGCAAAGCCTGATCGACCAGGCCCGCTTCGGCCCCAACGCGGGCAACGCCATCCTGGGCGCGGCCGATTACAAGCTGGTGCACCACGCCAGCAACGGCCGCGGCGTCTACAGCTTCTGCATGTGCCCGGGCGGCACGGTGGTGGCCGCCACCTCCGAGGTGGAGCGCGTCGTCACCAACGGCATGAGCCAGTACTCGCGCAACGAGCGCAATGCGAACGCCGGCATCGTCGTGGGCATCAACCCCTCCGACTACCGGCAGGACAAGGGCGGCAGCGGCCCGGTCAACCCGCTGGACGGCATGGCCTTTCAGCGCTTCTGGGAATCGCGCGCCTACGAACTGGGCGGCGGCGGCTACATCGCCCCGGCCTCGCTGGTGGGCGACTTCCTCAAGCGCCAGCGCAGCAGCGCGCTGGGCAGCGTGCAGCCCTCGTACAAGCCCGGCGTGCAGCTGGTGCACCTGGACCAGCCCGGCCGCACCGTGCTGCCCGAGTACGTGCTGGACGCCATCCGCGAGGCCCTGCCCGCCTTCGAGCGCCAGATCAAGGGCTTCTCGATGCGCGACGCGGTGCTGACCGGGGTCGAGACCCGCACCTCCTCGCCGCTGCGCGTCAACCGCGGCAAGGACTACCAGAGCCTCAACACCCGCGGCCTGTACCCGGCCGGTGAAGGCGCCGGTTATGCCGGCGGCATCATGTCCGCCGGGGTGGATGGCATCGAGGTGGCCGAGGCCGTGGGGCGCAGCCTCCTCGGTGGAGCCTGATCAGCCCAGGGCCTTCTCGATCGCGGCCTTCAGGGCCGGGTGATCGGGCGTCACGTCCGGCGAGAAGCGGGCCACCACGCTGCCGTCGCGGCCAACCAGGAACTTCTCGAAGTTCCACATCACGTCGCTGTCGTTGGCCGGCAGCAGGTTCTTGGAGCCCAGGCGCTCGCGGAAGGCGGTGCCGTTGGCCGCATCGGCCTTGGGCTGGGCCGCGATCAGCGCGGCGTACAGCGGATGGCGCGGGCTGCTGTTGATGTTGACCTTCTCGAACATCGGGAACTTCACGCCGAAGTTGGCGGTGCAGAAGCTCTGGATCTCCTCGGCCGTGCCAGGCTCCTGGCCCAGGAAGTCGTTACAGGGGAAGCCCAGCACTTCCAGGCCCTTGGCGCTCTGGGCCTCGTAGAGGGCTTCCAGCGCCTCGTACTGCGGGGTCAGGCCGCACTTGGACGCCACGTTCACGATCAGCAGCACCTTGCCCTTGTATTCGCCCAGCGTGGCGTGCGTGCCGTTCAGGCGTTGCAGGGGAATGTCGTAGATCGCGGACGTGGTCATGGTGGTGAACCGGCGGGGCCGGCCAGAGTTGAAGACTCCCACCAGCTTAGCCGGGCTGCTCCAACCCCATGGCGCCTGGGGTGACCGCTCTCGGAAGCTCAGCGCCCGCCGGACACGTCCAGCACCGTGCCCGTGGTATACGAGGAGGCCTCGGACAGCAGCCACAGCACGGCCTGCGCCACCTCCTCGGGCTCGCCACCTCGGCCCATCGGCACGGCGGACGACAGCCGTTCCACCCGGCCGGGTTCGCCGCCGCTGGCGTGGATGTCAGTGCGGATCAGCCCCGGCGCCACCGCGTTGACGCGGATGCCCTCGGCGGCCACCTCGCGCGACAGGCCCAGCGTCATCGCGTCCACCGCGGCCTTGGAGGCAGCGTAATCCACATACTCAAAGGCCGCGCCCAGCCGGGCCGCCCGGGAGGACAGGTTGACGATGGCCCCACCGGCACCGCCGGCCGAGCGCGCCATGCGGCGCACCGCCTCGCGGGCGCACAGAAAGCTGCCGACGACATTGGTGCGCAGCACCCGCTCCCAGCGCCCGGTGTCCATGTCCACCAGCTTTTTCTGCGTCTCCAGCACGCCCGCGTTGTTGACCAAGCCGGTGAAGGGCCGGCCCAGTTCCGCACACCAGGCGTCCAGCGAGGCAAACATTGCCATCACCTGGGCCTCGTCGGCCACGTCGGCCGGCACCGCGCAGGCCAGGCCGCCCGCGGCTTGCACCTCGGCCACCAGGGTCTGGGCCGCCGCGGCCTCGCGCCGGTAGCTGAACAGCACCGCCGTGCCCTGGGCCGCCAGCTGGCGCACCACCGCTGCCCCGATGCCGCGCGAGCCGCCGGTCACCAACACCACCCCACCCGCCTGGCTCATTTCACCTCCCGGGCCCACAGCAGCCGCACCGGCTGCCTGAGCATCTGTCCCTGCACATAGGCCTCGCCCTGCGCCGGGTCGGTGTCGCCAGCGTGGATGCGGCGCACCGTGTCCATGCCGAAGACCACCTGCCCCAAGGCGGCAAAGCCCTGGCCATCGGGGTTGCGCAGGGCGCCGGCGTCCAGCCCCGGCTGCGGCCCCACGCAGATGAAGAAGGCCGCGCCGCCCCCGGTGCCCGGCGCGCCGCGGGCCAGGGACACGGTGCCGTCCAGGTGGCGCAGCCCGGTCTGACGGGTGCTCTCGTGAACCACCGGCGGCAGCGCGCGCGGGTCGTTCTCGTCCAGCAGCCCGCCCTGAATCACCTCGATGGGCGGCGTGCCATGGTCGTTGTCGCGCCGCACCACGCGGTAGAAGCCCGCGCCCTGGTCGTACAGGCCGCGCTGCACGTATTGCAGGAAGTCCCCGGCCGACCGCGGTGCGTGGCGGGTGTCCAGCGCGATGACGATGGGACCCTCGGTGGTCATCAGCATCACCCGCGGCAGTTCCGCGGCCTGCGTTGCTATCAGCGTGGCGCAGCCCATGCTGCAGCCCAGCAGAGTGACGGTGAAGCGCCGTCGGCGCGCCCCGCCCCCGCTCATGCCGAGTCCTTCCGGGCCCAGGCCGGGGGACGCTTGTCGATGAAAGCCTGCACGCCTTCGAGGGCGGCCTCGTCCATCATGTTGCAGGCCATGGTCTGCGCCGCATCGGTGTAGGCGGCCTCGATGCCCGACTCCAGCTGACGGTAGAACAGCTCCTTGCCCAGGGCGACCGCGGTGCGCGGCTTGGCCACGATGCTGGCCACCACCCGCTCGACCTCCTCGTCCAGCGCCTCGGGCGTGGCCACGCGGTTGACCAGGCCTTTGGCCTGGGCCTGCTCGGCGCTGATGAACTCGCCGGTCACCAGCATCTCGAAGGCCGCCTTGCGGCCGATGTTGCGCGACAGGGCCACCGCCGGCGTGGAACAGAACAGGCCCAGGTTGACACCGCTGACGGCGAAGCGCGCGCTGGAGGCGGCCACCGCCAGATCGCACATGGCCACCAGCTGGCAACCCGCGGCCGTGGCCACGCCCTGCACCTTGGCCACCACCGGCACCGGCAGCTTCTGGATGGCCATCATGACCTTGCCGCATTCGTTGAACAGGGCGCGGTAGTACTCGGCCGAGGGCTGGGCCCGCATCTCCACCAGATCGTGGCCGGCGCAGAAGGCGCGGCCGGCCGCGGCCAGCACCACCACCCGCACGCTGTCGTCGCGGGCGATGGCCGCCAGCTCGGTGCGCAACGCGGCCAGCATGGCCTCGGACAGCGCGTTGAAGGCCTGCGGCCGGTTGAGCGTCAGCGTGACGACGCCGCGCGCGTCCTGGCTGCGCAGCAGAAGGGGGTCCTCGGTGGTGAGCATGGTCTCTCCGCGAAAAAAAGGGGGACGCCCTGCGTCCCCCGTTCAGCGTAGGTCAGCGCGCCGCGGCTGGCAAGCCGGGCGGGCCCGGTGTCAGTCGAAGGCCGCGGCGGACTTGGCCTTCTCGCGCAGCATGAACTTCTGGATCTTGCCGGTGGAGGTCTTGGGGATGGGCTCGAAGCGGATCTCGCGCGGCACCTTGTAGCCCGCCAGCAGGCTCTTGCAGTGAGCGATCAACTCTTCGGCCGTCACCTGGGCGCCCAGGGCCAGTTCGACGAAGGCCACCGGCGTCTCACCCCACTTCGGGTCGGGCTTGGCCACCACGGCGGCCGCGGCCACCGCCGGGTGGCGGTACAGCGCGTCCTCCACCTCGATGGAGCTGATGTTCTCGCCGCCGGAGATGATGATGTCCTTGCTGCGGTCCTTGATCTTGACGTAGCGGTCGGGCTCCAGCACGGCCAGGTCGCCGGTGTGGAACCAGCCGCCGGCAAAGGCCTTGTCGGTGGCGCTGGGGTTCTTCAGGTAGCCCTTCATCGCCACGTTGCCACGGAACATGATCTCGCCCATCGTGGCACCATCGGCCGGCACCTCGGTCATGGTCTCCGGGTCCATCACGGTCATGCCCTCTTCCATGGTGTGGCGCACACCTTGGCGGCCGTTCAGGCGGGTCTGCTCGGAAAGGCTTTCGCTGGCCCAGGACGTCCGCTTGGCCGCCACCGCGGCCGGGCCGTAGACCTCGGTCAGGCCGTAGACGTGGGTGATGTCGAAGCCCATCTTGGCCATGCCCTCGATCATGGCGGCCGGCGGGGCCGCGCCCGCCACCATGCCGCGCACCCGCTGGGTGATGCCGTCGCGCAGCGACGGATCAGCCGAGATCAGCAGGTTGTGCACGATGGGCGCGGCGCAGTAGTGATCGGCCTTGTGCTCACGCATGGCCTCCAGGATGGACTTGGCGTCGACCTTGCGCAGGCACACATGGGTGCCCGCCAGCATCGCGATCGTCCAGGGGAAGCACCAGCCGTTGCAGTGGAACATCGGCAGCGTCCACAGGTAGACCGGGAAGTGCGGCATGGTCCAGGTGGCGGCGTTGCAGACGGCGTTCAGGTAGGCGCCGCGGTGGTGGGTGACCACGCCCTTGGGGTCACCGGTGGTGCCGCTGGTGTAGCTCACGGCGATGGCGTCCCACTCGTCGGCCGGGCCATCCAGCTGGGCTACCGGGGCATGGGCGGCCAGCAGGGCCTCGTATTCATGCGTGCCCACCCGCTCGGCGCGGCCGGTGTATTCGCTGTCGGCGACGTCGATGACGATGGGGTCGCGGCCGTGGTCCTCGCGCAGGCGGCGCAGGGCCTCGTACATCAGGGGGCCGAACTCCGTGTCGGTGATCAGGACCTGCGTCTCGCAGTGGTTCATCTGCCAGGCCAGCAGCGGCGCGTCCAGCCGGGTGTTCAAGGTGTTGAGCACCGCGCCGGTGGCAGGCACGCCGTAGTGGGCCTCCACCATCTCCGGCGTGTTGGGCAGCATCACGCTGACCGTGGTGCCGCGCCCCACGCCCAGCGCCTTCAGGGCCGCCGCCAGACGGGCGCTGCGCTCACGCGTCTGCGCCCAGGTGTAGCGGCGCTGGCCGTGGATCACGGCGGGCAGGTCACCGAACACTTCGGCCGTGCGCTCCACATAGCTGGTGGGCGACAGAGGCACGTAGTTGGCCGGGTTCTTGTCCAGATGCTGGTCGTAGATGCCGGGCGTGGTGACGCTGGGGTTGCCGCTCATGGCCTGTCTCCTCTGGCTTATAGGTCTTCCAAAAATGTACACCCCGACTCTATGCGGCGGACATGAACGCAAACTGACCAAAATCAGCGCCGCCCGGTTACACTGAATGGATGTCAGGAGAGAGCCCCACCCGGGGCCGCCGAAGGCGCAGAGGCTCACCCCTCGAACGCTCAGGCAAAAGGACTGACAGCCGTGTCGGTGGAAACACCGACACGTTCCTCACTGGAGAGAGGTCGGCGATGGCAGTCCTGCCATGAACCGGCCCACCGAAGGGGCAAGCAGCCTCCCGCGCAACCCGCGGTGCTGTCAATCTCTCAGGTAAAGCGGACAGCGGGGGCCCTTGGATGATGTGTTCAGCCATTCGCCCCGCCACCCGACCGAGAGAAACGCCCCATGAGCGACGCCGCCGACCTGTTCCAGACCCCGCTGCACGCCCTGCACCTTGAACTCGGCGCCCGCATGGTGCCTTTTGCCGGCTACGCCATGCCGGTGCAGTACCCCTCGGGGCTGATGGCCGAGCACCGCCAGTGCCGCGAAGCCGCCGCGCTGTTCGACGTCTCCCACATGGGCCAGCTGCGCCTGATCGGCACCGACGCCGCCGCCGCGCTGGAAACCCTGGTGCCGGTCGACGTGATCGACCTGCCCGCCGGCAAGCAGCGCTACGCCTTCTTCACCAACGACGAGGGCGGCCTGCTGGACGACCTGATGATCACCCGCCCGGCGGGTGAGGCCGCGGCCGCCTTCGGCGACCTGTTCGTGGTGGTCAACGCCGGCTGCAAGGCGGCCGACATCGCCCACCTGCAGGCCCGCATCGGCAGCCGCTGCAGCGTGCAGCCCCTGCCCGAACGTGCCCTGCTGGCCCTGCAGGGGCCGCAGGCCGTCACCGCCCTGTCGCGCCTGAACCCGGGCGTGGCCGCCCTCACCTTCATGACCGGCGGCCTGTTCACGCTGGCCGGCGCCGAATGCTTCGTCACCCGCTCGGGCTACACCGGCGAGGACGGCTTCGAGATCTCGGTGCATGAAGGCCAGGCCGAGGCCCTGGCCCGCGCCCTGCTGGCCGAGCCCGAGGTGAAGCCCGCCGGCCTGGGCGCGCGCGACACCCTGCGCCTGGAAGCCGGCCTGTGCCTGTACGGCCATGACATCGACACCACCACCAACCCGGTGGAAGCCGCACTGACCTGGGCCATCCAGAAGGTGCGCCGCGCCGGTGGAGCCCGTGCTGGTGGCTACCCCGGTGCCGCCGTGATCGACGCCCAGTTCGCCAACGGCCCGACACGCAAGCGTGTGGGCCTGGTGGGCAAGGAGCGCGCCCCGGTGCGCGAAGGTACCGCCCTGGTGGCCGCCGACGGCACGCCGCTGGGCACCGTCACCAGCGGCACCCTGGGCCCCACCGTCAACACCCCGGTGGCCATGGCCTACCTGCCGGTGGCCCACGCCGCCGCGGGCACCGAAGTCTTCGCCGAAGTGCGCGGCAAGCGCCTGCCGATGACGGTGGCCGCCATGCCCTTCACCCCCAACCGCTACTACCGCGGCTGATCGTCGCCACGGGGCCGCCTCCAGCACCCCCGACCTGTTTCTTCTCTCTTCTTTTGCCCCTCAACGCTTCGCAGGAGCCTGCCATGACCGTCAAGTTCACCCACGACCACGAGTGGATCAACATCGCCGACACCGCCGCCGCCATCGTCGGCATCACCGTGCATGCCCAGGACGCCCTGGGTGACGTGGTCTTCGTGGACCTGCCGGAAGTGGGCAAGACCATCGCCAAGGGCGAGATCGCCGGTGTGGTCGAGTCGGTCAAGGCCGCGGCCGACGTCTACATGCCCGTCTCGGGCGAGATCGTCGAGGTCAACGAGGACCTGCGCAACGACCCGGCCCTGGCCAACAGCGACCCGCTGGGCGCCGGCTGGTTCTTCAAGGTCAAGCTGTCCGCCCCGGCCGAACTGGATGGCCTGATGGATTCCACCGCCTACGACGCCCTGCTCAAGACCCTCTGATCCGCCGACCGTTCCCGTTCCTGCCGAGACTGCCACCATGCTGACTTCCTCCCACGCCCCCCTGGCCGAGCTTGAGAACGCCACGGCCTTCGCCTCCCGCCACATCGGGCCGGGGGCCGACGACGAAGCCACCATGCTGGCGGCCATCGGCCCGGCCTCGCGCCGCGCGCTGATCGAGGCCATCGTGCCCGCCGCCATCGCCCGCACCGCAGCGATGGACCTGCCCGCCCCGGTCACCGAGGAACAGGCCCTGGCCGAGCTCAAGGCCATCGCCGGCAAGAACCAGCGCCTGAAGAGCTTCATCGGCCAGGGCTACCACGGCACCTTCACGCCGGGCGTCATCCTGCGCAACATCCTGGAGAACCCCGCCTGGTACACCGCCTACACGCCCTACCAGGCCGAGATCTCCCAGGGCCGCATGGAGGCCCGGGTCAACTTCCAGACCATG